>CAYGLT010000010.1:0-49895 GCA_964350875.1 uncultured Phycisphaeraceae bacterium | reverse complement strand
GTTCGGTACGCGGGCGTCTTGGGCATCGGGCGAACTCCTGAGCGGAGCGCGGTGTAAAACCGCGCAGTTTTGCGCTCCGAGCCGCACCGTCGCCGATCGACGGGTCATCGCAAGTGGCGATTTCGGCAGGACTTGTATCCAAAGCGGGCGAAGGGACTCGAACCCTCAACATTCAGCTTGGAAGGCTGACGCTCTGCCATTGAGCTACGCCCGCGAGGGGCGGGATGATATCCGTCAGGGACGCCCGTCGCAGCCCGCGGGGCGGGTGCGGCCGTCAGTCTGACACCGCGTTCGCCCCTGCCGGTGCCTGGGGCGACGGTGTTCTGGTGAACGGGAGCAGGGGCAGCGCGATCAGCGAGAGCGCGGCGGTCACGAGGAATGCCCGGCCGTACCCGTGGGCGGCGGCGAGGGAGCCGGCCATCGCGACCGCCCAGGCCTCGCACAGGTTGGTCGCGCTCATGAACGCGCTGAACTGCGTCCCCCCGATCGTCGGATCAGAGAGGTCCATGAACAGCGCGTACGACGCGGCGACGAGGCAACCGATGCACAGGTACAGCGGCGTGGCGAGCGCCATGAGCCCCCACCCGCGCGCGTTGAACGCGGCGTCACCGACGACAACCACCACGACGCAGAGCGCGATCGTGACGACGGAAAGCGCGATGAGTCTCCGGTGGCCGAGTCGGTCGCCGAGCACCCCGCCGACCAGACTCCCGGCGATCATGCACCCAACGACAGGGAACGCGATGAAGAGTCCGATGTCCTCTTGCGCGATGTCGCGGGAGAGGAGGAAGGGCCCGACGAGTCCGGCGAAGGACTCGAAACCAGCGCCTGCGATCAGCGCGATGCCCAGCCCGAACCACACCGCTGGTCGTGACAGCGCACGCCCGATCGAACGGAAGAGCGGCGGCGCGTCGTCGAGTCTGCGCGCGGATTCGTTGGGCGACTGCGGGAACAGCCAGACAACCGCGAGCGTGAGCCATATGCAGCCCGTCAACGCGATCACGACTCCGGATGCGCCGATCCATCGCTCGGCGGTCAGCGCGAGCCCGCCGAACAGCGCGCGGCCGACGAGCATGCCCGCCTGCATCCACCCGGCGGTTCTGGCGCGGTCGTGCTCGGGCACGGTCGAGATCGCGAGCGCATCGATCGCGACATCCTGCGTGGCCGCGGAGATCGCGTGGCCGAGCAGCAGCCACCAAACGATGCCCAGCGTGTCGCTGAGGGGCAGCGCGCCGAGCGGGAGGAGCGTGAGCCCCATCGCGACCTGCGCGACGGTGATCCACGCGCGGTAGCCCCATCGCCTGCCGCGCAGGCGATCGATCGCGGGCGCCCAGAGGAACTTGAACGCCCACGGCAGCGCGAGCATCGCGACGATCGCGGCGACCTGATCGACGGGCACGCCCGCCTTGCTGAGGCGCGCGGGCATCGCCCACCACAGGTAGCCGATGGGCGCGCCTTCGCTGAAGTAGAGCAGCGCGAAGAACGCTCGCCTTGCGATCGGCGAGTTCGTTGCGAACGAAGCCACCGGGGCTCAGACTTCCTGGGGGCCGTGGTCCGGGTCGATGTAGCGCACGCTGTACATCTCCTTGCGCCGGTCGGTCCACGGGCGGACGGTGCCGTCCATGCGGTTGCGCCGGAGCAGTTCGAGATCGACATCGTGCACCACCACGGTCTCGATGTTGGGCATGCTCTCGCTTGCGACGGCGTCGCGCGCGAACGGGAAGTCGGACGGAGTCAGCACGGCGCACTGCGCGTAGTGCATGTCGGCGTTGTCGACGAAGGGCATCATGCCCGCGCAGCCGGAGATCGCGACATACATCTGGTTCTCGATCGCGCGGGCCTGCGAGCAGTGGCGCACGCGGAGGTAGCCGTAGCGTTCGTCGGTGTTGAAGGGCACGAACAGGATCTTGGCGCCCTTGGCCGCGGCGATGCGGGCGAGTTCGGGGAACTCGCTGTCGTAGCAGATGAGGATGGCGATCTTGCCGCGGTCGGTGTCGAAGACCTCGACCTTATTGCCCGGCGTGACGCCCCACCAACGGGCCTCATTGGGCGTGATGTGGATTTTGTACTGCTTGCCGATCGTGCCGTCGCGCCGGAAGAGGTAGGAAATGTTGTACAACTCCTCGCCCTCGACGGCGAACTGGGATCCGCCGACGATGTTTACATTGTACCGGATGGCGAGATGGTTGAAGAGTTCGAGGTACTGGGGCGTGAACTCGGCGAGTTTGCGCGCCGCGACGGACGGGCGATCGCTGTGGACGAGACTCAGCAACTGGGTGGTGAAGAGTTCCGGGAACACGACGAAGTCGCTCTTGTAGTCCGACCCGACATCGACGATGAACTCGCACTGCTTGGCGAACTCGTCGAAACTCTCGACACGGCGCATCATGTACTGGACGAGGCAGAGCCGCACGCGCGTGACGGTCTGCATGCGCTGGTTGGGCTCCTTGACATAGTCGAGGTTGATCCATTCGAGGAATGTCGCGTAGCCCTTTGAGTCGGTGTCGCTCGGGAAGTAGTTCGGGATCAGGCCGCGTAGAGAGAATCCGTTGGAGATCTGGACGGTGAGGACCGGGTCGAAGAGTTTCTTGGAGACGACATGGTCGGCGTACTCCGAAGCGGACATCTCGTCGGCGTGCGCGCCGTAGCCCGGGATGCGTCCCGCGACGATGATGCGTCGGATGTTGCGGCTGCGCGCGAGTTGTTTGCGCGCTTCGTACAGGCGGCGAGCGAGTTTGAGCCCGCGGAAGTCCGGGTCGACCATGATCTCGATGCCGTAGAGCGTGTCGCCCTCGGGGTCGTGGTTGCGGATGTAGCCCGAATCGGCGATGGCTTTCCAGTCGTGCCAGTTCTCGTGTCGCTCGAAGTCCACGATCAGACTGCTCGCCGTGGCGACGATCTGGCCGTCGTACTCCACGCAGAACTGGCCCTCGGGGAAGATCCGGAGTTGGCTGCGGATCTGCTCGGCGTCCCAGGTCACCATCCCCGGAAAGGAGCGGCGCTGGATGTCGAGGAGCGCGTCGAAGTCCTCCATGCGGAGGTTGCGCACGACGAGTTTGTTCTCAAACTCGGCGAGATCGATCGGGGCAACATTGGCGGGCATTTCGTTCGAAGCGTCGTTCGGCATCCTCACATGATACCGGAGTGCTCGAAACACCTTGCGCGGACCGCGTTGCGGGCTGCGTCAAAACGACAACGGCCCTCGGGATTGCCGAGGGCCGTTGGAAGTTGGAAGCGGAGAGGGGGGGATTCGAACCCCCGATACAGGTTTTGGCCCGTATAACGCTTTAGCAAAGCGTCGCCTTCAGCCGCTCGGCCACCTCTCCGGTGGTGACGGCTGGATCGTCGCCGGGTCCGGTTCGGGTGTCAACCGCCCGGGTCCGAAACTTGCGACGAGGCCGCCCTGCGTGGCTCACTCGGCGGTCGCGCCGAAGTTGCTGAGGACGGTGTTCAGGTCGGTGAAGTTCACCACGCCGTCGAGATTCAGATCGCCCGAACCGGCCCCGCCGAACTGGGAGAGCACGATGTTGAGGTCGGAGAAGTTCACGATCCCGTCCTTGTTCACATCGCCCCGGACCCCGACAGTGATGTAGACCTTGTAGACGGTCGAGGACGCGAAGGTGACGGGCGAGGGGGCGGGCTCCTGCGCGAACAGGCCGCCGTAGATCTTCCCGAGCAGCACTTCGTTGTGGGGCATGTCGTCGATGAGGACCTGCCCGTTCTGGTTGTGCGGGATGTTGGACTCGAGGAGCAGGTGCGTGTTCGAGAAGGGCAGCGGAGTGCGGCCGATGATGACCTCGCTGTCCGCCACGAACTGGCCGTCCGTGATGGAGTACTCGGAGATCTGATCGGTCCAGGGGAAGGTGAAGTCCTGGAACCAGCCGAACTTCTCGTCATACACGAAATAGGTGATGCCGCCGAAGATGGTGATGCGGTTGCGCGCCTGGCTCGCGCTATAGAGCGAGACATTGGCGGTCTCGTACTGGTTGGCCTTCTGGAGGAAGGTCTGCTCGAAGTGCACGGCGGAGTCGCCGACGGCGTAGAGGAGCGGCTCCTCCCAGATGTCGAAGCCGTTGCGGAACACGCCCGTCGCGAGCACGAAACCGGGCTTGGTGCCGCCCATGCCCATGCCGTCGGGCAGGGTGACGGGCATGACATTGCCGTCGCGGCGGCGGAAGGCGTACGAGTCGATGAAGGTCTCTTCGGGCGTCGTCATGCTGACGGCGGGATCGAAGATGTAGATCGCGCGGGAGTACTGGTTCTGGAACGGGTTGGTCTGGTCGATGCCCAGGCCGTAATCGCCCGTGAAGTTCGAGCCGCCAACGAGGGCGAACTTGTCGCCGAGGCGCACGATGACGCCGCCCGCGACGCGCGCCTGGTTGGAGGTCTGCATCGTGAACATGCCGTCGTTCAGCGGCGAACTGGCGAGCAGCGCGGTCTTGAGCGACTGAAGGTCGACCGACATGACCGCGTTCTTGGTGGTCCACTGGGTCCCGTTGTCGAGGGCGCCGTACCCGCCGTAGATGTGGAGGGTGTCGCCGAGTTGGATGTACTGGGCGACGGTGAACCGGAGCATCTCGCGAAGGTTCTGTGAGAGCGCCGAGGTCGGGGCGGAGTAGAGCGTGTTGGTGCTCTCGTCGAGCATGTACACGCTCTCGTTGAACACATTCAGCGGGAACGAGACAACGCCTGTGGATTCGGGGATGGAGTGGAGGCCCTGACCGGAGATGCCGCCGAAGAAGAACTTGTAACCGGGGAGTTTGGCGTAGGCGTACGAATGGAGCGGCGTGAACTGGTCGGTCGCCGCCTCGAAGCGGTATGAGACCTGCTGTGCGTTGGCGTTGGAGGCCGAGACCGCGAGGACGGCTGCGGCGAACACGCCGGTGCGACCGAGGGTGGACAGAATCGTCATGTCAGGGAGGCCCTTCGCTCAAAGTTCTGGGGTCTGTCTGTGCGCACACGCAACACCTCGAGGACGGGATGCGCTCGCCCGCCCGCTGGACGCGACCTGCAATGAGCATATCTTGCGTCGGGCCGGACACCAGCGGGAAATGGGCCAAAACGGGTCGAATTCGGCCTGTTCTTCGGACTCCAAGGGCCCGGAGTTCCGTCGATTGCGTGAGAAAGCCGGCTCCCGGGGCGGGCCGTGCGGGTCAGCCGCACGCAGAAAAGTCCGGAAATATCGGCAAAAATGAACGCGTGGCGCCCCTTGTATGCCGATGATCGCGACGCTACAAGGTATGGTGGTCCGAGGGGATTCTCGGACTACAGGGCCTGCGTGCAAGGGGATGGACCCCCTGCCGCCCCACCACCCCTGGCCGACACGCACCCCCGGAGAGTTCTGCTATGGCTAAGAAGAAGACCAAGAAGAAGACCGCCAAGAAGACCGCGAAGAAAGCCGCCCGTCGTCCCGCCGCTCGGAAGACCACCAAGAAGACCGCGAAGAAGACGACCGCCACCAAGGCGGGCGCTCTGTCCCCCGCCTCGAAGGTGCGCACCAAGGGCGAGGTCTACCGCGTCCTCTCCGAGCAGACCGGCGTCGCTCGCAAGGATGTCGCGGCGATCTTCGACACGATGAAGGACATGATCGGCAAGGACCTCAGCAAGCGAGGCCCCGGCGTGTTCTCCGTCCCCGGCATGATGAAGGTCACCGTGAAGCGCATGCCCGCCACCAAGGCGCGCAAGGGCATCAACCCCTTCACCAAGGAGCCGACCGTCTTCAAGGCGAAGCCCGCGCGGAATGTCATCAAGGTCCGCCCGCTCAAGGCCCTGAAGGAAATGGTCTGATCGACACGATCGGGCTCACGATACACACGCGCCGGGCACGCCCGACGCGATGACACTCAGGCCCGCGGGGTTCACGCCTCGCGGGCCTCTTCCGTTCGGCTCGGCGCGACAACCTCCCCCCGTTATTCCGAACCAGTGCATGCACGAACCCGGGAGAGCCGCCTTCGTACACCGCCGTGGTACAGTCACACGCGCCGCGACACGCAGGACCGAAACGCCAACACACATGACGACATCCGCCCCGAACATGACCGCCCGACACCCCGGATACGACATCCCGCTGAGCAAGGAAGACCACGAAGCGCTCGCGCGGATGGCGGCGGTCGACCCTCGGGCGAACCCGGCGGCGCTCCTCCCCGATGTTCCGCCTTCGCGGATCCCCCGCCACATCGCGATCATCATGGACGGCAACGGGCGTTGGGCGGCGCAGCGTTCGCTCGCCCGATCGGCGGGACATCGAGCGGGCGGGAAGGCGGTCCGCGCGACGCTCGAAGCGTGCTCGGCGCTGGGTGTGGAGATGCTCACGCTCTACTCGTTTTCCATCGAGAACTGGAAGCGTCCCGCCGCCGAGATCGACGCGCTCATGGCGCTCTATCTCGAATACATGGCCGCCGAGCGGCACACGCTCGTCGAGCACAACATCCGCTTCATGCAGATCGGCCGGCGCGACGGGCTCTCGCCCGAGGTGCTGAAGGCGCTCGAACTCACGCTCGACGCGACGAAGGACTGCACCGGGCCGATCCTCAACCTCGCTGTGAACTACGGCGGTCGCGCCGACATCGTGGACGCCGCCCGGTCGCTCGCCGAGCGTGCGCGACGGGGCGAGCTTGATCCGAAGGACATCGACGAGGCCGCGATGAGCGACGCGCTCTCAACCGCGGGCCAGCCCGACCCCGACCTGCTGATCCGGACGGCCGGGGAGATGCGCGTCAGCAACTTCCTGCTCTGGGAAATCTCCTACGCCGAATTACATGTCACGCCGACGCTGTGGCCTGACTTCGACGCCGACGCGCTCCACGCCGCGATCCGCGATTACGCCTCGCGCAATCGGCGCTTCGGCGGGTTGAATTCCCCCGCCTGATCTCCCGGCGTCGATCCACGCCCCGCCAACCCTCCACGGACCGTCACCACCACATGCTTCGCCATCGTCTCCTGCTCGGCCCCGTTCTCATCGCCGCTCTGTTGGGCGTGTTCTGGGCCGACGCGGCGATCGCCGGCGCTCCCCTACCGGGCTGGCTCCGCCCGCTCTTTCTCGGTCGCGACGCTTTCCCCCCCGGTGTCGCGATGTTCGTCCTCGCGCTGGCGATCAGCCCGCTCGCGTCGCGCGAACTGGTCAACATCCTGCAGGCCAACGGCATCACAGCGTCCAAGCGGGCCACCTGGCTGGCGACGGCGCTCGGACTCGTCGTCTCGTCGGTGATCCCGGTCGACCTCGCCGGCTCGCTGGGGGCGGCGATCGTGACCAGCGTCGCCGCGTTCGTGCTGGTCGGTTCGCTGATGTTCTATTCGCGGAAGAAAACCGTTGAGGGCGTCGTGGCGGCCACGGGGGGAACGCTCTTCGCGTTCGCGTATCTTGGCCTGCTGTTTGGGTTCCTCCTTGCGATCCGTCGCGAGCACAGCGCGTGGCTGGTGCTTGGGATCCTGCTGATCACAAAGTCATGCGACATCGGGGCGTACTTCACCGGTCGGGCGATCGGCCGCCACAAACTGATCCCATGGCTCAGCCCCGGCAAAACCTGGGAGGGTCTGGGCGGCGGGGTCGCGCTCGCGACGGCCCTCGGCATCGCCGGAGCGTGGATGACCCAGCAGACGGCCATCGAGCGGGGATACGAACTCTGGCAGGGCGCCGTGCTGGGCGCGGCTCTTGCGCTTATCGGGCAGTTGGGCGACCTTCTGGCCTCGCTCCTGAAGCGCGACGCGGGCATCAAGGACTCGTCGAATGTGCTCCCGGGCTTCGGAGGGGTGCTGGATGTGATCGACTCCCCGCTGCTCGCCGGGCCCGCCGCGTTCTGGCTGTTGATCGCGTTCGACACGCTCAACTCGGGTGCGTTGCCCGCCTCCTGACGCGTTTCGCCGTCCCAGCGGCTACACATCGGCGTGTCAAGTGGGTAGACTCTTGACATGACAGCAATGACGGCGGAGGCGGCGATGACGGTTACCGCGAAACTGCTCCGGCTCTTCAGGGTCGAGCAGCAGCTCAAAGGGCTTCGCACAAGACTCGACGCCGCAGAGCGATACCTCCAAGAGCAGGACAGACAGCTCGCCGCTCTCGATGCAAACCTCAAGCAACTGAAGACGCAGTGCCGTCAGCTCGAGGCGACCGCCGCCAACGACGAAGGCGAAGCGAACCGCATCGAGACCCGCGTCGCCAAACTTCGCGAGCAGATGAACTCCGCGAAGACGAACAAGGAATACTCGGCGTTCCTGAGCGAGATCAACACGCTCAAAGCCGACAAGGGCGAGGTCGACGAGCGGGCCCTGACCTCCCTGAACAAACTCGAAGAGATGCGCGCACAGATCGCGGAGATCGAGGCCGCCAAGGCCGAACGCAAGAAGGTCCGCGCGGTGGCGCAGTCCGACCGCGACGAGCGCGAGTCCGAGATCAAGGATCGGCTCAACGAACTCCAGACCGAGCGCGACGCCGCCGCCCGCGAGGTCCCGGCAGGCGTCCTCGCGACTTTCGAGGAACGCGTCGAGCGCGCCGACGAGATCGACGATGTCATGGCGCCCCTCGAGGTTCACGACCGCAAGCGCATGGAGTTCCTCTGCGGCTCCTGCCAGGTCCTCCTGCCCATGGAGAAGATCAACTCGCTCCTGGGCCGCGGCGACATGGCCACCTGCACCTCGTGCGGCTGCATCCTCTATGTCGAGGAATCGGTCCGCGACGCGGTCACCCCGACCTCGAAGAAGTAATCGCGGCCCGCGGGCCTTTCGCGATCACTCTCCCCGAAGCGCGGTCAGTTTCACATACCCGACATACCGGCTCTTGCCCGTCGCTTCATCGCTGATGGCGCGCACGAGCGCGGAATCGACGCGCGCGTCCCGGATGGCGCCTCCCATCGCGGAAGCGGCGTCGCGACGCGCCGCCTCGATCGCCGCGCGACGCGCGGAGCGAACATCGCTCCCGAAGGCCTCGGCGCAGACGGTGAACCGACCATCGCGCCAGCCGGCCTGATCGAGCCACCAGGTCGGGCGTCCGTCGGCCCGCCAGAGCCCCGCGGTCCCGCCCTCGGCTGGCTCGACACGGTTCGGCGACGCCGGACGCGTCGGCCTCGCGTTTGCCTGCTCGGCCTGCGCGATCTGCTGTTCAGGCGTCACGCGCAGGTCGGCCTCTTCAAGCGACGGGCCGATCCCGACATGCTCCTCGACGACCACTTCTTCCTCGGCGGGCTGGGCGTCACGCGCCTCGGCGACGGTGTCGGGGGCCGGCTCGTCCTTCGGGCCGCACCCCGACAGCATCGAGAGCGGGAGGAGGCCGAGCGCAAGTCGGAACGAGAGCGTGGCGGATCGCGGCATAGGTCAGTTTCCGCGCGCGTGCTGGCCCGGACAAGCGGGCCGGCTCACTCGCCCTCGGAAAACAGTTTCTGCTGGTCCTTCACATCGCGCTGGAACTTGCGGAGTTCCTCGAGTTCGCGCTGCAACTCGTCGGCGTTCTGGAAGTTGTGATGCTCGCTCGCGAAACGCACGAAGGCGACATCGTCCAGGTCGCGCAACCGCCGCATGACGCGCTCGCCGATCTCTCGCGAGGGCGCCTCGCGGTCGAATTCGCGGTGGACCTCCTCTTCGACGGCGTCGATCAGGGCGTCCTTCGCCTCCGCCGGGATGGGCCGCTTCCCGCACGCCACCGCCACGCTCCGGACGATCTTCTCCCGGTCGAAGGGCTCGCGTTTGCCGTCCCGCTTGATGACCGAGAGCCGGGGGGCCTCTTCGACGCGCTCGTAGGTCGTGAACCGGCGGCCGCAGACCTCGCACTGGCGACGCCGACGCACCACCTGCCCCCCCTCGCTCGAGCGGGAGTCGATGACGCGGTCCTGATTGGCGTTGCAGTACGGACAGATCACGGGAGTGCGGACCTCTTGAAGCGGTCGGGAACACAACCGCTCGGGTCATGCGCGGGCGACCGGGCGATATGGTGAGGTTTCTGCCCCCAACCGTCAAACCACCCCCCTCTCGACCTCCGCTTTCAAACCGCCGCCCCCCTACCCTTCGCAACCTCCCGAACTCACGACACTCCGAGCACCCAATGCCCCGCATCACGCTCCCCGACGGCTCTGTCCGCTCCTACGACGCTCCGGTCACCGCCCTCCAGGTCGCCACCGACATCGGCCCGCGCCTCGCGCAGGCCGCTGTGGGCTGCACCGTGGACGGCGAACTCCGCGACCTCTCCACCACCCTCGACACCGATTGTGCCCTGGCGATCGTCACCCCGACCACGCGCGACAAGAAGGCCGATCCCAACGCGCTCTACCTGCTCCGCCACTCGACGGCGCATGTCATGGCCGAGGCCATCCAGCGCATCAAGCCGGGCATCCAACTTGTGTACGGTCCGCCGCTCGAGAACGGCTTCTACTACGACATGTTCGTCCCCACGGGCGTCACGCTCTCGTCCGACGAATTCGCGCAGATCGAGTCCGAGATGGCCAAGATCATCGCCGAGGACCGCGCGTTCACGCGCTACGACCTCGCGAGCGACGAGGGGATGTCGAAACTCAAGGCCGAGGGAAGCAAGTACAAACTCGACAACGCCGAACGCGCCATCGAAGCGGGCTCCACGACCCTCTCGTGGTACGCGACCGGCACGCCCGGCGAGAACTGGGAAGACCTCTGCCGCGGCCCGCATGTCCCGAGCACCGGGCGCATCGGCGCGTACAAGGTCATGTCGCTCGCGTCGTCGTACTGGAAGGGCGACGAGAACTCCGACCGGCTGATCCGCGTGTACGGCACGGCGTTCTTCACCAAAGCGGAACTCGACGCGCACCTCAACCAACTCGAAGAGGCCAAGAAGCGCGACCACCGCGTGATCGGCAAACAACTCGGCCTCTTCGCCATCGACGAGGATGTGGGCCAGGGCCTCATCCTGTGGGCGCCAAAGGGCGCGATCGTGCGCGACGAACTCCAGAAGTTCATCGGCGCCGAACTCAAGAAGCAGGGCTACTTCCAGGTCTTCACGCCGCACATCGGCAAACTGAACCTGTACCGCACCAGCGGGCACTTCCCCTACTACGCCGAATCGCAGTTCCCCCCCATCGTCGACCGCGATTTCCTGCAGGGGCTGGCCGACGAGGGGTGCTCGTGCGCGCAACTCATGGACAAGGTGAAGGCCGGCGACATCGACGGCTTCATGCTGCGCCCGATGAACTGCCCCCATCACATGAAGATCTACGCGAGCGAGCCGCGCTCGTACCGCGATCTGCCGCTCCGCCTCGCCGAGTTCGGCACCGTCTACCGCTGGGAGCAGTCGGGCGAACTCAACGGCATGACCCGCGTGCGCGGCTTCACCCAGGACGACGCCCACCTCTTCTGCACCGAGGATCAGGTGCCCCAAGAGGTCATGGGATGTCTCTCGCTCGTGAAACTCGTGCTCGGGACCCTCGGCATCAACGACTACCGCGTGCGCATCGGCCTGCGCGATCCCGACTCGAGCAAGTACATCGGCGACCCGAAGAACTGGGACAAGGCCGAGCAGGCGTGCCGCGACGCCGCCAAAACGCTCGGCGTCCCCTTTAGCGAAGAGGCGGGCGAGGCCGCGTTCTACGGCCCCAAGATCGACTTCGTCGTGCGCGATGTCATCGGCCGCGAGTGGCAACTCGGGACCGTGCAGGTCGATTACAACCTGCCCAAGCGCTTCGACCTCTCGTACATCGGCGCCGACAACCAGCCGCACCGACCCGTCATGGTCCACCGCGCGCCGTTCGGGAGCATGGAGCGGTTCTGCGGCGTGCTCATCGAGCACTTCGCCGGCGCGTTCCCCACCTGGCTCTCGCCTGAGCAGGTCCGCGTGCTGCCCATCAGTGACAAGTCGCTCGAGTACGCCAACGAGGTCGTCGCGTCGCTGCGCGGCCGCGGCGTGCGCGCGACGATCGACGAATCGAGCGACCGCATCCAGGCGAAGGTCAAGGTGGCCGCCGACGAGAAGATCCCGTACATGCTCATCGTCGGCCCGCGCGACGCCGAACAGCGCGGCGTTTCGGTCCGAGCACGCGGCATCCAGAAGGACCTCGGATCGATGCCCCTCGACGAGTTCGTGGAACTCATCTGGGAGGAAATCGAAACAAAGGGACACCGCACCGTCGTTGAGAAGTTCGGAGACACGGTCAAGGCGTAACTATGGCGGAGCGGAACGCGAACGACATCATCGTCGGGAACGCCGACCTTTCGGGTGATATCACCGCGCTCGCCGCCCACGACTGGAACTCCCGGTTGCGCGTCGTGGTCGCCGCGATGCGCGAGATGAGCAGCGAACGCGACCCCCAGGCGCTCGTCAGCAATTACACCCGGCGCATCCGGCAACTCACGCCCTCGGACCGCCTCGTCGCGCTCTCACGACGCGACATCGAGAGCCCGAAGTTCCGCGTCACGCGCGACTCCACATGGCCCAAAGCGATCGACCCGTGGAAACAGCGCGCGGAATTGCCCGTCCTTGAGGGCGGCCTGTTCGGGGAACTCATCTACGGCGACGAGCCGCGCATCCTCGACACGATCGAGGTCGCCGGGGACGACCCGGCCCGCGCGTATGTCGAAGGGATGGGCTCGCTCGTGTTCATCCCGAACTATGACAAGGGCGTCGCGCTCAACGGCGTCATCATGATGCAGCGCGAGCCGCACGCGTTCCATCACGAGCGGCTGCCCGAGCAGGTCTGGCTCTCGAACCTCTTCGGCCGCGCGACGCACAACCTCGTGCTCTCCGCGGAACTCGACCGAGCGTACCGCGAGGTCGACGACGAACTGCGCACGGTGGCGGGAATCCAGCGTTCGCTGCTCCCCGATGTCACGCCCAAGTGCGAGGCGGTCGACTTCGCCGCGCACTACGCGACCTCGCGCCGCGCGGGCGGGGACTATTACGATGTCTTCCTCATCGACGAGCACCGATTCGGCATCTTCATCGCCGATGTCGTCGGCCACGGAACGCCGGCGGCTGTTCTGATGGCCGTCACGCACTCGCTCGCGCACAACCATCGCGCGATCGCCGACCAGCCCGACAAGTTCCTCGCCGCGATCAACCGCGACCTCTCGTCGCGCTACACACGCGGCGCGGGGACCTTCGTGACCGCGTTCTATTGCGTCTACGACACGCGCACCCGCGAGGTCGCGTTCAGCGGCGCCGGCCACCCCCCGCCGCTCGTGAAGCGATGCACCGGCGGCGGTTCGTTCGAACTCGAAGAGGCCCGTTCGCTCCCGCTGGGTATTGACGAGAATGTCGAGTACGAATCCGCCCGCGCCCGCCTCGAGAAGGGCGATCAGGTTGTCTTTTACACCGACGGGGTGACCGAATCGTTCAACGAGTCCCGGGAGATGTACGGCGTGGGACGGCTCCGCAAGGCGATCGAGAACTGCGGCTTGAACGCCTCGGGGCTGATCGCCGCCATCCTGGACGATGTCGAACGGTTCACGAACCACGCCTCCCCGGACGACGATCGGACCCTCGTGATCGCCAAGATCCGCTGAGCCCGGGGCCTAAAGTCTTGCCTGAACCCCCGAGACTGGTTAGTCTCTTGTTGGAGCCCGCGACGGTCGCGAGTTCCAGTTCCCCCGCCACGCTCGCAGAGGCAGGCGTTGACCGGATCAGCGATGATGCATCCCGGACAGCACTCCGACGCGCCGGCGTTCCGCCGTCGCCCATGAGCGGGCCCTTCGACCACACTCCGATCGTCACCAACCACGCACGGGCCTGAACGCCCGGCGTTCGTCTCATATCGCGCAATCCCGCGCATCGTTCAAGAACAAGGAGCACACCTATCGGCAGGCGACCCTACTACCGCGACAGCGGCCCGCCCGTGAAGCGAGTCCGGATCAACGACATGATCCGCATCTCGCCCCTGCGCGTCATCGGTCCGGACAACGAACAGGTCGGCGTGATCGACCGCGAAGCGGCCATGCGCATGGCGGAGGACGCCGGTCTCGACCTTGTGGAGATCTCTCCCGAGGCGCGGCCGCCCGTCTGCAAGATCATGGACTACGGCAAGTACAAGTACGAGCTGTCCAAGAAGCAGACGAAGAACAAGGCCGCCACCAAGGTGTCCGACCTGAAGGAAGTCCGCCTCGGACGCTCCATCAAGGTCGACAAGCACGACATCGACCTGCGCATCCGCAAGGCCCGCGCCTTCCTGATGGACGGGCACAAGGTCCAGTTCGTCCAGATGTACCGCGGCCGCGAGGTCGTCCACCGCAATCTGGGCATGGAGATCATGCGGCGCGTGGTCGACGGGATCATGGACATCGCCAAGATCGAGATCCCGCCCAAGCATGTCGATCGCCGCACGCTGATGCTGGTGTCGCCCGACAAGGTGAAGGTCGCCAAACTCGAATCCCAGATCCGCCGCGAACAGAAGGAACGCGGCCTCTCGGACGAGCAGGCCGAGGCCGAGGCCCGCGCCGCGCGCCAGGCCGCGCTCGACGCCGTCAAGGACGATGACACCATCGACGACGACGAGGGCGACGAGGCCGAGGACACCTCGGTGAACGAGACCCGCAGCGCGCTCGAAGACGAACTCGGATTCGACTTCGAGCCCGAGAACCAGAGCCGCAACCACCGCCGGTAACCCCGAGCGGACCTGCATCTCGACAAACCACACGCCCGTCGCGTCAAACACGCGACGGGTTTTTCGTTGTCGCGCGTCCGGTTCATCGGCGGCGACGGAATCACCCGGGCCGTTTCACGAAGAACCCGCGACGACCCCGCAAGTTCCCTCGCCAAGACGCGTTCTCCCTGCCGATAGACCTCCGCCCGACGGCCGCTCACGCGGCGGGCCTCCCCCTCCCCAAGGGGAAGTCCCGAAACCCCCTCCGGGCGCACACGCCACAGACGCTGACGACCCACCCGCCCGCCGAGCCGCCTCAGGCCAAGGCCCGACGACGATGCCACGCTTCGCCCTCCTCGCTGACATCCACGGCAACCTCGAAGCCCTCGAGGCCGTCCTCGACGACCTCTCGAGGGTCGATGTCGATCACACCCTGTGCCTGGGCGATGTCGTGGGCTACGGCCCGGACCCCGCCGGCTGCGTCGAACTCGTCTACGACTGCTGCGATTCCGTCGTTCTGGGCAACCACGACGAGGCCGTGTTCTCGGACACGCCGCTCGATCGGTTCAACGACAAGGCCGCGGCCTCGCTCGAATACACCCGTCGCACGCTCGGGTCGCTCCACCGCCGCGCGATCTCGGACTGGCCCCTCGCCGATTGCGTCGAGGGTCTGACCATCGCGCACGCGTCGCTCGGCCCGGACCGCTGGGAATACCTCTACAGCCACCAGGCCGCGAAGCGGACCTTCGACGCCCTGCGCGGCTGGATCGCCGCCGTCGGCCACACGCACATTCCCTCCGCGTTCTCGCTCGTCTCGCAGCCCGCGCTGGCGATGGTCGATTCCACGGGCGAAGGCGTCACCAACAAGCCCCGCGAGGTCATCCGCGGCCACCACCTCACCCCCGAGATCGTGATCGCGCTCCCTCAGGGCGTGCGCTTCATCGTGAACCCGGGAGCGGTCGGCCAGCCGCGCGACGGCAACCCGGACGCCTCGTACGCGATCCTCGACACCACGGCGCGGTCGATCCAGATCCGCCGCGTCGCGTACGACATGGACACGACGATCCGCAAGATGGCCGACGCCGGGCTGCCCTCGCCCCTCGCCGACCGCCTGCGCATCGGGGCGTGATCAGCCGCCCCCGTCCAGATGCTTCTCCATGAGGAGCACATCGAGGACGCGGCCGAACTTCTCCCCCACCCGCCGCTGAACACCGATGCGTTCGAACCCGAGCCGCTCGTGCAATCGCACGCTGGGCTCGGTTTCCTTTCCCATCGCGATGCGCGACAGCGCGACGAACACGCCGCCCTTCGGCCCGCGCTCAAAGACCGCCTCGGACAACGCGCGGCCGACGCCCTTCCCGTGCGCATCCTCGCGGACATACACCGAGAACTCCGCCGCCCGCGCATAGGCGCACCGGTCGCTCCACTGGGAGAGCGACGCGTACCCGAGCACCTCGCCGGTCTCGCTCACCGCAACGAGCACCGGGTGGCGCGAGAGATCGCGCTTGGAGAGAAAGTCGCCGTGGGTCTTCAGCGTGCGCGCCGTGGTGTCGAAGGTCGCGATGCCGTTGAGCGCGTGCGGGTTGTAGATGTCGAAGATCGCCGGCAGGTCGGCGTCGGTCGCGTCGCGGATGGTGAACGACAGTCCGGTCATCGCCGCTCCCTTCTCACACCCTCTTGTGCTTCCACGAACCCTGGAACCAGCGCACCATGAACGCGATGCACCGCACGACGATCTCGATGATCAGACCCCACCAGAGGCCGATGAACCCGGCCTGGATCGGCGAGGGGTTGGCGATCGCCTCCCCGAAGATCGACGCGGGGATCGCCACGCCCGACAGGAAGTACGCGAGCGGCAGACGCACGCCCCAGGTGAGCGTCCAGGTCAGCCACATCACCGCGCGCACATCGCCGGCGCCGCGCAGCGCGGACCGGAAGACCATCCCCACGCCGAACGGGATCTGAATAAACCCGACCATGAACAGGAGCCGCGGCGTCCACTCCAGGTGCACCGCCTGGGGCGTGAAAAGCCCGGTGATGCCCACCGGGAACGCGATGAAGGCGAGGCCCATCACCCCCATGAACGCGGCCGTGATCCCGGCGCACGCCCAGACGGCGCGGCTCGCGAGTTGCGTGCTCCCGGCGCCGAGGTACTGGCCCACAAGCGTCGCCGCGGCGATGGACATCGCGAAGCCGGGAAGGAAACTCACGCCCTCGATGCGGATCGCGACGATGTGCGCGCCGAGCAGACCGGGCGAGGCCATCCACCCGACCATCATCACGATCAGGAAGTTGCCGACGAACATGCCGGCCATCTCAAGGAAGTTGGGCATCGCGAGCCGGATCACGCGCATCGAGGTGATGTGGTCGTACGCGAGGCGTCTGCGCAGCAGTTTCACGCCGCTCCTGCCCGTGATGAGCAGCAACGCGACGGCAGCGGCCCCGAGCCACCACGCGACGACGGTCCCCCACGCGATGCCCAATACGCCGAGATCGAACGAGAACGGGTTGTGCACGATGGTGCGCTGGAGAATCTCGCCGTCCACGACCGATGCGCGCACGATGTCCACGCCCGCGATCGCCCACGAAACGCCGGTGTTCACGATGTTCACGCCAACCATGACGAGCAGCGGGCGGAATGAATCGCCCGCGCCCCGGCACGCGGCGATGCCGGTAGCCATCAGCGTCACGCCCGGAACGCCCCACGCGAGGGTGCGCAGGTAGGTCGTGAAGTCGGCCAGCCCCTCACCCTGAAGTTGGAGCAGCGACGCGAGCCAGGGTGTGACGAGCCAGATCAGCACGCCCGTGAACGCGCCGGCGATGAGCGCCAGCAGGACGCTCTGACCAGTCGCCGCGTTGGCCGCGGCCCCTCGGCCCTTGCCCACGCTGCGCGAGACGACCGCGGTCGTCCCTGCGCCGATCGACATGCCCACGAGCGAGATCGCCCAGTTCACATAGGCGCCGCCCGCGATGGCGTCGGCGGCGGCCTCGCTCAGTCCCGCGGCCAGGATCGTGTCCACCGCCCCGACGAGCCAGTTCATCAGCGACTCGGCGAAGATCGGCCACGAGAGCGTGATGATCGCGCCCCACATCGTGAGTCCGGCGAGCCGCCCGCCCACGAACCTGCCGTCGTCGGTCAGGCGCTTGGGCGCGGATCGTTTCGGTTTGGGCGGGCCGGCGCTCTCGGGCGCCGAGTGCTGACTCAAGGCAACCTCCGGGCCGATGGTAGGACGGCCCGGGTCAGCGGATATTGACGGTCAGCAGCGCACCGATGACCAGCACGATGGTCACGATCCAGAGCCGCGCGACGATCTTCTGCTCGCTCCAACCGCCCATGTGCAGGTGCCAGTGGTACGGCGCACAGCGGAAGATCCGCTTGCCCTTCGTCCACTTGAAGTACCCGACCTGGAGCGCCACGGAACCGATCTCGAGCAGGAACACGCCGCTCATGAGCAGCACGAGCGGCTCGTGGCGGATCACCACCGCGAAATACCCCAGCAGGCCGCCCAGCGACAGCGCCCCGGTGTCGCCCATGAACACGCTCGCCGGCGCGCAGTTCCACCACAGGAACCCCAGGCACGCGCCGCCCATCGCGGCGGCCATGACCGCGAGTTCCTCCGCGCCCGGGACATACGGCATGAACAGGTAGTGGCTGATCTCCTGCCACCCCGCGACGACGCACAGCACGGTGATGCCGAACGCGACCGCCGCGGTGATCCCGCCCGCGAGGCCGTCCATGCCGTCGGTGATGTTCACCGCGTTGGACATCCCCGCGATCATCAGCGTCATGAGGATCATGTAGGTCCAGCGGTTGAGGAACAGCAGCGAGCCGTTCACTTCTCCGCCGCGCGTGTCGTAGGTTTTCTGGAAGGGCAGGTTCAGGACATGCGCGAGGTCGTCCTGCAGGGGCGAATCCCCCGCGTTGAAAGCGAAGTAGCCGAGCAGCAACCCCAGCCCGAGTTGGAAGACGAGTTTTTCCCACGCGTACAGGCCTTGGCGCGATCCGCCCGGGCGGCTCGACGCCGTGAGTTTGAGCCAGTCATCCGCGCCGCCCAGCGCCGCGAGCCAGAGCAGCGCCAGCAGGCCCATGACGATGTAGCGATTCGTGAGGTCCGCGAGCAGGAGCGTGCAGACGAAGATCGCGCCGGCGATCAGCACGCCGCCCATGGTGGGCACATTCTTCTTGCTCATCGCGACCGCCTGCAGGGCGGCGGCATCGGTCATGCCCGCGTCGCCGATCTTGCGGCGGGTCAGGTAACTGATCACCGGCTTGCCGAAGAACACCACCAGCACGAACGCCAGCACCCCCGCGAGCAACGCGCGGAAGGTCGCCTGATCCAGCACCATGAACCAGCGGTACAGATTGTGTTCGAGGAGCCAGGGGCGAAGCTCCTCGAAGAGGTTGTACAGCATGCGGTCGTCGCCTCCGTGCGATTGGCCGCAGGATATCGGGGATCGATCCCGGAGGAGTCATCGACATCTCGCGGCCCGCTTCCCCAATGCGCGCGAGAATCGATGCTTTCAGCCCGCGGACGCGAGCGGATCGGGCCGGCCCCCTGACAGATGCCGTGTCATCCGATCGGCCGACGGCGGGCGGTTGTCCGCCAGATTGCGCAGGGCCTGCTCGACCCGCTCCAGCGCCGTGCGGCGTGAACCCTTGAGCAGCACCGCGTCCCCGGGCTTGAACAGCCGGGCGATCGCCGCGGCGTTGGCCTCGTCGGCGTCGCTGAACATCGAGATCCGCTCGTCGGTCCAGTCGCGCAGGATCCGCTCGGCCGTGAACAGCGCGTTCTGCCCGACGCACACCACATGATCGACGCTCGCGCCGAACACGCCGTCCCCCGCCTCGACGAGCAGGTCCCCCACCTCCCGGTGAGCGTCGGGCGCGTGGGCGCCCAGTTCAAGCATGTCCCCGAAGACCACAAACCGGCGCGGGGCGCTCGCCGCGAGTTCGCAGAATGTGCGCACCGCTGCCGCCGTGGACTCGGGACTGGCGTTGTACGCGTCGTTGAAGACTTCGACGCCGTGGATCGTCCAGCGCTGCATCCGCATCTCGGGCGGGACGGCGTTCGCGAGCCCCCTCGCGATGTCGTCATCGGTCACGCCCAGCAGGCGCGCCGCACCGATCGCCAGCGCCGCATTGACCGCGTTATGCGCGCCGGGGGACGGGACATCGAACGCCCTTGATTCGTCTCCCGCGTGCGCCTGGAACGAGAGCCGCGTCTGCGGCCCGTGCTCGGCGTGCGCGACATCCGACACGCGGATGTCCGCGTTGGGCGTCGCGCCGACGCGGAGCAGGTTCGGGACCGTCGCGATGATCTCGCCCAGATGAGACTCGCACGCCGTATTCACGACCGCCCAGCCGCCCGGACGCAGAAACTCGAGCAGCGACGCCTTCTCGCGGCCGATCGCCTCCAATGAACCGAAGGCCTCGAAATGCGCCCGCCCGATGCTCGTGATGACGCCGATGTCCGGCTCGATCAGGCGCGCGAGCGGGGCGATCTCGCCCGGCGCGTTCATGCCGACCTCGCACACCAGATAGTCATCGCCCGGCTTGGCGCGCAGGATCGTGAGCGGCACGCCCAGATCGTTGTTCAGTGACTTCGCGCTCGCGGACCCTTTCAGCGCCGTGCGCAGCGCCGCATCGACGAACCGCACCGCGGTCGTTTTCCCGTTCGATCCCGTCACCGCGATGACCTTCGTCCCCGCGAGCAGCGTGCGGTGCGCCGCGGCCAATCGGGTGAGCGCCGCGCGCCCGTCGTGGACACGCACCACCGGGATCGACTCGGGCAGCCCTTCGGCGGCAGCATCGCGCTCGACGATCACGCACGACGCGCCCCGCGCGATGGCGTCGCCCAGATACGCGTGCCCGTCGCAACGCTCGCCGCGCAGCGCGATGAACGCCTCGCCCGGCTCGATGGAGCGTGAGTCGATCGACACGCCCGACACGCTGCGCGCGTGGATGTCGATCCCGCGCGGCTTGTGAACCAGCCGGCCCGCGCTCGCCGCGACGATCCAATCCAGTGACCAGACCTTCATAGACCCTTTCCCCCCCGGCCTTGCGCCAAAGCGACCGGCGCCTTCGCTTCGATGGATTGCGACGCGCCGAATCGCGCCGCGAGCGCCTCACGCGCCTCTTCCCGATCATCGAAGTGACGCGTCACGGCGCCCCCACGACCGTCAGGGACGATCTGATAGTCCTCGTGCCCCTTGCCCGCGATGAGCACCACATCGCCCGGCCGCGCGTTCGTGATCGCGTGCAGGATCGCCTCGCGCCGATCGACGATCGCGGTCGCCTTCACGCCTTCGACCACTCCCCCGATCACCTGCTGGACGATCGAGCCAGGATCTTCGGTGCGCGGGTTGTCGCTCGTGACGATGACCTCGTCGGCGAACCTCGACGCGACGGCGCCCATGCGGGGCCGCTTGGTTCGATCACGGTCACCGCCGCAACCGAACACAACTCGAAGCACGCCGCCGTGCTCAACCCGGGGCCGGAGCGCGCAGAGCGCGCGTTCGAGCGCGTCGTCGGTGTGCGCGTAGTCCACGAACACCCCGAACGCTTCCTCCTCACTCCCCGGCCGGGTCACCGGCTCCAGCCGCCCCGGCGGCGCGGCGGCATGCTCCAGCGCCCCGAGAATCGTCGCTCCATCCACGCCCGCGGCCCACGCGGCGCAGCCGGCCTGCAGCGCGTTCATCGCGTTGTGCTCGCCGTAGAGTGGCAGATCGATCGTCGCGTCGCCGAACGGCGCCTCGATCTCGACCGCAACGCCGCGGGATGTCGCGCCGGCAACCCGCACGCGAGCCAGTCGCGCGATCGAGCGGCCGATCGCAAACTCAATCTCGTGTTGCGACCGATCGGTCGCGGTGCACGCGATGATCGCCGCGCCGCACTCCCGAATCATCCGCTCCGCGCTGGGATCGTCCGCGTTGATCACCGCGAACCCGTCGGCGGGGAGCATCGCAAAGAGCATGGCCTTGGCGTCGGCGTAGCGCTCCATCGTGCCGTGGTAGTCGAGATGGTCGCCGGTCAGGTTCGTGAAGACACCGACGCTGTAGCGGATCGCCGCGACCCGCGCCTGCTCGAGCGCATGGCTGCTCGTCTCGATGACCGCGGCGCCGCAGCCCTTGTCGCGCATCGCCGCGAGGCGCTGGGACAACTCGACCGATCCGGGAGTGGTCTGCGTGGCCTTGTCGAGCGACTCGCCCGCACCAGCGTCGATGGCGCAGGTTGAAACCAGGCCGCAACGGGTCCCGCTGGCCTCGATGATCGAACGCAGGAGCGTGCTGACGGTGGTCTTGCCGTTCGTGCCCGTCACGCCGAAGATCCGAAGACCAGCGCTCGGTTCGCCCTGAAATCGCTCCGCCAGCCGTGCGAGCGCGACCGCCGCGTTGCTCGTGCGCACGACACACACAGATTCCGAAAGCGTCGGCGTCGGAGCGTCGTTCTCGATGAGAATCGCCGAGGCGCCTCGTGCGATCGCGTCGTCGATGAACGCCGCGCCATCGAGTTTGGCCCCGCGCTTCGCCACGAACAGCGCGCCGGGAATCACCATGCGGCTGTCATCCGTGACGAGCGCAACGCGAGTCGAACCGTCGCCGCGTTCCAGCGTCGCGATCGAATCGACGAGCGCGGCCAGCGTTGGCGCCGTTATCGGTGTTCCGGGTTGGGGTGTTGCGCCTCGCACTCGGTGGTCCCTTCAGACCACTGTATCGGAGAATCGCCGCGATCCTCTCGGCGAAATGTACCGCAAGGTCGGTTGCCCGAGTCGCCGTCGTGGTCAGCCCCGGAAAGGCGTCTCAGCCGGTCCTGATTCTGCGTCTGAACACACGCGTCGCTTGACAATGAGGCGGACGAGTCGCGGATTATCGCCCGTCGGAAGCGTCGCGGGCGCCGGGCAGGACCAGCATCGTGTCGCCGTAGGAATAGAACCGGAACCGATCCCGAACGGCGCGATCGTAAATCGGACGCAGATCCTCGACACCCCTCGGGAAGAGCGCGCCGACCATCGCAAGCAGCGTGGAGCGGGGCAGATGGAAGTTCGTGAGCATCGCGTCGAGGCGCTTCCAGCGGTATCCGGGCGTGATGAGCAGGCGCGTTTCGCCCAGCCAGCCGTGCTCCGCGGCGGCTTCGGGGGCGGACTCGAGCGCGCGGGCGGAGGTCGTCCCGACACAGATCACGCGGCCGCCACTTGTTTTCGTGTCACGGACCGCGCAAAGCGTGCTCGGCGGGGTCTCTGCCCATTCGGCGTGGATCGGGTGCTCCTCGACGACATCGACTTCAACCGGCTTGAAGGTCCCCGCCCCGACATGGAGGGTGACTCTCGCCGTGCGCACGCCGGCCTCCTCAAGCCGCTTGAGCAGCCCGGGCGTGAAGTGCAGTCCGGCTGTCGGCGCCGCCACGCTTCCGGTGTGCGTCGAATCGGCGTAGACGGTCTGGTACCACCCCCGGTCGGCGTCGTCGTCGATGTCCTCGTGGCGCTGCCGACGCGCGAAGAGGATGTACGGCGGCAAGGGCGTCGCGCCGATTCTCGCGAGCACCTCCCCGGCGGGCTCTGCGCCGGCTCGTGATTCATCGCGGACCTCCGCGAGCCAACCTTCGGCCGCTCGATCGAGCAGCGTCATCGAAACGGGAGTGCGCCTCCCGTGCGCATCGTCGAGGTCGATCACATCACCCGCGCGCAGGCGGCCGTTGCTGCGCAGGAGCAACTCCCACCGCCCCTGACCATGCTCGGCCAGAAACAACCCGCCGACCTTCCCGCTTGTGCTCCGCCGCACGCCCGCGAGCCGCGCCGGGAGGACGCGTGAATCGTTGAACACCAGCAGATCGCCCTCTCGGAGGTAGTCCGGGAGGTCCCGCACCGCCGCCTCGGCAATGCTCGATGGAGCGTCGCGGTCGACGACCATCAGGCGCGCCGAATCGCGCGGCTCGGCGGGCCGCGTCGCGATCAGGTCGTCGGGGAGGTGGTACTCGAGGTCGCTCGTGCGCAGCATCGGGCTGATTGTTGACCCTCGGATCACCCCGCGTGGCGTCGCGACAACATCCGTCACAGACGGACCCGGCCTGATGAAGCCGAAACCGGCGCAAACGACGATTCCGCGCTCCAGCGTCGCGGAATCTCGGACTCGCGCGCGATCCGTCATTCCGGCGCGGGGCGTGCCATTCCCCTCTCCGTGCGGATCGATTGCATCACCAGACACGCGGTTCCCCTCGGCTGGGCCTGTCGCCCGGTCCCGGTGGTCTGTGTGCCCCCGCCGGTGCGCGTCGATGCCCCCGCCCCCATCGAGTACACCCAGGATTACGCGGACTATGTCGCCGAGCGCGCCCAGGAGCGCGAGGACGAGCGGTTCACCTACGCCGACGCGATCCGCGCCCGGAACATCGCCCTGGTGAGGGCCGCCGAGGCCGCCCGATATCTCGAGACCGCCCCGGTCAACGGCGATGCGCAGGCGTCTCCGGCAGCGCCGAAACAGCGCACCGAGACGCCCGCCGAGCGCGACACGGCCCCGGCCGTCCCAACTCTCGCCGCCAAGCGTGTGGAGTTCAACCGCGTGGTCGAGACCCTCGACAACCGCGGCTCGCTCATCGACATTCTGCTCTGATCGTTCAGCCGGTCACGAGCCGCACTTGCGGTCATCGCGGTGGTTCAGGATCTTCTCGGCGTCTTCCGCCGAGATCGAACCCTCGGCCATGTACGCCGCAAGTTCGCGCTTCGTCTGCTCGCGCGACCGGTTGATCGCGACCGACTTGAGCGTGGACAGCACGATGATGAACGCGACAAAGACCAGACCCCCGAGCGGGATGAGCAGTCCTGCCATGTCCTCGATAGCCGCGATGGTCGTCATAGTCATCAATGCTTCCTTGTTCAGTTCCTGCAACGGATGCCTTCGGGCTGGGCAGCGCTGAGGAGCCGCTCGGCCTCTTCCGGCTTCATCGTGCCTTCGGCGACATACGCCGCCAGTTCACGGCGCGACTGCTCACGCTCCTTGGTGTTCTTCATGCTCGCGTAGATGCCCAGCACCACCGCGGGCAGCCCGACGAGGATCACGCCGCACACGGCGATGAGGCCGATGATGATCCCGGGCTCTTCGGCCAACGATTCGAACAGTGTGTCCATTTCCACTTTCCTCTGCCGCTGAGCGCGGCGATGGTGTGATCATTCGTCGGCGGGGTTCGCGGCGCGCATCAGGCGCTCGCCCTGCTCGGGGGTCATCGAACCCTCGGCGATGTACGCCGCGATCTCGCGCCGGGAGCGTTCCCGCGAATAGGTCGTGACCATCCGCGTGATGTAGGCGCCGAGGATGGCGACGACCGCGATCACGCCGATCACCCCCCACTTGATCGCGTCTTCATCGATACTGGCTAGCGTCGAGACCATGGCTTCCTCCGATCGACCGGATGGTCGGTCGCCTGATTGGGATACCCCCCTCGTCGCTTTCACTGTACCTCATCGACATCGCCGAACGCCGGGAATGCGGGCGAGGCCGGTCCCGGGTACGCTTGCTCCATGCGTCTCGAACCCTACCTTGACCCAAACCTGACATTCGTCATCGACAAACCCGACGGCAAAGAGGCCGTGCTGGCCGCGCTCGCCGACGCCGCAGCGGCCTCGCTCGGTCTCGAGCGCGACGCCGTGCTCGCCGCCCTCGTGGCGCGCGAAGAGCAGATGGCGACCTCGACGCCCGAGGGCGTGGGCCTGCCCCACGCGCTGCTCAAGGGGATCGATCGCACGCTGGTCATCCCGATGCTGCTCCGCCCGGGCGTGAAGTTCGGCTCGTCGAACCACCCCCCCGCCGACCTCGTCTTCGGGATGTTCGGCCCCGACAACAAGCCGTGGGACCACCTGCGCATCCTCGCGCGGATCGCGCGGCTCACCCGTGACGACAAAGCGCGCGGGCGACTGCGCGAGGCCTCCGACGCCGCGGAACTCTCCGAGGCCATCCTCACGGAGGATCGCAGCCATGAGTGATCCCTCCGCTGCGCCCGTGAAGCCGAGCGCCGGAGCCGAGACGCAGCGCGTCCTGTTCATGGCGATCGCATCCAGCGCCAACCAACTCGACGAACTGATCACCGTCGTGCTCGACCTGGGAATCCCCGGCGCAACCGTGATCGAGTCCAAGGGGCTCGGCGCGATCCTCAGACAGGAGATGCCGATCTTCGCCGGGCTCGCGTCGCTCATCCCAGACCAGACGGGCAGCCGCCTGATCCTCTCCGTCATGCCGCGCGAGAAAGCCGAGCAGTTCTTCTCGATCATCGAACAGGATTTCACCGGGGCGAACCGACCGATCGCGTTCACCGTCCCGATCGATCAGGTCGCCGGCCTCAAACGCTGACCTCACCGACGCATGGCCCTCTTCCTCTCGATCGCCGCGCTGCTGGTGCTCGCGTTGCTCGCCACGAGCAAGCGGTTCTATCGCGTGCGTCGTTCGCGGCTCGGCGCCGCCGCCATCGCGGGCGGTTGGCTCGCCATCGGCGTCGGAACCCTGCTCGGCCCCGCGGTGGGCGGACTCATCACGACCGATGCGGTCTTCCGCGCCACGCCTCTGCTCTCCGTCGGGCTCGGGTGGATCGGGCTGATGGTCGGCCTGCAGGCGCGCCGCGATGTGCTCTCGAAACTCCCGACCGTGGTCTGGAGACTCGCAGGCATCGACGCGCTCCTGACGATCCTCGTCGTCGGCGCAGCGCTCTTCGGGCTGTCGATGGTCATCAAGCAGCCAGGCGCCGCCGGGTTCACCATCGCGTTCACGCTGCTCGCGGCCGCGTCGATCGGATGGTCGATGGAGACCCGTTCGCTCGGCATCGAATCGAGCGCGGAAGGTCAGAAACGCGCCGTGCTCCTTCGCGCGTCGGGCGGGCTGAGCGCGATCATCGCCGTCGCGCTTTTCGGCGTCGCCGCGGGCGTCCTCATCATCCCACCCGCCGACGAACTGCTCGAACGCGCCCCGCGCTCAATCCCTTTGCGATTGCTCTCGCTCGGAGCCGCGTGCGCCGTCGGCGTGCTCCTTGCCGTCGTCGCCAAGGAAGCGCTCCGGCTCGCGGGCAAGCACCGCGCGGAGATGCTCGTCGTCTTCCTGGGCGTCGTCGGACTCGCGGCGGGGATCTCCGCCGATCTCGGGATATCCCCCCTGCTGCCCTCGATGATCACCGGCGCCACGCTCGCCAATCTGCGCACCTCGGGACCGTCTGATTCCATCGCCAACACCGCGGTCTTCGGGCGGTTCATCCTGCAGGCCGAGCATGTCGTCGCGACCATCTTCGCGCTGCTCGCCGGGGTGCTGCTCGACCCGAACCTGCTCCTGCCCGGCGCCGCCGTCGTCGCGGCGCTGGTGCTGGTCCGGCTCATGATCAAGCCCGCGGCGTTCGCCCTGATCGATTCGGCTGTCGACGCCGATCGTGAGTCGGGCTGGCTCGCGCGGGCCGCGTCGATCCGCCAGAGCCCCGTGGCCGTCGCGCTCGCCGTTTCGCTGGTCGTGCTGGCGTCGGTCGAGGACGCGCGCCGGCTGCTGACGATCGTGGTGCTCGTGGGCATCTTCTGCGACCTCTTCGCCGTCCTCGCCGCGCGGAGGCGCAGCATCGTCGAGACGGCCTCGCCCCCGGGAGCCGCGCCATGAAGCCCTGGCTCCGCGCGACCATCCTGCTCGTCACCGTGCTCGCCGCCGCGATGCTCGCGCGTCTCGCGCCGCTCGGTCCCGAGAACCAGGGCCCGGTCGGTCTCATCGAAACGGGGACCTCGCTCGGCGTGCTGCTCATCGCCGCGTGGCTCGCGGGCCGCATCTTCGCCGCCATCGGGCTCCCGCGCATCACCGGGTATATCGCGCTGGGCGTGATCGTCGGGCCCGACATCCTCGGGATCGTCACCGAACAGCAATCCCCCTATCTCCGACTGGTCAACGACCTTGCGATCGTCGTCATCGCGCTCACCGCGGGCGGCGAGATCAAACTCGACTTTCTCAAGCGCGGCGCTCGCACCATCGTCTCGCTCACGCTGATCCAGTCCGCCGTCATCCTCGTGGCCGTCGCGCTCGCCGCGTACTTCGCCGCAGGCCCCGTGCGCATCACCGACTTCACCGAGTCCGCCGACCGCTGGATGATTGCGGCGATCGTCGCCGTCATCGCCGTCGCCAGTTCACCGTCCGTGGTCATCGCGATCCTGACCGAGACGCGCGCGAAAGGTCCGCTCTCGCAGACCGTGCTCGCGAGCGTCGTCGCCAAGGACCTCGTCCTCATCGTGCTCTTCACCATCGCGATGACCATCGGCGCCCGCCACTTCGCGGAATACCTCTCGCACTCCAAGGGCGGGCACGAGACCGGCGTGCTGCTCACCCTCGTGCATCACCTCGGCGGGTCGGTCGTCGCGGGGCTGATCGTCGGTCTTCTCATGTCGTGGTATGTGCACCGCATCCGCGCGAAGATGCCCATCTTCATCGTGCTCGCGTCGCTCGGGCTGGCGTTGCTGTCCGAAGAACTCGCGCTCGAGCCGCTCATTGTCGCCCTCGTCGCGGGGATGATGATGCAGAATGTCTGGCCGCACGAGTCCGAGTCGCTGTTCGAGGCCGTCGAGGAACTCTCCCTGCCGGTGTACGCGGCGTTCTTCGCGTTCGCGGGAACGAAACTCGACCTCGATGCGATCGGGCCGATCCTCCCCGCGGCGCTGCTCATCGTCGCCGTCCGCGTCGCCGCGACCTGGGCCGGCACATGGCTTGGCGCAAAGGTGGGCGCCGCCGAGCCGACCGTGGGCAAGTACGCGTGGACAGGATTCATCTCGCAGGCGGGCGTCGCGCTCGCGTTGGCGGCGATCATCCAGCGCACCTTCGGCGACGCCGCGTTCGCCGCAATCCTCTACAACCTGATCCTCGCGATGATCGCCATTCAGGAGATCCTCGGCCCGATCCTGCTCCGCTGGGGCCTCACCCGCGCGGGCGAAGTCGACGGCGGCGCCGGGGCCGCCGCCCAGGCCGACGAGGCATCGTCGCCCGCCTGACGCGCCTCCCCCTATCGTTCCGCTCACCAACCGCCGCGCGATCGCCGTATGAGTCACGAACCGTCGACCGGAATCCGAGGACCAACGCTCTGGGTCATCGTGGCGCTGATCGCCGCCGTGCTCGGCGCCACGATCGGCTTTCTGACGCCGGTGACCTACCACACTCCCGCCCCCGGCGCGCCGACGCCTTCGCATGTCGAGCACGCGGACGCGCCGGTCCTGCCGCCCATCTCCGATGCGCATCCGCCTGACGACGACGCGCACGACGCGGATTCCGCGCACACCGAGGGCGATCACGCCGACCCCGAAATCCCGATCTGGCTCCTCGGCCCCTTCGCGTTCCTGCTGCTCTCGATCGCGCTCATGCCCTTCCTTCTCAGGAGGTTCTGGAACGCGCACTATCCGGCCGTCGCGTTCGCGGCCGGCGCCTTCGTGCTGGGCTTCTATCTTGCGGCGTACGGGGAGTTCGGCCGCCACCACATGGTCCACGCGGGGCTCGAGTTCTTCCAATTCATCGGGCTCGTCGGCGCGCTGTTCGTCGCCACGGGCGGCATCGTCCTGCGCATCAACACGCGCGGCGCCCCGGTCGCCAACGCCGTGCTCCTGCTGATCGGCGCGGCGCTCGCGAACTTCATCGGGACCGCCGGCGCGTCGATCCTGCTCATCCGCCCCTTCATGAACATCAATCAGGGGCGCCTCCGCCCGCTCCATGTGGTGTTCTTCATCTTCATCGTGTCGAACTGCGGCGGCTCGCTCACCCCCATCGGCGATCCCCCCCTCTATCTGGGCTTCCTCAAGGGCGTCCCCTTCTTCTGGACGGTGACGCATCTGTGGCAGGAGTGGATCGTCTGCATCGGCGCCCTGCTCTTCGTGTTCTTTGTCGTCGACAACCTGTTCGCCCGGGCCGACGCCGCCCGCGCAGCGCGCGAGCCGGTGTTCGCCGAGCGACTCCAGTTCCAGCCCACACCCGGCGCTTCGGCGGTCTCGATTCGGGGCGCGCTCGGGATCGTCTGCCTCGTCCTCATCGTGCTGGCGATCTTCATCGACCCCGCGCTGCGCAGCGCCGATATCGACACCCACGGCGTTCCCATCGCGCCGATCGTGCAGGTCGTTCTGGCGGTGATCGCGTACAAGGGCACAAAGCCCGAATACCACGAGCAGAACCAATTCAACTTCCACCCGGTGCAAGAGGTCGGCTACCTCTTCGCGGGGATCTTCTTCACCATGGCCCCCGCGCTCGACTACCTCGCGATCCACGGCCCGTCGCTGGGCCTCCAGACGCCCACCCAGTTCTACTTCGCCACGGGCGCACTCTCGGCGATCCTCGACAACGCGCCGACCTATCTCAACTTCCTCCAGACCGGGCTCGCGTCGGAGGGCTACCCGCTCTCCCCGGAAGGCATCCACGCCTTCATCGAGGGGTCGGTGGTCTTCGAGCACGGCGGAGAACCCGTCGCGGTCCAGGGCTCGCTTGTCCTCGCGGCGATCTCGCTCGGCGCGGTCTTCTTCGGCGCCGCGACCTACATCGGCAACGCGCCGAACTTCATGGTGAAGGCCATCGCGGAAGCCAACGGCGTGCGGATGCCCGGGTTCCTCGGGTACCTCAGGTACAGCCTGCTGATCCTCGTCCCGATTCTGGTGGTCGTCTGGCTGGTCTTCTTCCGGGTTTGAAGCCCGGGGGGCCCTGAGGCTCGCCACGGGCCGTTCGCCGCTCTACACTCCGCCCCCAACCCCGAAATCACCCCGGAGAGGTGCCAGAGTGGTTGAATGGGCCGGTCTCGAAAACCGGTATAGGCTTCGGCTTATCGAGGGTTCGAATCCCTCCCTCTCCGCTTCAGCCGATCCAACACCCTTCGCCGCGTGCGAAGGGTGTTTTTCGTTCCGCGGGCGCCACGGCTCGGGTCATCGGTCGAGCGGCGCCAGCGGCCGGACCTGGCCGCGCAACCCGGCGCGATCGATCGCCCGGCGGAACCCCTCCAGAAAACGCTTCTGCTGCCCGCTCGACGGGAACGGGATGCGCTCCTCGACGACAGGCAGCCCGGCCTCCGCAAGTTGGGCATACGCCGCGTCGAACACCGTGGCCTTGATGAGCACCACGCAGGCCGGGTCGAGGGCGAGACACCGTTTCACGAGCCCCGATGCGTGCGGCACAAGATCCGCGAGCGACGGCTTCTCGACGTCCTTCTCGTGCAGATCGACAAGGAACACGCCCGCCTTCTGAAGCGCCCGCAGACACTCGGCCTTGCGGTCGGGGTCCGGCTTCTCGCCGGTCAGCCCCTCCCACACATACCGGAAGAGCCAGTCGTGCTTGTCGACACGCTCGAAGTAGAAGTACCGGTCCGGTGCGCACGGCGGCGCCTCGGCGACGAGCAGCAATCGAACCTGCTCGGGACGATACTTTGTGGAGGCCCGACGGCGGCGGGTGAGCGACATCGCGGCAGTCTAGCGATTTCTCCTATCCTCTCTCGAAGTGTCGCCCGCCTCCATCATCCTGCTCACGCTCGCAGCGCTCGGCGCCCTCGCGTGGTTCTCGACGCGTTACGCGTGGTGGAGGCGCCCCGTTCCGTCGACGCATCCCCGCGTGCTGATGTACCACATGGTCAGCGAGCACCGGCCCGGCGCGAGGTTCAACAAACTCCGCGTCCCGCCCTCGCGATTCGAGTCGCAAATCAAGATGTTGGCGAAGCGACGCGCGAACTTCATCTTCGCGAGCGAACTGGTCAACGGGACCACGGTCCCGGATCGCGTGGTCTGCATCACCTTCGACGACGGCTACGCGGACAACCTCCTCGCCGCCGACCCGATCCTGGCGCGCTACAACGCTCGCGCGACGCTGTTCCTTGTGAGTGATCTTGCCGGCACGCCCGGGTGGTCGAGCAAGAAGAAAGCCCACCACGGCGACGACGAACTCGCCGCCGAGCCCAAACTCACCGACGATCAGGTGCGCGAACTCCTCTCCACCGGACGCTGGGAACTCGGAGGGCACACCACGACGCACGCGCACCTTCCTTCGATCGCCGACGCCGAGGCGCAGCGTGAAATCGGAGCGTCGATCGAATCGTTCCGAACTCGTTTCGACGCCGCGCCCGCGACCTTCGCGTACCCGTTCGGCGTTTTCGAACCACGCCACGAACGCATGGTCCGCGACGCGGGCTTCCTCGGCGCCTTCACGACCGAGCCCGCCATCGCCCCCCACCCCTACGCCGATCCATATTCGATCCCGCGCATCAAAGTCTCGGGCAAGGACGGGCCGCTCGCGTTCCTGCTCCGGCTGCGCGGCGGGAAACGCGGCCTCAACTCCTGATCGGCGCCATCCCTCGCCGCGACCTATCCTCGCACGCACGCGATGCCAACCCCGCCCGGACAACCCATCACGCTCAGCGGCGCCGAGCCGTTCGCCATCGGCGGGCGACGATTGTGCTTCATCCACCCGGGCGACCCGTCCCTGTGCGTCAAAGTGAACCGCACCGACGACCAGCGTTTCGAGCGTTTGCCGCGCAAGCGGATCGTCCCCGCATCGCTCCGGCGCGGGCTCGATGACAACCGGCACGATCAACGCACACTGTCGGCCCTCCAGCGCCGGCTCGGACGCAGGTTCGCGCACCTGCCCCGATACCACGGCGCCGTCGAGACCGACCTCGGCCCGGGCATCGTCCTCGACCTGATCCGCGACGCCGACGGACGCATCGCGCGGACCCTGCGCAACCTCATCGTCGAAGGCGTGACGCTCGACGAGTTGAAGCCCGCGTTCAACGAGTTCGCCGGCTACCTCGTACGCTATCGCGTCCTGACGCGTGCGCTGCTCGACCACAACATCGTCGCCGCACGCGGCAGCGACGGCGGCTGGACGCTCGCGCTGATCGACGGGTTCGGCGACCCCGCGTTCATCTCGATCGCGTCGGTTGTTCCCCCGATCGCGCGTTCGAAGATGCGCCGGCGCGCGGCCGACGCCTGGCGCCGCCTCGAAGAACTCGAACGCAGCACACCCGACCAGCAGCGGTGGGACACCTCACGCTGGAGCCAGGGATTTCTGAACCATCGCGGCGGGGAACGCTCGCCGCACAACGCCTGACGGACCACCATGCGCACTCGACTCACGGAATCCATCAAACGCGTCGTCCGGCCGCCGATCTTCCGTGCGATGCACCCGGGCAAGCCGGCGTTCGAATGCCCGGTCTGCGGCTACTGCGGGCCGTTCAAGGACAAACGCATCACGCGTGAGCCGGACCTGATGCGCACCGATTCGAAATGCCCACGGTGCGGCGCCGTCGAACGACACCGCTTCCAGCACCTGTGCTTCAAGGACATCTTCACCGAGTGGGATCCGTCGAACAAGGCCGCGCTGCACATCGCGCCGGAGTTCTGCTTCGAGTCCATGCTCCGCGCGGCGTTCGGGACATATCACAGCGCGGACCTGTTCCGCAACGATGTCGATCACAAGGCGGACATCCAGAACCTCCCGTTTGGCGACGGCTCGTACGACGCGGTGTTCGTGGCGCATGTGCTCGCGATGCCCGAGGACCTCGAGCAATCAGTCCGCGAGATCCGTCGCGTGCTGAAGCCGGGCGGCCGCGCGTTCCTCACCGAGGTGCTCCGGCACGACGAGACGCTGGAGTACGGCGAGCGCCGGGGCGAGCCCGTGCGCGAGATCGGCGCCGACTTCCTCGGGATGCTCCGAAAGCACTTTGATGCAGTCGAAGTCCGCTCTGCGCGCGAGTACGACCAGCGCTTTCAATTGGAGAACCGCATGTTCCTCGACGGGAAACCCTTCGATCGCTATCCGGAAGTTGTGCGGCTGCCGGGCGTCGGGTTCAGCGATTTCCTCGCCGTCTGTCACGCCTGAACGCTGATCAGTCGGCCGGCACGATGCGCAGGAGTTGGCCGTTGTTCTCGTCGGTCAGCACATAGAGCATCCCGTCGGGGCCTTGTCGCACATCGCGGACGCGCTTGCCGATCGAGATGGCCTCGTGCTTCACCGCGCGGTCGCCCTCGATATCGATGCGACGAACATCCTTGTGCATCAGCGCGCCGCTGAACAGGTCACCCTTCCACTGAGGGAACGCGTCGCCCGAATAGCACTCCAAACCGCTCGGCGCCTTGCTCGGCACCCAGACCATCGCGGCGTCAACAAACTTGCGGTCAGAAGTCTTGTCCGAAATCTTCGGGCCGAAGTACTCACGGCCGAAGGTGACGACGGGCCAGCCATAATTCTCGCCCGCGACGATGAGGTTGAGTTCGTCGCCGCCGCGCGGCCCGTGCTCGGTCGCCCACACCCGCCCGGTCGAGCGATCGATCGCCAGCCCCTGAATGTTGCGGTGCCCGTAGGAATACACCTCTTTCGCGGCGCCTCGTGTGTTCACGAACGGGTTGTCCTGCGCGGGCTCGCCGTCTTCGGTGAGCCGCAGGATCTTGCCCAAGTGCGCGTCGAGTTCCTGCGCCTGAAGGCGGATCAGTTCGCCGTCGTACTTGACGGGCGGGTTGCCGCCGTCGCCGATCGCGAGCAGCATCGTGCCGTCGTCGAGCCAGGCGATGCGCGACCCGAAGTGCTGCGTCCCGGACTTCATCCGGTTGACCTCGAAGATGGTGCGCAGATCGCTGATCGCGCCGTCCTCGTACACGCCGCGCGCGAGCACCGTGTGGTTCGAGTTCCTGCTCCCGTCGGAATAGGTCAGATAGATCCAGCGGTTGTTCGCGAAGTCGGGATGGAGCGAGATCTCCATGAGGCCGCCCTGCCCGGAAGCGAAAACTCTGGGCGCGCCGCTGACCGGCTGGCGAACGAGGTTGCCGTCACGGACGATCCGGATCTGGCCGCTCCGCTCGGTGATGAGCATGTCGCCGTCGGGGAGCCAGGCCATCGACCACGGGTGATCGAGACCGCTCACGACTTCCTCGACCTTGTAGCCGGTGGCGGGGGCTGGGTCGCTGACGACGGGAACATCCGCGCGTGCGTGGGACGCGGCGGAGAGACCGAAGGCCGTGAGCGCGAGAACGAGAGCGGGTGTGCGGTGCATAGCGAGTTATACCCTCGCCGATCGGCAGCGCGGCGTTATTCGTCCTTCTTCTTGTCGCCTCCGCCGAACAGGCCCTTGATGCCCTCCTCGACGCCCTTCGCGGCGTCCTCGACGGCCTTGCCGGCGCCCTCGCCGACGCCGCCCGGAAGATCGCCGAGCGCCTTGGCGGCGTTGCCCGCGATGCCGACGACCTGGCCGCCCACTTCCGCGGCCACGCCGACGCCCATGTCGCCCAGCGAACCGAGTTGCGACAGCCCGCCCTGCAAACCCTCGGCGATGTCGCCCGGGAGCACATTGCCGAGATTGAGCGCGGTCGCGAACACGGCCTTGATCACGATGTTGTAGACCTCGGCCATCGAGACGCTCTGGCCCGCGCTGCCCACATTCGTCATCACGATCTCGGGGACCTCGACATCGACGGTCTTGCTTTCGCCGCCGATGGGGAGCACGCTCGCGTGCACCATGACATCCTTGATCTCGATCTTGCGGATCACGAACTTCTTGCCCTCGTTCGCCGGATCGGCGGGCTTGGACTCGCCCGACTCGAACCGCTTGAGGTTGTCCATGATCACCTGATAGTTCGCCTTGCCCCCCTCTTTCACGAGGTACATGTCGATACCCGTGATGGTGAGCGCGGGGAGTTCGACCACATCCTCGGCCAGCGTCGCGAGCGAGACATTCACGCTCGCGTCGTTCATCTGGAGAAAGTGCGGCGCCGAGAATCCTTCGGGGTTCTTGACCTCGAGCCCGCTCATCGCGAATCCGCCGCTCAGGATCTTCACATCCGCGCTGTCGAGCGTGGTGGGCACCTGGAGCGCATAGGTCGCGCCTCTCTCGACGCCGCGCTTCGCGAGGGTATCGATCGAGATCGCGATAACGGCCACGAGCAGGACGATCAGCACAACGATGACGCCGACGACGCCGAGAAGGATCTTGATTGCCCCGCCGGACTTCTTCTTCGCTTCGCTCATGGTGAGGTCTCCCTTTGGACACCGATTATAGTGGCTTGGCGCCGGAGCGTTCCTTGTATTCCTTCAAAGCCGACACGTACACGGCCCTCGTCGCGCGGGCCATGCCCTCCAGCGTCAATTCTCTCGCGGCACGCGAGAACACGGGCTCGAACGCACGCGTGGCGGTGTCAAGGTCGCTCAGCGCGTCTTGCACGCATCTCGCCAGCGGTCTGGGACGGCCCGGCTTGACGATGAACCGCTGGGGCAGATACGGCGCTGCCCCGGATGTGCGCGTTGTCACCACCGGAATGCGCTGCAACAACGCTTCCACCACGACATACGGGAACCCTTCACGCTGTGACGGAGCGACGAGCAGGTCGCTGCGCCCGATGAGTTCGGCGCCGTCGGCACGCTCGCCGGCCATCACGATCCGGTCGCGCAAGCGGAACTTCTCGATCATGCGCTCGAGACGGTCGCGCTCCGGGCCATCACCGACGATCACCAAACGCCCGTGATCGATCGTCCTCCACGCGCGGATCGCGGTGGCGAATCCCTTTACCGGCGCAAGCCGTCCGATGGCGATCGCGATCGGTTCGTCGCTTCGGTTCTCGAAGAACCCGCCGAGCGAACTCTGTGACGGTTCGTCGCCACAGCGCGGGGTCATCCCGTTCAACACCACCGATGTCTTGTGCGCGGGCAGGCGTCTGGCCGCGAACGGGCTCACCGCGATGACTCGGTCGAATCGGGCGGGCGCCCGGAGGTCTCGCTTCAGGCCGTGGACAGTCGCGACGGACGCGCACGGCAACGGCATCAGCGACGCGCCGATCTCCGCGGCTTTCCCCGCGTGGGCGTGGATTATGTCCGGGTTCCAGCCGGCGATCAGCGATCGAAGATCGTCACGGAGCGATCGGTCGCGGCGATTGCGCGTCGTGTCGATCGCGAGGAACTCGACGCCGTCGGGCGCCTTCTCCCGGAATGTTGCGTGCGCGGCGAGCGCGACCGACTCACCGCCTGCGCGTTGCGCCGACGCGAGATCAAGGACATGTTTCTGCATGCCGCCCCGCTCGTATTCGCCGCACACGAAGTGCATGACACGGATGGGCGTGTCAGCCATGCGACACCCGTTCGTAGAGATCGAGTGTCCGGTCCTGCATTGCGCGAAGCGTGAACCTGTCGGTTCGCTCCACCTCGGGAGGATCCGCCGCGAACGCGACGATGCGCTCGGCCATGGCGTTCCAATCGCTGGGCGGAACGAGCCCTGCGGGAAAGACCTCGCGCATCACTTCCCCCACGCCGCCGTGGTCGTAGCCGATGACCGGGCGCCCGAGTTTGATCGCCTCCAGCGCGGTGCGCCCGAACGATTCCGGCTGCGTCGAGCACGCAAGCACGACATCGCTCGCGGCCATCCACTCGCGGATGTCTGACCGGTGGCCGACGAAGGTCACACGATCTTCCACGCCGAGCGAACGAGCGAGCGTCTCGATCTCCCGACGGAGGGATTCTTTCTTCGGATCGACGCCGCCCACGATAAGCAGGTGCGCATCGACGCCGCGTTGATGTGCGGCGTGGATCGCGCGGACGGCGCCTGCGTGACCTTTCAACCGCGTGACGCGGCCAGGGAGCAGCACGGTAAATCGATCGACGGCGCCGGGATGGTCGCGACGAAACGCGGCGAGCCACTCGTGACTCGGGCGATGGCCGTACGGGAACTCGGCGTCGTCGACGCCGCGTGGGATGACGGTGACGCGGCCGAGATCCGCGCGCGAGTACTCGGAAGCGATGTGAGCGCGGATCGTCTCGCTGACCGCGATAACCTCCTCGCCGCGTGTCATCACCTCGCTATACCGGCTGACCGAGTGCACGCCGTGCATCGTCGTGATGAAGCGAGGGCGCGTGGATTCGGGCATCTTCCTCCACGCCAGTAGGCAAACCCACGCCGGGACGCGCGAGCGGGCGTGGAGGATGTCGATGCGCTCACGCTCGCAGAGATCGCGGAGGCGCCGCACGAGCCGGAGCGTGCCGAGCGACTTACGGCCGATGGGCCAGTCGATGTGCTCGCCGCCTTCACGCTCCAGTTGATCGACGAGCCGCCCGCCGGCGCTGATGACGATGGAGCGGTGGCCGCGCTCGACGATGGCGCGGGAGATCTCCAGCGTTCCTCGCTCGACGCCTCCCCCGTGGAGTGCGGGGACGCACTGCGCGATGGTCAGCCGGCGCTCGGTCATGAGCCGCTCCGGGGGAGATTGAACCGCTCGACGACAATCGCGGCGACGCGCGACGCTTCGTTGAGTCGCTCCGGCGCAGCGCGCAGCGCGCCGGCTTTCTGCCACGCCTCGAACCACATCGCCCATCCGTCGGAGACCAGCGTGTCCATCCCGCGCACGACGCGGCCGACGCGGTCGGTGCGCGGCGTGCGGAGCAGTCCGACGCGGGCGCCGCTCGTGAGCGCCTCGTAGACCATCGACACGCTGTCCTCGCTGACCCAGATCTGCTCGCTCTCGGCGTATCGCTCAAGGAGCCAGTCGCGCGTCGTCTCGGAGGCTGTGTGGATCGAAACCCGACCGGCCGCGTCGCCGAGACACTGCCTGAGCGCGGGAATGAACGAGACCGGCGTGCGCCGCGAAGTCGTGAGCGTCCAGCGCACATCGCCCGAGCGATCGACGATCTCTCGGATCTGCGCGGCGAGTTCCTGATCGTTCCATCCGTGGTGTTTGGACGGACCGCCGATCAGGAAGAGTCCTTTCGCGCTGTCCTTGGAGTCGGAGGGCCAGATAGGGTTCATCGCGCCGCGCGTGGGGATCACATTCCAGGACTCGCGCATCGCGTCGTGCATGGGTGGGACGACCAGATCGAACTGCCCGAAGGATGGCCGCATAATGACGATCGTCTTCGCGCCGTACGCCTTCTTGCACGCGCGGAGCAGCGCGTGGGTGGCCGTGCCGGCGCCGATGACGATGTCCGGCGGGCCCAGGTCGTCGGGCGTGGGCGTAGGCGTGCGCGCGAACAGCCAGCCGAGCGGGCCCTTGCTGGACGCATCGTCTCTGATCACGCGCAGGCCCGAGTCGGTGAGCGCGCCGATCGCGGACGCGAGCCCGAGCGATTGGCTTTCGTGACCGGCCTTGCCGTCGCTGATCACCCAGATGATGGTTCGTTTCGACATGCGTGGGTGCATCAAACGCGATCGGGAGCCGACACGCAAGCCCGGACCGGGACCGGAGTCGGTATCCTCTTCGCCGTGAGTGCCGACCGTGCCGCCGATTCTTCCCGACAGTCGCTCCCCGAGTGGCTCGGTGCGCGAGCCGCGTGGCTGGTCCCGTCTGTGATCATTCTCCATGTGGCGCTCTGGACGCTCCTGCCCTGGCTGGTGAACCTGTCGTTGCCGCTCGACACGATTGAGGCGCTGCTCTGGGGCCGCGAGTGGCAACTGGGGTACGACAAGCATCCGCCGCTGTCGGCGTGGGTCGCCGAGGTCGTCGGGCTGGCGAGCGGGAAGCGCGACATCGCGCTCTATCTGCTGGCGCAAGCGTGCGTGGGCATCGGCGCGATCGCGATGTGGCTGCTGGCGCGGACGATCCTCGACGCGGGACGGGCCGCGTTGGCGACGCTCACGCTGCTCGTCGGCGTGTACTACATGAACTTCACGAGCCCTGAATTCAATGTGAACATGCTTCAGATCCCGCTCTGGGGCCTGGTCTTCCTGCTGTTCTGGCTGGGCGTGCGGGCCTCGAATGGCCTGCACCCGCTGACGCTGCTCGCCTGGGCGGCCGCGGGGGCGTGCTTCGGGCTGGCGATGCTCACGAAATATCTGGCGGCGTTCGCGATCGTGCCGCTCGGGCTGTTCACGATCCTGACGCCGACGGGCCGACGAGCGTTGCGCACCCCCGGCCCCTACCTCGCCGCGGTGATCGCGTCGGCCTTCTTCCTTCCCCACTTCCTCTGGATGCTCGACACCGAATTCGTCACGCTGAAGTACGGGCTGCGCCGGGCCGACAACGGCGCGGGCGCGTGGATCGACCACCTTCGATATCCCTTCAAGTTCATCGTCGCGCAGATCGCTGCATCGGCGGCAAGTCTGTTCGTGTTCTTCTTCGCGGGGGCGTGGTTCCGCCAGCGTGAGGAAGCCGCGACCCCGAGGCGTGCTTCGCGAGACGCCAAGGCGTATGTGTTGTTGATCGCGGTCGCTCCCGTGCTCGCGGTCGCGGCGTATTCAGCATTGACGGGCGCGCGGTTGCGATCGATGTGGGGAGTTCCGATGGTGCTCGCGATCCCGCTGCTGATCGCCGCTCTGGGCAGGTTCAGCGCGAGGCCGTGGCGCGTGTACGGCTTTGTGGTGTCGTGGACCGTGCTGTTCGTCGTCGCGCTCGGCGCGTACTTCATCGACAACGCGATCCTGCCGCGATACACGGGTGACGCCAAGCGCGCGAACTACCCCGGTCGAGAGTTCGCGCTCGAGATCGAATCGGCATGGAACGAGCGGGTCGCACACCAGCCACTGATCGCGGTCATCGGCGACGAGTTCTACGGCGGGCTGGTGTCGTGGTACGGGAACGAGCGCGCGCTGGTGTACATCGACGGCTCGACCGAGCGCACCTTCTGGGTCGACGACGCGGATGTGGACATCTTCGGCGCGATGGTGGTCTGGAAGATCGGAATGGCGGAACGCCCCGACGAGATCGACCGATCGTTCTTCATCGCCCTCCGGGATCGTTTCCCGTCGATGGTGGAACTGGACCCGATCATCATCACGCCGCGGCTCCGGGGACCCTTCGGCGGCCCGGTTGACGCGGCGTCAGAAATTCTCGGACTGGGGTTCATCCCCCCGTCGGACATGCCGTCGCAGTAGACTATCGCCCGTATGACGAACGCCCTCACACACGACGGCGCGATGATCGAGACGAAGCCGGCGCCCGGGCCGGGCGCGGACCGATTCACGCTCGATGTCGTCATGCCCGTCTTGAACGAAGAGGACATCCTTCCCACGGTCTTCGGGCGGCTGACCGACGCGCTCTCGGCGATCCGCGGGTGCGACTGGCGGGTGATCATGGTTGACGACGGGAGCGGCGACGCTTCGGCGCGGCTGATCCGCGAGCGGCACACGCGCGACGCGCGGTTCTGTCTGCTCTCGCTCTCGCGGAACTTCGGCCACCAGCCCGCCATCACCGCGGGGCTCGCGCACGCGAGCGCAGACGCCGTGGTCATCATGGACGCCGACCTGCAGGACCCTCCCGAGATGATCGGCGAGATGGTCCGCGTGTGGCGCGAGGAGGGCGCGCAGGTCGTGCTCGCGGTGCGCAGATCGCGGCGCGAGACGGGCGTTCGCGGGTTTCTCCTTCGCGCGTTCCATCGGGTGTTCGGATGGCTGACCGACTTCCCGATGCCGCCCGAGACCGGTGTGTTCGGGCTGCTCGCGCGGCCAGCGCTCGAGGAAATGCAACGCCTCACCGAGCGCAACCGCTTCTTCCCCGGACTCCGCGCGTGGATCGGCTTCGAACAGCGCGTCGTCGAGTACGACCGCGACGCGCGGCTGGGTGGCGAACCCAAGCAGACCTTCGCTCGCCTGTTCCGCTACGCGGCGGACGGCGTGCTGAGTTTCTCCTACAAGCCCCTGCGCCTGATGATCGCGGGCGGCGCGCTGGTGAGCGCGTTCGGCTTTCTGATCGCGGCGTACTTCGTGATCAAGCGGCTCGCGGGCGTGGAGACGGCGTTCACCGGGTTCACGACCCTCGTGACGCTCGTGCTGTTCCTGGGGGGGATCCAACTCATCGCGATCGGGCTGATCGGCGAGTACCTCGGGCGCATCTACGACGAGGTGAAGAACCGCCCGCTCTACATCGTGCGTGAAAACCTCGGCACGACCAGGCCGGAGGCGTCGCGCGTCGAGCCCGGGTGAATCACCTCGCGTATTCGACGGCGCGGGTCTCGCGCAACACGGTCACCTTGATCTCGCCCGGGAAGGTCATCTCCTCGCTCACGCGGTCGGCGATGCGCTTGGCGATGAGCAGCGCCTCGTCGTCGCCCACGCGGCCCGCGTCGACCATCACGCGGACCTCGCGGCCGGCCTGGATCGCGAACGCCTCGGTGACGCCGTGTTCGTTGAGCGCGATGCCCTGGAGGTGATCGAGGCGCTGGATGTACTTCTCGAGAGACTCGCGGCGAGCGCCGGGGCGGGCGCCGCTGACGGCGTCGGCGGCCATGACGATGGGCGTGTACCAACTGGTCGCGGGGATGTCGCCGTGGTGGCCGCCGATGGCGTTGAGGACCGGCTCCTCCTCGCCGTGGAGGCGGGCGAATTCCATGCCGATCTTCGGGTGACCGCCCTCCATCTCGTGGTCCATCGCTTTGCCGATGTCGTGGAGGAACCCGCACCGCCGCGCGATGCGCCCGTCCATCCCGAGTTGGTCGGCGATGATCTGGCTGACGAAGGCGACCTCGACGCTGTGTCGGAGAACATTCTGTCCGTACGAAGTGCGGAAGTGGAGTTTGCCCATCGCGTCGCGGACTTTGGGGTGCACGCCGCGGATCTTCACCTCGAGGACGGCTTCCTTGCCGAACTTGACGACGCGTTCGTCCATTTCCTTGCGGACCTGCTCGACGACTTCTTCGATGCGCGTCGGGTGGACGCGGCCGTCGGCGACAAGACGCTGGAGGGATTCGACGGCGACCGCCTGTCGGACCTTGTCGAAGGACGACACCGCGATGACTCCCGGCGTGTCGTCGACGAGGATGTCCACGCCCGTGGCCTTCTCGATGGCGCGGATGTTGCGCCCCTCGCGGCCGATGATGCGGCCCTTCATGTCGTCGCTGGGGATCGGCACGGATCGGACCGTGCTCTCGCTGGTCGTCTCGCTCGCGTACCGCTGGATGGCCTGGAGCAGGATCTCCTGGCAACGCTCCTTGGCTTCGCTCTGGGCGTCATCGACGATCTTCCGGGTGACCTTGGCGACATCGATCCGTGCTTCGTCCTCGACGCGGCGGAGCAGTTCCTCGCGGGCGCGGTCCTTCGTCCAGTCGGCGATGCGCAGGAGCGTCTGGTTCTGCTTCTCGATGACTTCCTCGGCGTCGGCCTCGCGCTTCTCGACGGCGGCCGTGCGCTCTTCGAGGGCGGCGGTGGTCTGGGCGAGGGTGTCTTCCTTGGCGGCCAACGACTCAAGTTTCCGGTCGAGCAGGTCCTCGCGTTTCTTGAGCCGCTTCTCGTCCTCGCGGAGTTCGGCGTGCTTGGCCTCGGCCTCCTCGTCGGCCTTGCGCTGGCGTTCCTGGACCCGCTTCTCGGCGTCGAGTTCGATCTTCCGGGCCGCGTCCTCGCCCTGGCGACGGGCGTCTTCTATGGCGCGGTCGGCGTCGATCTTGGCGCGTTTGATCGCGCTGCCGGCGGAGAGTCGAACGGCGACGAAGCCGACCGCAGCGCCGATGGCCGCGCCGATCACGATGCCGACAATCCAAGGAGCGAATCCGGCTCCCGCAGGTTGGGCGGCGGCGAGCGTGCCCGGGAGCGTTTGGGGGAGTATGTCGATGAGCATGGCGCTCGGACCTTTCAAGGGACAACCGTTCCGGCGCGAGGGACCACCCTTGCGCCTGGTCGGCGTCGCCTCGGAGGCGTGTCACCCGTTGGGTGCGTACTCGCGGCCGGTCAGGCCCGCGGCCAACGCTCCTTCGGACCCGCGATGCGTGCCGCCCCCCGATGCGTGCGCGGAACAAATCCCGGCGCGGCTGGGAGAGGGGTGGACATCGGACTGGGCGTTTCGCGAACGGCGTTCATTGCATCGTGAGGGGGCCCGCGTGGGCCTCGCCCGCGACTCCTGGAGAACGGTCGAGCGTGTAAAGGAGAATCGTTGCCGGGGAACGCACGAGCGGCGGAAGCGGTTCGTAGCCGAAGTAGCAACCTGACAGACTGCGACGCAGGCCGAATAAGGCGGCCTGGCGCGGACCGATAGGCCCGAATCAAGGGGGCCGGACGGTCATGAGGACTCGTCCGCTCACCGATGGGTGCGCGAGGCGAGGGGTGAACATGCATCTCCGGCGATACGCCGGCTCTGGCTGAGGATACAGCGCCCGCGCCGATTCGCCAAGCCCGTCCAGTGCGGCCGCGGGCCCGATCGGGAGGATTTGCTACGATCCCGCGATCATGCCCGCAGCCCTCCGGTGGCTCCTGACTCTGGGGCCGACCAACCCGATCGTGGTGCGCATCGTGCAGGGCGGCTCACGCCGCACACGACACATGTACATCCGCACGGGGTACCTCGCGGTGCTGATCGCCGTGCTCCTGTGGTCTCTGCTGCTCAAGTCCAGCGCCGGCGCGCTCTCGTACCGCGACCTCGCGGCGGCGGGCGCGTCGTCGTTCGAGATCGTCGCGTACCTGCAGATCGGGCTGATCTGTCTGCTCGCGCCGGTGTTCATGGCCGGGGCCATCGCGCAGGAGGCCAACCCGCGAACCTGGGAAGTCCTGCTCACCACCCCCCTCTCCCCTCCTCAGATCGTGCTCGGGAATCTGATCGGGCGGCTGTTCTTCGTGCTGGCCCTGCTGTTCTCGTCGCTGCCGCTCTTCGCGATTACCCAATACTTCGGCGGCGTGCCGGGGCGGTCGATCTTCCTGTCGTATCTCATCGCGGCCTGCGCGGCGCTGCTCGTTGGCTCGATCGCGGTGTTTCTGTCGGTCGGGCGCATCGCCGGCCGTCGCGCCGTCTTCGCGTTCTACATCGCGGTGGTCACCTATCTCGGCGCGACGCTCGCCGTGGACCTTGCGCTGCGCGCCAGTTCGCCCGCGGGCCCCGGGGGCGTGACGATCCTGACGCCGCTCAATCCGTTCCTCGCGCTGCAGTCGCTGCTCAGCCCTTCGGAGTACCCGCGACCGGACGCGATCACGCTGGGCGCGATGCCCTGGCTCGCGCGGGTCTGGTTCGGCTCGCCAGTGGCGATGTGGTGCTGGCTTTCTGCGGGGTTGTCCGGCGTGCTGTGTCTTGTGAGTTCGATTGTCACGCGCAAGGTCGTGGGGATCGAGCGGGCCGGGATGCTTCGCAAACTCCTCGGCCGCAAGTCGGGCGAACGCACCCGCGCGCCCCGCACGGTGTGGAATAACTCGATCGCGTGGCGCGAGGCTGCCAGCCGCGCGGGCGCCGCGTCAAACCGGATCGCGCGCTACACCTTCGTCGGCCTGGGCGTCCTCTGGGGTTTGGGGGTCATCGCGTTCTACCACGGCGGCGGGCTGTCGCACGACGGCTTCCGCTTCACGCTGCTCGCGACGCTCTGGACCGAACTGGCCGTCATCACGCTCATCGCGGTGAACATGAGCGCGACGGCCGTCTCGCGCGAGCGTGAGGACGGCTCGCTGGACATCCTGCTGACCACGCCGATCACGCCCAAGGCGTACCTGTCGGGCAAACTGCGCGGGCTCATCGCGTTCCTGCTCCCGCTGCTCGCCGTGCCGATGACCACCCTGGCGCTGGCGTCGATCTATGTGCTCGTGGGCGGGTTCGGCCGCGAGGGCGGCGTGATGACAAGCGACCGCGTGCTGGCGGCGACGATCAGCACGCCCGTCGTGCTCCCCGAAGCGGCGTTGCTCGCCCCGCTGCTTGTCCTCCCGTTCATGGCGTTCGTCGTGATGATCGGGCTCCAGTGGAGCATCAAGAGCAAGGGCACGATCGGGTCGGTGATCTTCGCGTTCGGCGTGATCGCCGCCATCACGGGCGTGGTCGGGCTGTGCGGCTGGCAGGCGGGCCTGGAAGCCGGGTACATCGGGCCGTCGCTGGCGGCGCTCAACCCGGCGACGCTTCTCTATGCGCTCGTCAACCCGGCCCGCGCGATGCTGACGACCGTCGAGAGCGGCGGGCTCAACCCCGCGCGGATCTCACTCGCGATCGGCGCGGGGATCGGCGCCATCGGGCTCATGGCGATCGTCTACGGCCTGAACGCGAGCATGGTCCGTCGTTTCGACATGACGGTGCGCGCCCTCGCCGGTATGAAATAAACGAGATCAGAACTGCTTGCGCATGCGGGCGGCCGGGATGCCGAGTTGCTCGCGGTACTTCGCGACGGTCCGCCGCGCGATCTCGATGCCCTTCTCGCCCAGCGCCTTCGCGAGCGCCTCGTCGCTGAGGGGTTTCTTCTTGTCCTCGGCGTCGACCACTTCCTTGAGCGCGGCCTTGATGGCGTCCCACGAGACTTCCTCGCCCGAGTCGGTCTGCGTCCCGCCCGTGAAGAACTTGCGGAGCGGGAACACGCCGCGCGGCGTCATGACATGCTTGTCGGAAACGGCGCGCGAGACGGTCGCGACATGCACGCCCAACTGATCGGCGACCTGCGTCATCGGCAGCGGGCGCATGGCTTGCGGGCCGAGGTCGAAGAAGTCGCGCTGCGCCTCGACCACGACATTGAGCACGCGCTGGAGCGTGCGTTTGCGCTGCTGGAGCGCGTCGATCAGCCAGTTCGCGTTGGTGAGGTTCTTCTTGATGAAGTCCTTGGCGGAGCGGTCGGCGTCCTTGTCGCGGAGCATCTCCGCGTATTCCTTGTTGATGCGCAGGTTCGGGAGCAGCCCGTCGGTCATGTACGAGATATACCGGTCCTGGTCCTCGTCGTACTCCACGATGGCGTCGGGGACGATCGCGGGCGGCGTGTCCTGCACGAGTTCGCGGCCCGGGCTGGTGCGCAGGCGGCGCATCATCTCGATGGCGCGCTTCACACGGTCCATGGACTCGCCCGTCGCTTCGACGACCTTGGGGATGCGGTTGTGGAGGATGTCGTCGAGGTGCTCGTCGATGAGCAGCCGCGTGAGCGTCCAGTCCTCGCTCGGGTCGTCCTCGTCGGCGGCGTCGACCTGCAGGAGCAGGCACTCGCGCAGGTCGCGTGCGCCGATGCCCGCGGGTTCGACGAAGAGCTGGAGCGCCAGGAGCGAACGCTCCAACTCTTCATCGCCGATGGGCGTCAGTCCCTGGGGCGCCTGGTCGGCGACCTCGGACAACGCCGTTCGAATATAGCCGTCATCATCGACAAATTCGATGAGAAACTTTCCTATCGCGCGCGTCCGCTCGTCCACCGGCGCGAAGAGCCACTGCTCGAGGAGTTGGTCGGCGACGCTCGCGCTGCGCGCGGCGGTGTTCGCCATCGCGTCCATCTTGCCGTCGCGCTCGCCCGTGTTGCGCGCGGCACGCCGGCCCGCGTCCCACTCGTCGCGCAGGCGGTTCGGGAGGGCCGACGCCTCGTACTGGTTGTCGGTCGCCTCCCGGTAGGACTCCTCCATGGCGCCGAGGCGCTCGAAGTCCGCGGCGGCGGAGCCCTCGTCGACCTTCAGTTCGCGCTCGTGCTCGTGGTCGTCGCGTTCGGTCTCGCGGCGGATCTCCTCGATCGCCTGGCGGTCGACGCCCGGCTCGAAGGATTCGAGCGTGACATTGCTCGAGAGTTCCTGCTCGATGCGCTCCTGCAACGCCGCGATGGGCATCTGCAGGATCTCCATCGACTGGATCATGCGCGGCGCCAGCTTCATCTGCTGGCCGAGCTTCATCTGTTGTGAAGTATCGAAGCGCATGCGTGCTGGGTGACCGGGTGGGCGGAGCCTGCGAACGGGAACGGAACGACCTGTCGAGAATAGCGAGCGATGGCGTGCGACGCCGGAACGGAGCCCTCGGGGGACGACGCGCGGAGATCAGCCCATGCTCTGACGGCCAGCGATCGCGTCTGACAGAACCGCCTTGCTGGCGTATTCGAGTTGGCTGCCGCTGGGAACGCCCCGCGCGAGTCGGGTGATCGTCACGCCGTGGGGCGCGAGCGCCTCGGCGATGAAGAGCGCGGTCCCGTCGCCTTCCAGCGTGGGGTTGAGCCCGAGGATGACCTCGCGCACGCGCTCGCCGCCGCAGTTCCGCGACGGGTCTTTCACGCGTTCGACGAGGCGTTCGATGGTGATGTCGTCGGGGCCGACGCCCTCGAGCGGAGCGACGCGGCCGAGGAGAACATGGAATACCCCGCGATGGATGCCGGTCTGCTCGAGCGCGATGAGGTCGCGCGGCTGTTCAACGACGAGCACCACGCCGCGATCGCGCCGCGTGTCCGAACAGACTGCGCAGGGCTGGGTCTCCGCGAGGTTGAAGCAAACCTCGCAATGCATGATGGATCTTTTCACATCCGCGATGGCTTCGGAGAGCGCGAGCGCGTCGGGCGCGTCGGCCTTGAGCACCCAGAACGCGAGCCGCTCGGCGGTGCGCCGCCCGATGCCGGGCAACTGCGCGAACCGGTCGATGAGCCGTTCGACCGACTCGGGATAGGCGCCGCGCTGGGTGGAGCGGAGGTTCATGCGCCGAGCATCTTGGAGAGGTTGTCGAGCCCGGGCATGTCCTCGACGCCCAGTTCGCGGGCCATGCGCTGGGTCTCCTGCTGGATGACCCGCTCGGCGGCGCGGAGCGCGTCGTTGGTCGCCTCGGCGATGAGCGCCTGCGCCTGGGTCCGGCCTTCGTCGCTGCCCATGGCGTTCGCGACGGAGGGGCTGATCTCCACGCGCTCGATGCGCAGGCGGCCCGAAACCTCGACGCGAACGAGCCCGCCGCCCGATTGCCCGACGATGCGGGCGGCCTCGAGCGTGCGCTGCATCCGGTCGCCCGCTTCCTTCAACTTGTCGCGGTTCTTCATCAGCCCCGCGAGGGCGCCCATGGCCTTGAACTGATCGAACACTCATTCCTCCTTGGCGGCGGGGTCGTCGGGGATCTCGTCGGAACGGTCGTCGGCCTCGACGCGCACGATGCGGGCGCCGAACAGGTCAACCGCCGTGCGCACCAACGGATGCTCGAGGGCTTCGCGTTCGGCGACGGTCATCCCGTGCTGGCGCGGGGCGGGTCGTGACGGCCCGCCGTGTCCTCCCGCCGATGACGGCGACGACCCGGCGGACGCACGCGCTGACGCGAGCAGTTTGATCTCGATGGCGCGGCCGGCGAGGTTTGTCGCGGCCTCCTGGATCTTCGGCAGCGCGGTCCGCGCGATCGTCAGCGTGTCGGGGTCGGACGCTTCGAGAATGAGCGCGTCGGGCGCCTGCTCCTTCAGCGTGAGCACGCGGAGGATCGACTTCACGCCCGGAGGCGCGCTCTCCCGGAGCGACGCCCAGAGGTCCGAGGTGTCGGCGCAGGGCACCGCGGGTTCGCGGGCCGGGAGTTCCGGGGATGCGGGGGTCGCGGGGGCCGCCGACCGTGCGGGATCACCGCCGGCCGGCGCTGGCGCTTTTTTTGGAGGGGGTCCGGCGGCGGGTCGGGCGCTCGCCGGCGCCCCGCGGGAAACGGCCAGCGCGTCGGCGACGCGCTCGGCCATGGCCATGCGGGCGATGATCGCGTCGAAGAGCGCGCGCGGGGTGCTGCTCGACTTCGCGGACCGCGACGCGTTCTCGCACAGCGCGATCATGTAGGTGACCGACGACGCGTCGAAGCGGTCGGCGAGCGCGGCGGCGCGCTGGCGGTCCTCGCCGTCGAGTTCGACGATCTCGGAATCGGCGCCGCACGCCGAGAGGATGAGCAGGTCGCGGAGCCGCGTCTCGATCGACTCGAACGCCTGATCGATGGTGACGCCCGAGCGGAGCAGTTGGTCGGCGGCCTCGAGCGCGCCCTTCACCCCGCCCTGTGCGCACGAATCGAGCACCGCGTCCACGACATCCTGCTGGGGAAGCCCGAGGACATCCTGGAGGAGCGCCGTGGTGAGTTTCTTCTCGCCCGTCGCGAGGAGGCGGTCCATCAGCGTGAGGGCGTCGCGCATCGACCCGTTGCCCAGCCGCGCGACCTGCGCGACGACAGCGGGCTCTGCGGTCACCTTCTCGCCCTTGAGCACCTCTCGCAGGTGCTCGGAGATGCGCCGCGTGTCGATGTTCTTGAAGTCGAAGCGCTGGCAGCGGCTCTGGATCGTCGGGGGGACCTTGTGCGCCTCGGTGGTGCACAGGATGAACTTCACATGCGACGGCGGCTCCTCCATCGTCTTGAGGAGCGCGTTGAAGGCCTCACGCGTGAGCATGTGGACCTCGTCGATGATGTAGACCTTGTACCGGCCGCGCATCGGGCGGTAGACCGAGTTCGCGATGAGTTCGCGGGCCTCGTCCACGCCGCGGTTACTGGCCGCGTCGATCTCGATGACATCGGTGTCGCGGCCCTGCATGATGGCGTCGGCGACATCGGAGGGCTCGTCGTTGGGTGCGTTGAGGGCCTTGGCAAAGATGCGCGCCATCGAGGTCTTCCCGACCCCTCGCGTGCCCGTGAAGAGGTACGCGTGGCCCACCCGGTCGCGCTCGATCGCGTTGGCGAGCGTGCGCGCGATGGTTTCCTGCCCGACGACCTCGTCGAACGAGCGGGAACGGTATCGCCGTGCGAGTACGGTGTACGCCATGGGCAGAGGAGTGTAACGAAGAACGCCCGAGGGTTGACGGCCAGGACACCGGCGGCGCCGGACAACGGCCGCTTATGGCTGCTGCGGTCA
>CAYGLT010000009.1:48771-51263 GCA_964350875.1 uncultured Phycisphaeraceae bacterium | reverse complement strand
CTCAGACCCCGTCCTTCTCGTGCGCGATCTTCGGCATGCTGGTCAGCACCTCGTCGATGAGGCCGTACTCCAGCATTTCCTTGTCGTCGAGCCACTTGTTGCGGTCGCAGTCGCGCTCGATCTCGTCGGTCGGGCGACCCGTCGCCGCGCTGTACAGCAGGTACAGCCGGTCGCGCAGGCGCAGCATCTCGCGGGCCTCGATCTCCAGGTCCGTCGCCTGACCCTCGAGCACGCCCGAGATCAGCGGCTGGTGCATCAGGTTCCGCGAGTTGGGCAGCGCGTAGCGCTTGCCCTTGGCGCCCTGCGAAGCAAGCACCGAGCCCATGCTCGCCGCCTGACCGATGATGTAGGTCGCGACCTGCGGCTGGATGAAGTGCATCGTGTCGGCGATGCCCAGCCCCGCCGTCACCGAACCGCCGGGCGAGTTGATGTAGAAGTGGATGTCGCTCTTGGGGTCCTCGTTCGCGAGGAAGAGCAACTGCGCGATGATCAGGTTCGCGGAGTCGTCGTGCACCGGCCCGCCCAGGAACACGATGCGGTCGCGCAGCAGACGCGAGTAGATGTCGTACGCGCGCTCGCCGCGGCCGGACTGCTCGATGACGATCGGAACAAGCATGGACATGGTCGCTGGTCTTTCGGATCACGCGCCGAAGCGCGGGTGGTTCATGGGTGTGAACAGTCGCTCAGGCCTTCTGGCCGGCGCCGGGCTCCGCGAGCACCTCGTCGACGAGGCCGTACTCCTTCGCTTCCTTCGCGGTGAAGTAGCGGTCGCGCTCCGAGTCCTTGCGAACCGTCGCCGGGTCCTGCCCGGTGTGGCCCGCGATGATGTCGATGAGTTGCGTCTTCGACTTGATGATCTGCTCGGCCTGGATGCGGATGTCCTCCGTCTGGCCGTACACACCGCCGTAGGGCTGGTGGATCATCACCTTCGCGTGGGGGAGGATGAACCGCTTGCCCTTCACGCCCGCCGTCAGGAGCACGGCGCCGCCCGAGTACGCGCGGCCGATGCAGTAGGTCGCCACATGCGACGACAGGAACCGCATCGTGTCGTACAGCGCGAGCGTGTCGTCCACCGCGCCGCCCGGCGAGTTGATGTAGAAATTGATGTCCTGACCCCGCTTCTGGTTCTCGAGGTAGAGCATCTGCATCATCACACGCGCCGCAGACGCGTGGTTGATCTCACCGATCAGGAACACCACCCGGTTCTCGAGCAGCAGTTCGTCGATCGTCATCTCGCGCGTCCGCTGGTACTGGACCGCGGCGTTCGCGACGGGGTGGGGGAGGCGGTCGATCTCGGCGGCGCTCGACCGGGCCGCGTGGGCGACCAGATCGATCGCGCGGGGGTCGGCGCTGGGGGGATTATCGAGAGAGGGCGGGAAGGGCATCGTTCGGCTCGTTTCCTTCTATGACACACCTTTGTGGCGTGGGAGGTCCGAGAAGCCAGTGAAGGCGGCGATTCTAGGCGGCGCAAGGCCTGTGTCCGCCTCGTGAGACCGCGTTCGCCCGATCATCGGACTATTCGCTTCCGCAGATTGCACGAACTTGCGCTCATGAAGCATGGCGGCGTGCGCCGTTGCTCATTCGCGCTCGGGGTTGTAGCATCCCCGCCTTCGACCGCCCGGCCCCGATCGCTCGCGGGATATGTGCCCCGCAGGGCGGCGAAAGGACTCGGGCCAGGATTGCTCGGAAGGAATCGCGCCGTTGCGGACCGCCATCATCAGCGACATTCACGGCAACGCCGAAGCGCTCCGCGCCGTCCTCCGCGATATCGACGAGAGGTCCGTCGACCGCATCATCTGCCTGGGCGACATCATCGGGTACGGGCCCGAACCCCTCGAATGTGTGGATATCGTCTCCGAGCGCTGCGCGTGGTCCCTCATGGGCAACCACGACTTCGGGGTGCTCTACGAGCCCACGAACTTCAACCCCGCCGCCGCCGCCGCCGCCTACTGGACCCGCGAGCAGTTCGACGCCGAGCCCGACGAGGCCAAACGCAAGGCGCGCTTCGGGTTCCTCGGATCGCTCCGCGTCCGCGTCTCCGAGCAGATCGGCAACGGCGGCGACGCGTTCTCCGTCCTCGCCGTCCACGGCTCGCCCCGCCGACCCATCAACGAATACATCTTCCCCGATGACGCCATGACCGCGCCGGACAAGATGAAGTCCGTCTTCGACCGCGTCGAGCGCCTCGCCGTCGTCGGGCACACCCATGTCCCGGGTGTCTTCACCGACGAGCCCGACTTCTACTCCCCGGGCGAACTGGGCCGCAGCATCTACACCGTCAGCGAGGACGAGAAGGCCGTCGTCAATGTCGGCTCCGTCGGCCAGCCGCGCGACCACGACCCCCGCGCGAGTTATGTCATTATGGAAGACGACGGCGGGAACCTGAACCTTGAGTTCTTCCGCGTCGAATACGATGTCGCCAAGACCGCCGAGAAGATCAAGTCCATCGGACAACTCGCGGACTGGCTGGGCGACCGGCTCTACGAGGGCCG
>CAYGLT010000009.1:45807-48671 GCA_964350875.1 uncultured Phycisphaeraceae bacterium | reverse complement strand
ACGCGCTATCTTTCCGCCCGGGCGCGGCCCCTCCGCCCGTCTCGCTTTCGTTGAAACCCGATCTCCACGCCCGCCGCTCCCCCGGCCGGCTTTGCGCATCCCATCTCCTCATGGCGACTAAACCCAACAAGGCCAAACGCGCCCTCTTCACCGTCATCGTGCTCGTGGCCGCCGCCACGATCGTCTCGATGATCGCGATCGGGCAGATCAACCGCTCCAAGCCCACGCCGGTCGTCAACCCGCCCGAGACGACGCCCGAGGTCGCCAACGAGGTCGTCGAGGACATCGCCCCCGACCTCGCCGATCCCGCGGCCACTCCCGACGAGATCGCCCAGTCCGCCGCCGAGCAGGCCGCTCCCCGGACCACCCCGCCCGCGCCCGCCGCCTCGACCAGCGCCGAACTCCCCTCCGGGCTGCGCGCCCGCGCGTTCGACGCCCAAGGCGACTTCACCCGACTCGGCTCCCTCGACCCCGACGGCCCGTGGCGCCTCGAAGTCGCGTTCACGCCCTACGGCGCCGGCGTCGAGTCCGTCGTCTTCTCCGACTTCTTCGACGACATCGAGAAGAAGAACCACTACGCCATCCAGGAGCGCAAGAGCGCGACCGTTCAGGTCTACGCCGCCGACGGCTCGATCCGCGAGGTGCAGCAGGCCGTCGTCTCGCTCGCCTCCGTGGGCATGGGCTTCATCGGGCTCGAAGACCCCAACGAGTACGCAGACCTGCGCCTCGCGCCCCCCGGCAAGACCTTCTGGCGCGAACTCGCGCCGGGTCAGTTCGAAGCGATCGTCGAGGACAACGAAGGCAACGCCGTTGCGCGCATCCTCAAGACCTACACCATGCGCGAGGGTTCGTACGAACTCCTCGTCGAGCAGCGCCTCGACAACCTCAGCGGCGTGCCCCTGCGCTTCACCTGGTACCAGTACGGTCCCGTCGACCTGCCGCGCGAGACCTCGGGCATCCCGATGGACACGCGCCGCTTCCGGTACGGCTACCTGCTCCCCCAGCAGCGCGACCCCTCGCGCTATGTCTACGCCGACAACGACCTGCTCTCACTCACGAGCATGGTCAAGCGCGAGAAACTGAACACCCAGCCCGTCTGGCCGCGCGAGAGCGACATCAAGGCCCAGCGCACGCTCTCGTGGATCGCGATGACCTCGCGCTACTTCGCGTTCGTCGTGCACCCGCCCATCACCTCCGCTGAACTCACCACGCCCGGCGCGGTCGTCGACAAGCGCCTCGACCTCGCCGCCAGCGTCAACCGCGTTGTCATCGGGCAGAGCGGCGACCCCAACCAGTCCGTCGTCCTCCAGATGACCAGCGCGCCCATCGAGGTCGCGCCGGGCGGCGCCGTCGACCTCTCCTTCGGCGCCTACGCCGGACCCGAGAGCAAGCCGCTGCTCCGCGAAGAGCCCGTCTCCAACGCGCTCAACCTCCAGCAGATCGTCGTCTACAACATCGGCGGCATGTGCGCGCCGTGCACCTTCCAGTGGCTCGCCGCGCCGCTCCTCTGGTTCCTCCGCTTCGCCCACGCCTACCTCGTCTTCGACTGGGCCCTCGCGATCATCCTGCTCGTGCTCGTGGTGCGCACCATCCTGCACCCGATCACCCGCAAGTCGCAGATCGCCATGGCCCGCTTCGGCAAGCAGATGCAGGCCCTCGGCCCCAAGCAGAAGAAACTCCAGGAGAAGTACAAGGACGACCCCAAGCGCCTCCAGACCGAGATGGCCAAACTCATGAAGGAGGAGGGCGTCAACTTCACCGGCGCGCTCGGATGCCTCCCCATGTTCCTCCAGACGCCCGTCTGGATCGCGCTCTACGCGATGCTCTACTTCGCCTTCGAGTTGCGCCACCAGCCCGCGTTCTTCGGCGTCTTCCAGAAGATCACCGGCGGCCAGTGGGCCTTCCTCGCCGACCTCTCCGCGCCCGATCACTTCATCGAGTTCGGCCGCGGCTACATGGTCCCGCTCGTCTCCAACATGCTCGGGCCCATCACCGGCATCAACATCCTGCCCCTCGCGCTGGGCGTCGTCTTCTTCATCCAGCAGAAGTACCTCACCCCGCCCACCGCGGCCACGCTCACGCCCGAGCAGCAGACACAGCAGAAGATCATCAAGGTCATGATGGTCCTCATGTTCCCGCTCTTCGTCTTCAACGCGCCCAGCGGCCTGACGCTCTACTTCGTCACCAACTCCACCCTCGGCATCCTCGAGAGCCGCTGGATCCGCTCGCACATCAACCAACTCGACCTCGAGCCCAAGAAGCCCACCCCCGGGGGAGCCGGCCGCAAGCGCGTGAAGAACACCGCGGGCAACCCCTTCGGCCGCAAGGAAGAGCCCAAGACCCCGTCGTTCAAGGACCGCCGCAACCGCGGCAGCCGCTGACCGCGCCGAGACCACGACCATGCGCACGGGCGACACCATCGTGGCCGTCGCCTCGCCCCGCGGCGCCGCCCCGCGCGCCATCGTGCGACTGTCGGGACCGCAGACGCGCGACGCCCTCGCCGCGCTCGCGCCGGGCACACCCTTCGTCCGCGGCGCACGCCCGACGCGTCTCACCCTCGGCGCGCACACGCTCCCCGCGCTCGTCGCGATCTACGAAGCCCCGCGCTCGTACACGGGCGAGGATTCAGCCGAGTTGCTCGTCGTCGGCAACCCGATCGTCGTCGAGCGCGTGATCGACGCCCTGTGCCGCGTCGAAGGCGTCCGCCCGGCGGAAGCGGGGGAGTTCACCGCCCGCGCCTTTCTCAACGGCCGCGTCACGCTCGACGAGGCCGAGGGCGTCGCCGCCGTCATCGCCGCGCGAAACGAATCCGACCGCCGCGCCGCCGATCTGCTCCTCCGCGGCGTCGTCGGCGCCGAACTCCG
>CAYGLT010000009.1:19411-45707 GCA_964350875.1 uncultured Phycisphaeraceae bacterium | reverse complement strand
GCGCTCGGCCAGCGCGCCGCGCGCGAAGCCATCGACCGCGCCGACGCGCTCGTGCTCTGCGATCCCACCGGCGCCTTCGAACGCGCCCCGTGGGCCGCTTCCATGCCCTCGAACACGCCGCGCATCCGCGCACGCACCAAGGCCGACCTTCCCGGCGATCACGATTCAACCACACTCTCAGTCTGCGCCCTCGACGGCGCAAACCTCGGCGCCCTCGCCCGCGCAATCGCCGACGCCGCGTTCTCCACCGACTCGCCCCGCGGCGACCTCGTCCCGCGTCACGCGCTCGCCGTGGCAAAGTCCATCGACGCGCTCACGCACGCGCGTGACGCAGCGCAAGCGTCCGACCCCTCTCGCCTCGACAACGCCGAACTCATCGCCGACGCCCTCCGCGCCGCGCTCGACGCGCTCGGCGAAGTCGTCGGAGACATCTCGCCAGACGATGTGCTCGGACGCATCTTCAGTTCGTTCTGTGTCGGGAAGTAAGCCCCTCAGCCGGCCGTCGCGCCGAACCGCGCGCACGCCGACTCCATGAACCGGTCGAGGTACGCCTCCAGGAACCGATCGACCGCCGCCGTCGTCGTCGCGTCGTCCACGCCCCAGCACGCCGCCAGCAGATCGACCCCGTCGAGGTCCATCTGCACCAGCACGCGGCCGTCCATCGTGAACACGCTCGGCAGTTTGTCCGCGAGGTACGCCGTCAGCGCGTTCTGTTCCGGACCACCCACGGTGATCGTCGGGCACGCGCGCAGTTCCGCGTTGTTCATCCACCACACATCCGTGCACACCACCGGGTCAAACCCGGGCGCCGATCCGTCCTCGTCCTGTTCGAGGTCCAGCCACGCGGCGACATGCTCGCGGATGTTCGCCGCCAGCGGCCGCGCGAGACGCTCCGCCTCCAGCGTCATGCCGGTCACGATGAGCAGGGGGGGCGCCTGCACGAGGCGCAGCGATTCGTTCGGCTGATCAGACGGTCCCTGCTTCACGCGGCGTCCCTTCCTTCTTCTTCCTCGTGGACGAGTTCTTCCTTCAACGCGTCGTACCCCTTCGTGCGCAGCAGTTCGAGCCGGCGCTCGTTCTCCGCAATCTTCCTGCGTGTCTTCCGATCGCTCCTCGCGCCGATGAACACGCACAGCACGACGACGAACCCGCAGAACAGGATCGCGCCGCGCATGGACGGGCCGATGTCGCCCCACATCCACAGGGCGCCCATCGCCGCGATCGCCGCAGGCGGCCCGTAGATCCTGACCAAACTCCGTCGCTGGGGTCTCACCGACCGGTTATCGGCGATTTTGCCCCCCGAGGTTGGGCTGGCTTTCCGCATTCCGCCTGCGCACGATTGGGCGATGGCTCATCGACCCGGAGAACCCGAGCAAGGCGCCGCCTCCAGCGAGCGAACCAGCCGGCTCCGCACGCTCATCGGCAGCATGCGGATCCGCAAGAAGATGATCCTCCTCCACACCACCTTCTCTCTCGCGCTGGCGGTGGTGCTGCTCGCCGCCCTCAGGCCCGCCATCCACGAGGTCGTCGCCTCCGCCGAGCGGCAATCGTGCCTCGTCGCGATCGACATGCTCACGCGCGACCCCTCCCTCGCGTCGCTCGCCTCGCCCGAGGGCGTCGAACTCCGCGTCGGTTCCGCCGACGAGGTCGGGCTCACCGACCGCCAGGCGCGCCTCGCGCGCGAGGCCGCCGGCTCGGTCGTCTTCCTCTTCGGGGGCAAAGGCGCGCACCAGAAGGCCGTGCGCTACAACCCCGCGTCGGGCGAGTTCCTCTACACCAGCGCCAACGCCGTCGACGCCCGACGCGCCGTCACGAGGATGTACCTCTTCCTCACCGCCGTCCTCCTCGGCTTCTACCTGCTCATCGCGCTCGCCCTCGAGATCGTCGTCCTGCCCAAGCAGGTCTACCTCCCGATCAAGGCGTTGCTCCGCGCCGACCTCGCCGTGCAGGAAGGCCGCCGCGACGAGGAACTCATCGACGCCCTCGAAATGCCGCGCGACGAACTCGGCGAGATCATGCGCTCGCGCAACGAGTCCATCGTGCGCCTCCGCCAGCAGGAAGCGATGCTCAACGACGCGCTCGACCGACTCGAAACCGTCGCGGGCGAACTCAAACGCAAGAACCACCTCCTCGAAACAGCGCGGCGAAACCTCGCCGATCAGGACCGCCTCGTCTCCCTGGGCATGATGTCCGCCGGAATCGCCCACGAACTCAACACGCCCCTCGCCGTGCTCAAGGGCCAGGTCGAACGCATCGCGGGCGAGCCCGAGCACGAGATCACCGCCAGCGAATCGCAACTCATGCTCCGCGTCGTCCAGCGACTCGAGCGGCTCAGCGAGAGCCTCCTTGACTTCGCGCGCGTCCGCCCCGCGACCCGCGAACGCTCCCCGCTCGCGCGCATCGTCGAGGACGCGTGGACCCTCGTGCGCATCGACCGCGAAGCACGCGATGTCGAACTCTCCGTCTCCATCCCCGAAGGCCTCACCGTCGCGGGCGATCCCGACCGACTCGGGCAGGTCTTCGTCAACCTCCTGCGCAACGCCGCCGACGCCATGGACGGGCAGGGCGTGATCGCCGTCATCGCCGATCGCGTCGAGCGCGACGGCCGCGAGTGGGTCTCCATCCGCGTGCAGGATCAGGGCCCGGGCATCGCGCCCGATGTCCTCTCGCGCCTCTTCGAGCCCTTCGTCACCACCCGCCTCGACGCGCGCGGCACGGGGCTCGGGCTCGCTGTCTCCGAGGGCATCATCCGCGAGCACGGCGGCGTGATTCTCGCGAGAAACCTCTCGACCGACGAGCCCCACGACCCCGCCGCGCCACCCCGCCGCGCGGGGGCCGAATTCGAGATCACCCTCCCCGACGACGAGCGCGACCTTGCCGACGAGGGGGATTCCGGTGATGATGCGTCCGACGGGGCGATGCTCCATCGCCGCACCGACGACGCAAGCGAGCAGATCAGACCTTGACGAGCGCACCGAGGCATTCCGACGACGCCGATCACGCGCGGCCCACGCCGCCGCTCTCGATCCTCGCGCTCGACGACGACGCCGATTTCCGCGAATACATCAGCGCGACCCTCGAAACCGAGGGACACGAGGTCCGCGTCGCCTCGACCCCCGACCAGTGCTTCGGGCTCATCGAGGCGAGCATGCCCGACATCCTGCTCCTCGACATCAAGATGGGCCGCTACTCGGGCGAGACCGTCCTCCTCGAAGTGCGCAAACGCTGGCCGAAACTCTGCGTCATCGTCGTGACCGGATACCCCTCGCTTGAGACCATGCGCCAGACCTTCAAGCAGGATGTCTACGACTACCTCGAGAAGCCATTCTCCCTCGACGAACTCCGCGCGACCCTCGCCGGCGCCGCCAAGGAATTCGATCTCGGCGGGCGACCCCAGGACCGGCTCCGTCAGGAACTCGGCCGGCAGATCCGCCTCGCGCGCACCGACCGCGGCTGGACGCTCAAGGAACTCTCCGAAGAGTCCACCGTGAGCGTCAGCCAGTTGTCGAGCATCGAGCGCGGCGCCCACCTCCCGAGTCTCGAGTCCCTCCTCGCCATCGCCGCCGCCCTCGGGTTCGAGCCCTCCGCCTGGCTGGCCGAGGCAGGATTCTGATCCATCGGCCCGCCCCGGGCGATAGACATCGGGCGGCGTTTGACTATCCTTGCCGGCTCTTCGCTGCGGCTGTGGCGGAATTGGCAGACGCGCTAGATTCAGGTTCTAGTGGGAGTAAAATCCCGTGGAGGTTCGATTCCTCTCAGCCGCATTTTTCTGGAAGTGCTGACCTGACCCGGCCTTGCGCCGGGTCGCGTCGTTTTTCCGGTGTCGTCGCCTGAACGCTGTGCCCCTGATACCGGGGGATGCCGCGGCGCGAAGCGTCAGGATGCACAAAAACCGCCGCCGGTCCCTGCAACAGCAGGTCCGACTTTCGCGTACCGGTGCTTTGTGAAGGTCTCTTTACGCGGGAGCGATCATTGTGTACGCTCCCGCCCCATATGCGCGGACGGGCATGGCCCGGCCGCATCCAGTTATGTCTGAAGGAGAATCGAGCATGGCCCACCTGAATAGGCCGACCGGCGCGGGTTCGCGTCGAGCAGCGTTCACTCTGATCGAACTGCTCGTCGTCGTCAGCATCATCGCGCTGCTCATCGGCATCCTCTTGCCCACCCTCGGCGAAGCACGCCGTCAGGCCGGCATCGTGTCCTGCATCGCGACCATCCGCGGCAACGGCCAGGGCGTCGCGTCCTACACCGCCGACAACCAGGATCGCCTGCCGTCCGCGCCTCCCGGCAACGGCCAGCAGCCCGGCACCGGCCCCTCCGGTCAGCCCGCGATCGCGTTCGCCAACATCTTCGACGGCTACATCAACGGCTGGAAGTTCAACACCGCCGAGCGCGGCACCACCGGCGTGCTCTACAGCACCCAGCAGAACGCCCCCGGCCCGACCCGCGTCGGCATCGAAGCGTTCTGGTTCATCGCCTTCGGCAACTACATGGCCGAGACGCGCGGCGACGCCATGCTTCAGGAGCCCTTCGCCTCTCCCACCGACCGCCAGACCAAGGCCGCGTGGAACACCTACCGCACCGTCCCCTTCGACGAGCGCAACTCCAACGACGCCGGTCGTTACCTCGAAGTCCCCACCTACTGGTACATCCTCCCCGCGATCTATCGCAAGGATCTCTTCTCCCTCACCGGCCCGCTCAACCCCTCGGGCGGCGGCACCGGCTCCATCCCCGGCGGTCTTGACCAGTACCGCTCCTTCCACCGCGCCAACTCGATCCAGTTCACTTCGAACAAGGTCGCCTTCTACCAGTATGTCACCACGCACGATCGCGGCGTCCGCACTTGGTGGAACAACCGCGCCGTGAACGACGGCAAGGGCCCCTCGATCAGCATCGCCATGTTCGACGGCAGCGCCAAGAATGTGAAGGTCGCCGACGACACCCAGGTCTTCCAGCCGCGCACCGACCTCGAGCAGGACACCGGTCCGACCAGCGGCGCCCTTCCCGGCCCGCTCGCCAACCCCTACAACGGCGCCGGCCCGACCTACTTCAAGTTCACCTTCGGCGGTCTCGCCGGTCGTGACATCCCGTAAGCCCCGTTCTGGCTACGGCTTCATCGAATTGATACACTGCACGCCGTCGGCCCCAAAGCCGGCGGCGTGTCACTTTCAAGACATCAACAACTCAGGAGCGCACATATATGAATAACAAGGTCAAGATCATCATCGCGATCGTGCTCTTCGTCGTTGCCATCGGCGCCATCGCGTACTACCTCAGCAGTTCCCAGACCAAGACGACCCCCGAGATGGAGCAGTTGCAGAACACTCCTCCCGGACCGCCGCCCGATGTCACCGGCGCCGGCGGCTACTAAGCCGACCTCACGCGCACGCACACATGCCGCCGCGTTCACGCACCGCGCTGTTGCTCGGCCTCGACGAGGCCGGGTACGGCCCATTCCTGGGCCCGCTCTGCGTGGGCGCGGCGGTCTTTCGTGCGCCCCTCGATGACGCCGACAAACCGCCCTGTCTCTGGGAGGCCCTCAGCGACGCCGTGTGCCGTTCCCCCAAGGAATCCGTGCCACGACGCCCCCGGCTGTGCGTGAACGACTCCAAGGCCCTCAAGCGGCCCGCAAAGCGAGGCCCCGAAGGCCACGCCGCCGCCCTCGCCGAGATCGAACTCTCGCTCCTCGCCTTTCTTCAGCACAACGGCGATCCCGCGATCGAGAACGACGCCGAACTCTTCGGCCGTCTGCACTGCGCCACGCTCCATCAGGACGCTCGCCGCGATCCGCGGCCGCTCCCGCTCAACCACGACCCCGGACTCGTCGCCCTCCGAGCCTCGACCCTCGCGAGCGCGATGCGCACCGCAAGCGTGGAACTGCGCACGCTCCGCGTCGGCGCGCTCGACCCCGACCGCTTCAACGAGGAGTGCGCGAAGCACGGCTCCAAGGCCGCCGTCACCGCCTGCATGGCCCTCGCCCGCCTGCGCGACCTCTGGGGCCAACTCGCCGCAGACGAAGACGACGAGACCGACGAGATCCGCCTCGGTTACGCCTTCCTCGACCGCCAGGGAGGACGCACCGACTACGCGGCGTTCCTTTCCAGCATCGACCCCGAAGCCACGCTCGAGACCGTCCGCCGCGGCGACGACCGCTCCGCCTACGCGCTTCGCGACGGGCGGCGCGAACTCCGCGTGCTCGTCGAGGTCGAAGCCGACTCACGCCGTTTCCCCGTGGCGCTCGCCTCGATGGCCGCCAAACTCTCGCGCGACCTCGCCATGCTCCGCTTCAACGCCCGCTTCGCGCGCGACTTCCCCGAACTCAAACCCACGCAGGGCTACGGCGTCGACGGCCGCCGCTGGATCAACGACGCGTCGCAACTCCTGACCCCCGAACACCTCCGAACGCTCGTGCGCCAACGGTGAGCGACAACGCGAAACAACACGCCCGCGACCGTGCGATGCTCGATCTCGCCGCTCGCGCCGCCCGCCGCGCGCAGGGGCTCGTCGAACCCAACCCGCTCGTGGGGTGCGTCCTCACCGACGCATCCGACCGCGTATTCGCCATCGGCCACCACGAACGATTCGGCCAGCCGCACGCGGAAATCAACGCGCTCCGCGCGGCGCAACGCAACGGGATCAACCCGCGCGGCGCCACCGCCTTCGTCACGCTCGAACCGTGCAACCATCAGGGCAAGACCCCGCCGTGCACGCGTGCGCTCATCGACGCGGGCGTCGCCGAGGTCGTCATCGCACGCCCCGATCCCAACCCCGTCGCGCAAGGGGGCGCCGATGCGCTCCGCGCCGCGGGGATCAGCGTCCGGTTCACCGACGCGAGCGTCAGCGCGATTCGCCTCACAGATCCGTTTGTCAAACGAGTCGAAACGGGCCTGCCGTGGGTCATCGCCAAATGGGCCCAGTCCATCGACGGCCGCGTCGCCACGCGAGCAGGCGACTCGAAGTGGATCAGCGGCGAGCGTTCGCGCGCGCTCGTCCACCGCTGGCGATCGCGCGTCGATGTCGTCCTTACCGGCATCGGCACCGTGCTCGCAGACGATCCGCGTCTCGACGCGCGCATCGGCCGCCCGCCGCGCCGCGTCGCGATCCGCGCCGTCGTCGATCAGGCCGTGCGCACGCCCGCGAACTCGCAACTCGCGCGAACCGCACGCGAGATTCCCGTGGTCCTGTTCTGCGCCGAAGATCACGCCGACGGCGCCCGCGCGAAGAAACTCCGCGAAGCGGGAGTCGAGGTGATCCCGATACCCGCACTCACCGGCGTCGCAACACGCCTCGATCTCGCCCACGCGCTGCGCTGGCTGGCGACCGAGCGCAACGCCAGCAATGTGCTCGTCGAAGCGGGCCCCGGTCTCGTCGGCTCGCTCGCACAACAGAGACTCATCGACGAGTGCCGCGTCTTCGTCGCGCCGATCCTCATCGGCGACGCCGCGGCCATGCAGCCCGCAGACATGGGCGAGGTCGCGCGCATCCGCGACGCGCAGCGATTCAGCGCAGAGCCGCCGCGCCGCGTCGGCGACGATGCGCTGCTCGTGTTCCGCACGAGTCGATGACCGTTACGGAGTATCGAGCCACGCACGGAGCAGCGGGGGAGTCTGCGCCGCGCTGTACGATTTCACCACGCCCGGTTGTGTCTCGTCGAGCAGGATCAGTCCGCCCGACTCCGAACGAAGGACGCCGATCGTCGCGATCGGCGCATCGCCCAGCCCGAAGACCTGAATGAACCGCTCGGGCGCACCCGGTTCTCCGCCGAGCGTCACCGACTCCGCCTGCGCGTTCGACAGAAACGCGAGCACGCGCTCCACGCCGCCCGATTCTTCCGCCGGATCGGCAAGCCGCGTCGCCGCCGGGCCCATCGCGTCCCAAGACGACACTTTGCGCCGGAACCCGATCTGGTCACCGCCACCCCCGGCGCCGCGCAGCACGATCATCCCGATGTCCGCCGGCGCCGCCGCGATCCCCGTCCTCGACACGAACTCGCTCGGGTTGATGTCCAATGCACGCAGGCGGTCCGTGCGCATGACCAGCGGCACACGATTCGATTCAACGACCGTCTCCGAGCCGTCCTCGTTCGCCGGGCCGAGCACGCGCAGTTCCGCGCGATCGACGCTCGTCTCCATCGTCCCGTCGTCGCGCGGCTTCCGCTCGTCCTTCTCAACCACGATCGAAACGATGCCGTCGCTCGCGGGTCCGGTCGCCTCGCCGCCGAACCGCACAGCACGCAGGTCGATCAGATCGCCCAGCAGCGCGGCCACGGCGCGGTCGTCCGCCTTCGCACGCGCCGGCTCCCTCAAGTACCACCCCCCGCGCACCTTCGCGAGCGAGGTCGTCGAACCGTCCGCATGCTCGAGCGTCACCCGGGAGGATTCGATGTCCACGGTCGGCATCGCGGCCACGCTGCGCCAGGTGTCCGCCTTCGCCGTCTCGAACGCCCGGGCCAGATCCACCGGCGCGCGGCCCTGACGGCCCATCGCGTCGCGCACCGCGGCGCCGCCCCCGACAGCCCGCGCCGCAGGCTCGATCCAGAATTCCGCGCGTTCGCCGCCACCGAACTCCAGCGTCACGCGCGTCTCGCGATCGCTCGCACGAGCGCCGCCCGCCGAGATCGGGATCTCGCTCAGCAGACGCAGCGCGGCGCGCACGGCCGTCTCGTTCGCCGGCCATCCGTCGCCTTCGATGACCCATCGCTCACCGACACGCTCGATTCGCAGGGATGCGTCGCCTTCGGCCGCCTGAATCTCCATCGCCGTCGCGCCGAACACCGGCCGATCGAGCAGCGGCGCGCCGATGTTCACGCGCGATCCGCCGCCCGAGACCAGCACGACCGCGAACGCGACCGCCGCCGCCGTCAGAATCGCCAGAAAGAGCAGTGAACGCTGGGGCACGGCAACACTCTACACGGGCCCGCTCACCCGCGGAACAGCCGGACCGCGATCCCCAGCAGCAGGGTCGCCGTCGCCGGGCCCAGGATGCACAGCGCCCACAGCGCCTTGAGCGTCCCCGGCTCGATCGCCGCGATGCGCGGCCCGCCCAGCGCCGCCGCCGAACGCGCCATCACTTCGTCCTGACCCGCGAGCCACAGCAGCGACGCGTCGAACAGTTCGATATTGCCCGGGTTGCTGATCGACATGCGGCCGTCAACCGTCGCGCTGCGCAGCGCGATCGCGTCGAAGAACCACCCGTTGCTCCCGACCACGACCACGCGCTGGGGCGTGTCCGATCCTTCCACGAACCGCTCGCCCGCCGCCACGACCGTCCATGGCCCGTCGCGAACATCCACGCGGTCATCGAAACTCGCCGACGCGTTCATCGCGCCCGCCTGCACGAGCGTCGGCCATTGCGATTCGCCCCACACCTCGTCGCGCGAAGGAACCTCGACCAGTTCCACCCACTCCATCGCGCCCTCGTCCGAAATCGTCATCGGCAGCGGCCAGATGAGCGCCACCGCAAGCCCGTCAACCGCGGCGCCGACCGCGTGTTCATCGTTCGCGCGGAGCAACCGGAAGTCCGACTTCGTGCGCGGCCCCGCCGGCGTTCGCACGGTCTCCACGAGCGGACGCCCGGAATCGATATCGAGCCCGAGTTCGCGCAGACGCGCGACAAGCGGATCGCCCTCGCCCACGCGCGGCAGGAGGGAAGGCCCCACATTCATCAGCACCGACTCGCCGTCGTCGAGCAGCCCGTCAACCGCCTTCGCCAGCGTGCCCATCCGCGCGGCCCCGTCCGTCGTCGACGCCGAGCCGGGCAGAATCACCCACACGATCGGCTGTCCGTTCGCACGCATCTCGCTCAGCGCGGGCCGGTGCTGCTCGACCGAGGTCGCCCACTCGCGGATCACGAACCCCTGCGCCGCGATGTGATCCAGCAGCCCGCGCAATGGCCCGAGCGGATCACCCTGACCCGGCTTCGGGGCCATCAGAATCGCTTCCGGCTGGCTGTGCGTGAGCACGACGACGGGGGGGCCGCCGCCCTCAGCGGTGCTCGCCGCCGCGAGCGCCGATGTGATCGCGCGCTCCGCCTCAAACCGCAACTGCGCCGCCTGCGATGCGCCCTGCGCCGCCGCGTTCTCCGCGAGCATCGACTCGATCCGGATCGCGATGACATCGTTCTCCGACAGCAGCACCGCCGCGTCGCGGCCCTGCAACAGCCGGAGCGTGTCGAGCAGTTTCACCCGAGGCGCTCGTTCGATCTCGTCCGCCGCACGCAGCGCCTCGTCGCGCGTCGCTTGCGCAGACGACACGACGCCGCCCGCGCGGTCATGCAGCGGCGCGTACATCTCGGCCGATCCGATCTGCGCCGCGGCCCTGGACACCGTGTCAAGACTCTCGGCGGCGCGGCGAAGAACCACGCCCAGCGATCCCTGCGCGGCGGGAATGTCCGGCAATTCGATGCCGCCCGCCTGCGCGATCCCCGCCAGCGGGAACGCTTCCGCAACACTCGTCACCTCGTCGCGCCGCACGCGCGCCAGCGCCGCGAGTTCACCGAGGATATCCACAACCTCGGGCGCCGCATCGGCGTTCCGCATCACCTCGGGCCACTCGCCCAGCGTCGCGGCCAGCGCATCCAGTGATCCCGCGACATCGACGGCGGCGACGCGGGTGTTCTCGATCGCCGCCTTCCCCGCGTCGACCTCCGCGGCACGCAGTTCGAGCATGCGCCCGGGAAGCCCTTCGAACTCCGCCCGATCCGCCGGGTTGCTCGTGTCGATCCACACCGTCGTCAGGTTCGGCGACGACCGGCGGAGCAGGTCGAGAAAGTCGGTCAGGCGACGGGCCGCCGCCGTGTCCAGCCGCGCCGAGTCGGCGACAACAACCAGTTCGTGCGGCGTCTCCAGCCCGTCGAGCAGCGCCTCGATGCGCGGCGAGAGCGAGTGCGCACGCGTCGCGGTGACATCGATCCGAACACGCTTCGTCTCGCCGATGAACACCATCGCCGCGCACAGCACGGTCGTCAGCGCGAGCAGCGCGAGCGTCAGCAGGCTGTAACGGACCCGCCGCGATGTGGCGCCTCGCGAGGCGCGGGCGAAGTCGGGGTCGTTCACCGCGTGGCTCATCGCCACCTCCTCATCATGAGAAGGGCGCCCGCGAGCACGAGGAACCAGAGCGACGCCGCGAGGAAGAACACGATGTGCGCCGTGTCCAGCACGCCCCGCGCGAAGTCGCCGATGCGCAGGTCAACCGAGAGCGGGTACAGGTACGCCGCCCACGGGTCGCCGAGCGCGGGCGCCAGCGCGACCGTCGCAAGCCGCAACAGCAGGAAGAAGAAGAGCGTCCCGAGGAACGCGACGACCTGGCTCTCGCTCAGCGACGAGAACACCAGCCCGACGGCAAGGTACAGCGCGCCGAGCATCGCGAGCCCGAGGTACCCCGCCGCGATCGGGCCGTAGTCCGGGTCGGCGAACACCTCGAGCACACCGACATAGAACAGCGTCGGCGCGATCATCACCAGCAGGAAGCCCGCCGCGCCGAGGTACTTGCCCAGCACGATCGACAGATCGCTCGCGGGCGAGGTCATCAGCGGCTCAATCGTGCCCAGCCGCAGTTCATCCGAGAACAGACGCATCGACACGGCCGGCGCCACGAACATCAGCAGCCAGGTCGAGAGTTGGAAGAACCCGTGCATCGACGCCGGCTCGCCCGGTCGGAGGCTCCCCAGCGCGAACACGCACCCGCTCAGCGCGAGGTACAGCGCGATGACCGCCCAGCCCATCGGCTGGCGGAAGAACCCCGCGAACTCGCGGCTGGCGATGGCGAGCGTCGCTCTCATGCCGCAGCCCCTTCCGAGTCCGACATCGCGATCGCGCGCGAGAAGACCTCTTCCAGCGTCGCGCCCTCCGCGCGGATCTCGCGCACGAGCGCCGATGCCGAGCGCAGCGCCGCCGCGACGGGCTCACGCAGGTCGCCCGCGTCCTCCGCCGGTTCCACGCGCAGGCGCACCCACCCGTCGAGCATCCGCTCGCCCGCGGCCATGCCCACTCCCGCGCACGAATGCACAGCGCCTGTCAGCCGTTCGATCGAGTTGTCCCCGTCCAGTTTCGCTTCGATGGTGAGCGGGCGGCCGCGCGCCACCGTCCGCGTCAATTCCTCGGGCGAGCCGTCGGCGCGGATCCGACCCCGCGCGATGACGATGATCCGGTCGCAGGTCCGCTCGACCTCGGGGAGGATGTGCGAACTGAGCAGCAGCGTCCGATCGCCCGCGAGCGAGCGCATGAGTTTGCGCGTCTCCACGATCTGCGTCGGGTCCAGGCCGCTCGTCGGCTCGTCGAGGATCAGCACCTCGGGGTCGTGGAGCATCGCCGCCGCGAGACCGACACGCTGGCGATACCCCTTGCTCAGTTTCCCGATCCGCTTGCCGGAGACCTCTTTCAGCCAGCACCGGTCGAGCGTGCGGCCGATGGATGTCCTCCGCTCGGGCCGAGCCATGCCGAAGAGCCGCCCGCGGTAATCCAGGTAATCACGGACACGCATCTCGCGGTAGAGCGGCGCCGACTCGGGGAGGTACCCGATGCGCTTGCGGACCTCGTGGCTCTGGTCGACGCAATCGAAGCCGGCGACGCGCGCCGCCCCCGCGCTGGGGGCGAGGTACCCCGTCAGCATGCGGATCGTGGTGGTCTTCCCCGCGCCGTTGGGCCCGAGGAACCCGACGATCTGGCCCTTGGGCACGGCGACGCTCACCCCGCGGACCGCCGCAAAGTCGCCGTACACCTTCCACAGTCCGTCGGTTTCGATCATGCTTCGCAACAGTGACGCGTCCCGCGCGTCCGATGTTCTGGAGATCCTCGCATCGGCCGTACGCATCAGAACGATGCAGGTTTCCGGCGCGCCGCCCAGCGTACACTTGACCTCGGACAAACTCCAAGTGCCCGACTCACCCAAAAAACCCGGAACGCCCCCCGGCGCGGACCATCCCCGGCCCGGGGATCACTCGTCCCGCAAGCGGCTGTTCATCCTCGACACCGCCGAACTGGGCGAGCGCACCCTCGGGATGCTCCGGGACGAGTTCGACGCCTCGGTCCTTCCGATCAACGATTTCCGCGCCGCCGACTTCGATGTCGCGATGGTGCCCGCCTCGATCCGCGCCTCCGATCTGACCGGACTCACCATCGGCGCCCGCGCCGTGCTCGACTCCCTGGGCGAGGGCGCGTGCCTCTGTGAGCCCGACGGGACCCTCGCGTGGTCCACCGCGCGCTTCGACGAGTTCGACGAATCGACCCGCACGAGGATCCTCACCGCCTGCAAGGATGTCGGCGAACGATTCAAGGCCATGCTCGCCGAGCGCGTCGAGTACGACCGCACGCGGCCCATGCCCACCCGCAAGATCCTCGTCTCGACCGACGACGGGCGCAGTTTCGAGGTCGTCATCTCCGCCGTGCTCGATTCCGAGGAGGCGATGCAGGGCCGCGCGAAACTCCGCCGCGTCGCCGGCATCGCGTTCGATGTCACCAGTTCACGCCGCTCGATGCAGAAGAATCAGGCCATCGAGCGCGCCGCCGAGGAACTCGTGCGCATCGAGCCGGAGAATGTGCGGAAGATGCACATCGCCGAGCGCCTCGACCTGCTCCGCCAGCGGATCGTGAAACTCGCGCACGACCTGCTCCAGTTCGACCACTTCGTGATCTGGCTCGTCGATCAGGACAGCAAACGCCTCGAACTCGTGATGACCACCGGGCTGTCGTCGGAAGTGCAAACCATCGACCTGTACGCCACTCCCGAGGGCAACGGCATCTCGGGGTATGTGGCCGCCACCGGACGCTCGTACATCTGCCACGATGTCGCCAAGGACCCGCGCTACATCAAGGGCATGGACCAGCCGGGAAGCTCGCTCACGCTCCCGCTGCTCCTCAACGACAAGGTCATCGGCGTCTTCAACATCGAGAGCAACAGCGTCGGATCGTTCACCGAGGACGACCGCCAGTTCGCCGAGAACTTCGCCCGCTATGTCGCCCTCGCGCTGAACATGCTCAACCTGATGGTCGCCGAGCGCGTCGCCACCAGCGCCACGCTCTCCGAGCGCGTCGAGGGATCGATCTCCGAGCCGCTCAACGACCTCATGCTCGAGGTGGACTGGCTCCGCGAGCAGGCGCTCGTCGCCGACCCGCGCATCGGTGAGCACATCGCACGCATCTCCAAAGATGTCGAGGCCATCCGCTCGCGCGTCAAGCAGGCCGCCAGCGGCCCGTCCACCATCCTCGGCGTGGACAAGGAACTCGAGTCGAAAGACCACGACCCGCTCGTCGCAGGCAAGACGATCCTCCTCGCCGACGACGACGGGCAGATCCGCGAACTCGCCCGCGCGGTCCTCGAGCATCGCGGCGCCAGGGTCCTCGTGTGCACCAACGGCCGCGAGGCACTCGACCACCTCCTCGACGCCGACGGCAACCCCGTGCCCGGATCCCCCGCGGACCTCGTCGTCTCCGACATCCGCATGCCCGACCACAACGGGTACGAACTCTTCGCCGCGACGCAGAAACTCCGCAACCCGCCGCCCGTCATCCTCATGACCGGCTTCGGGTACGACCCGCACCACTCGATCGTGCGCGCGTCGCAGGAAGGCCTGCAATGCGTGCTCTTCAAGCCGTTCCAGGTCGATCAACTCGTCGCCGAGGTCCACAAGGCGTTCGGCGCCAAGGCCTGATCACCGCTTGGTCGCGGCGACGACGCGATCGAACCCCTCGAAATCCTTGAGCACTCGCACATCCGCGTATTCATCACGCGCGAGTTCGGCCGCGGCCTGGGCGTTTGACGCCGCGGTCTCGATCAGCATCTCGCCGTTCGCCCGGAGCAGTTCGTGCGCGCCGGCGATCAGAGGCCGCACGAGGTCCAGCCCGTCCGCGCCGCCGCGCAGCGCGATCGTGGGCTCGAACCCCTTCACATTCGTCTCGACCGCGTCCCACTCGTGATCCGGGATATACGGCGGATTGCTCACCACGAACTGAAATCCGTCCGGCGCGATCTCACCCTTCACCCGCTCGATCGGCGCCAGAAGGTTCCCCTCGACGAGGGTCAGTCGATCGAGCGCGCCGTGACGCTCGGCGTTGAGCCGCGCGACTTCCAGCGCGTCGGCGGAGATATCGCTCGCGACGGCCCGCGCCATGGGCAGGTTCTTGAGCAGCGCGATCGCGACGCACCCGCTTCCCGTGCAGATATCGGCGATCGCGAGCCCCTCGCCGTCCGGCCCGCAATCGAGCGAGGCGCAGTCCTGGCGGACGCGCTGGAGAACATGCTCGACGATCGTCTCGGTAGCCGGCCGCGGCACGAGCACACGCGGATCGACGAGGAACGGCATCGAGAAGAACCACCCCTCGCCCACGAGGTATTGCACGGGCTCGTGCTTCAGCGCGCGCCCGACGAGCGCACGGAGCCGCTCACGCTCGTCGTTGCTCGCGGGCCGATCCGCGTGCGTGTACAGCGCGAGCCGTTCGCACCCCGCAACATGCGAGAGCAGCAGTTCCGCCAGCAGACGCGGCGAGTCGAGTTCACGCTCGCGGAACGCCTTGGTCATCCAGTCGAGCAACCGGCGCGTCGTCCACGGCTCGGATGAAGCGTTGGTCGGGCGTGCGGTCTGGGCCGGTTCGGTGCGCATCTTCGGCCAGTGTAGTGCGTCGCCGCCGACCTAGAGTTGCCCGATGGACCGCGCTCCCGTCTTTGAGGTCGTTGATCTGGGCCGCATGGCCTACGCCCCGGCGCTGCAGAAGCAACTCGAATGCGTCGAGCGGGTGCAGGCCGATCGTGAAGCGGCGGGGGAGACCCGCGAGACCGCCGGATTCCTCCTGCTCGTCGAGCACGACCCGCCGGTGATCACGGTCAGCCGAAGGGCCGCCGCCGCGCAGCACCTCCTCGCGTCAACGGAGCAGTTGGAACGCCTGGGCGTGGAGGTCGCGGCCACCGACCGGGGGGGCGACATCACCTACCACGGGCCGGGCCAACTTGTGGCCTACCCCATCCTCGACCTGAACCTCCTCGGGCTCCGCCTGCACGAGTACATGCGCACGCTTGAAAAAGCGGTCATCGGCGTGTGCGACGACTTCGGCGTCCGCGCGATGCGCGACCCCGACGCGACGGGCGTCTGGCTGCCGAACGGTCGCGGCGAACCGACGAGCAAGATCGCCGCGTTCGGCGTCCGCGTGAAACGCTGGGTTTCGATGCACGGGCTCGCGCTGAATGTCAGCACCGACCTGACCCACTTCGATCTCATCGTCCCGTGCGGCCTGCCCGGACGCCCGGTCACCTCGCTCGCGCGCGAACTGGGCGACGCGGCGCCCTCAATCGCGCAGGCGAAGTCAACCCTCGTCGAGCGGCTCGATGCGCTGCTCCGCGCCCGGCTCAGTCGAGGATCGTCTGCGCCCGATCCGGCCCGACGCTGATCACATCGATCGGCAGACCGACCTGCTCTTCCACGAACGCGAGATAGCGCGCGGCGTTCGCCGAGAAATCGCTCCGCGAGCGGCACTCGGTGACATCCTCGCCGAAGCCGGGGATGGTCTCGTAGATCGGCTCAGCCTGCGCGAGGTCGAACGCGTCGGGCGTGAACCGGTCGGTCACCTCGCCGTGCACGCGGTACTTCGTGCAGATCTTCAGTTCGTCGAAACCCGAGAGCACATCGAAGAGCATGAGCGAGAGGCCGGTCGCGCCGTTGATCATCGCGCTGTACCGCACGGCGACAAGGTCGAGCCAGCCGCACCGGCGCGGGCGGCCGGTGGTGGTGCCGTACTCGCGGCCGCGCTCGCGGATCTTGTCGCCCGTCGCGTCCTTGAGTTCGGTGGGGAAGGGGCCGGCGCCCACGCGCGTGCTGTACGCCTTCATCACGCCCAGGATGCGCCCGATGCGCTGGGGAGGAACGCCCGTCCCGGCGCCGATGCCCAGCGCGCAGGTCGTCGAACTCGTGACATACGGGTAGGTGCCGTGGTCCACATCGAGCAGCGTCGCGTTCGCGCCCTCGAAGAGCGGGCGCTTGCCCTCGGCCAGCATGTCGTGAAGCAGGTACACCGTGTCGCGGATGTGCGGACGCAAACGCTCGCCCCACTCGACGGCTTGCGCGAACAGTTTGTCGGCGTTCCACGCGGCGTCCAGCCCTTCGCCCACATCGAGCGAGCCGAGCGTGCGCGCCTTGAGCGAGCAGATCATCTCGAGTTTCGCGCGCAGCGCGTCGGGGTGGAGCAGGTCGCCCACGCGGATCGCCGTGGCGCGCTGGACCTTCTCGGCGTACGCGGGCCCGATGCCGCGCTTCGTCGTGCCGATGGACCGGTCGGACCCGGCGCTGAGCAGTTGCTCGCGCAGCGCGTCCTCGGCCTTGTGGTAGGGCATGACGACATGGGCGCGGTCGCTGACGACCAGGCCCGAGATGTCGACGCCGCGCGTGCGCAGGCCGTCGATTTCCTTGAGGAGCGTCTCGGGGCAGACGACGACGCCGTTGCCGATGATCGCGGGCTTGCCCGGGAAGAGGATGCCCGAGGGCATGAGGTGGAGCGCGTAGCGCTCGCCCTTCACGACGACGCTGTGTCCGGCGTTCGCGCCGCCGTTGTACCGGACCACCGCGTCGTGCTCGCGGGCGAGCAGGTCGACGACCTTGCCCTTGCCCTCGTCGCCCCACTGGAGGCCGATAACCGCGGTGCACGGGGAGGCGGCCACGCCGGCGTGATCGACGGGGGACGCTGAGGTCGAGGCATGCGGCACGGTGATACGCCTACGCGAGAGAGCAAGCCGCTCCGACAACGCGAACTCCCGCGTCGGCGAAGTGTCCTGATGATAAAGCCGGGGGCTCCGTTCGCCGATGCAGGCCCTGCAAAGGCGGAGTATTGCCCCATGCCGAACGATGTTATCCGAATCATGTGCCCGCGGCTGACCTGTCGCAAGGTTCTCGCGGTCCCGACGACCGCCCGGGGCAAGACCGTGCGCTGCCGTTCGTGCGGCGCCACGCTCCGCGTGCCCGACGGGACCGGCGCCGCCACCGCGGCCGCCTCGAAGCCGGCCGAGGGCACCAAGCCCGAGCAGGCCGACGCCGCGTGATCACAGGGCGGTTCGCCCGCCCGACGGATCAGTGGTCGTCGTCGTCCTCGTCGTCGTCGAAGAAATCGAAATCGAAGTCCTCGTCGTCGTCCTGACGCTCGATCATCTTCGAGAGCGGATCGTCGAACGCGGCGCCAGTGCCGTCGCTGTCGTCGTCGTCCTGCGCCGCTGGCTTGCCCTTTTTCTTCGGCGGGGCGGGGGGCGCCATGAGGTCGTCGTCCTCGTCCTCGTCGTCCATGAGCGGCTCGGGGCGCTTCACGGGCGCCGACGGAGCGGGCCGCGGCGGCGAGTCCATCATCGACGAACCCTCGGGGTGGTCGGCGTCGTCCGAAGGGGGCGTCACGACATCCGGGATCCCGTCGATGACCACGGTGAAGGTCGTCGGACCCACGCGGAGCAGGTCGCCCGCGTCGATCACCGACTCGGTGACGCGCTTCCCGTTGAGGAAGGTCCCGTTGCTCGAACCCAGGTCGCGCACGCGCGGCTCGTCGTCGTCGACGCGAACCTCGCAATGCTGACGGGACACCGTCCCGACCGGGATCCGCAGGTCGGCCTCGGTGTCGCGGCCGATGACGCACCGCTCGTTGCGCACGCGGAAGTCGATCCGGGCTCCGTCCGGCTTGAAGGCCACTAGCATCACTTTCACGGGCAACGCATCCTTCTGCTTTCAGTACGAACCAAGCGCGTCTGCGGGTGAGGGCTCGGCGTGGCCGGGCGGCCCGAATAGACTCAGGCCCAAACGCACGCCGAATGCCGACAGCCGAGGCGAGGCAACACTATCGACCTGCCCCTCTATGAGCAAGACCGCGCCGCACGCCGCCTGACCGCGGCCGGGGCGTTCGCGTCGTCGCACGAGCCCGCCCGGTCGCTCTACATCCATGTCCCGTTCTGCTTCCACAAGTGCCACTACTGCGATTTCTACTCCTTCGTGGACTCGCAGGACCGTCAGGAACCCTTCCTGAACGCGCTCGAGCGGGAACTCGCGAACCTCGCGCCCCACGCCGGGCCGCTCGAGACGATCTTCGTGGGCGGCGGCACGCCCTCCCTCCTCCGCGTCGAATTGTGGGACCGCCTCCTCGCCGACCTCCCGCGATTGTTCGATCTCACGGGGCTCGCCGAGTTCACGGTCGAGTGCAATCCGGAGACCGTCACTCCCGAACTCATGGCCGCGTTCAAACGCGGCGGCGTGACGCGCGTCTCGATGGGGGCGCAATCGTTCGATGAACGGCATCTCAAGACGCTCGAGCGCTGGCACGACCCAGCGAGCGTGCAGCGCGCGCTCACGCTCGCCGCGGACGCCGGCATCGCGCGCCGTTCGATCGATCTCATCTACGCCATACCGGGCCAGACGCTCGACGAATGGAAGTGTGACCTCGACACCGCGCTCGCGCTCGATCCGGGCGTCGAACACCTCTCGTGCTACGCGCTCACCTACGAACCGAACACGGCGATGACCAAGCGTCTCTCGATGGGCCAGTTCACGCGCGCCGACGAGGACCTGGAAGCGGACATGTTCGAGGCGACCGTGTCAATGCTGCGCGGCGCCGGGTTCGACCGTTACGAGGTCAGCAACTTCGCGAAGCCGGGCGCCGAGTGCGCGCACAACATGGCGTACTGGCGGCAGGGGAGTTGGCTCGCAGCCGGCCCTTCGGCGTCGGGGCATCTGCGCGCTTCCGACGCGCGGCAGGGCGGGTGGCGCTGGAAAAACCTCCCGCGGCTCACGGACTGGATGGAGGGCATCGCGGCGACGGGCGGGCTGCCCCCGGTCGTCGATCTCGAATCGCCCGAGCCGCCGCGCGCCCTCGCCGAGCGCGTGATGACAGGGCTGCGCCTGCGCGAAGGCATCGACGCGGATCAACTCCGGACGGATGTGCGCATTGCAGCGCCGCGACGCGCCGAAGCGCTGGACGCGGCGATCCAGACCGAACTCAGCACCGGTTTGCTGGTGGAACAAGGCGGCCGCCTGACGCTGACCGACGGCGGGTTCCTGTTCGCCGACGGGATCGCGTCGCGTCTGATGCGCGCGATCCTCGGCGAATGAGCATCACTTCTTGCCCGTGAAGAACTTCTTGATCCGGTACACGGTGACCGCGCGGCCGATGGCGGCGATCGACTCGGTGAGCGGGATCTCCTTGGGGCACACCTTCACGCAGTTCTGCGCGTTGCCGCACTCCGAGACGCCGCCCTCGCTCGACATGACCTCGAGCCGGTCGTCGGCGAGCGTCGAGCCGGTGCCGTGCATGTTGAAGAGCCGCGCGAGGGAGATCGGCTGCGCGCCCATGAACGAGGTGTCCCACTTCGACGGATCTTCGACCTTCTCGAACTGAGGACAGGCGTCGAGGCAGCAGCCGCAGGTCATGCACTCGGAGAGGCGGTAGCGGATCTCCTGCTTCTCGGGCGTCTCCTTCGGGCCCGGGCCGAGGTCGTAGGTGCCGTCGATGGGCACCCAGCCCTTGATGCGCTTCTGGTTGTGGAACATCCGCTCGCGGTCGACCATGAGATCGCGGACCACGGGGAACTTGCTCATCGGCTGGAGCGTGATGGTCTCGCCGTCGCCCGACACATACTGGTTCACGAGCGCGGTGCAGGACTGACGCACCTTGCCGTTGACGCGCATCGTGCAGGCGCCGCAGACCTGCTCAAGGCAGCCCGAATCCCAGACAACGGGAGTCGTGGACTTGCCGTCGGTGGTCTTGGGGTTGCCCGCGATGAGTTGGAGACACGAGAGCACATTGCCCGTCGGGTCGGCATCGACCTGGAAGGTCTGCCAGTAGGAGGGCTTGCCCGGGCCGTCGCACCGCTCGATGCGCAGGTTCACCTTGACGGTTCGCGTCTTGCCCCGTTTGGGGTCGGCGGTCTCGGGCTTGGTCGTGGCGGTGCTCATCGTTGTCCTGCCGCGCAACGCGGCGAGTGGGGTACTGATTCGATCACTGCGCTCGTAGTGCGTGGTAGATCAGGCGGGGGAACTCGCTTCGGCCGATTCGCGCGACTTCGCGGGGTCGGCCGCCGTGGCGGGCTTCTTCGCGGCGCCGCCATCGGTCTTGCCGTAGGTCCGCTTGCGCGGCTTCACGAGCGGGGTGGGGAGGTCTTCGAGGTCGACCGTGACGGTCTTTCCATCGAACTTCGCGACGGAAGTCTTGAGGAACCGCGCGTCGTCGCGCTCGGTGAAGTCCGTGCGGAAATGCGACCCGCGCGACTCTTCTCGTTGCAGACCGGCGCGGAGGTTCGCCTCGGCGATCAGGAACATGTCGTCCAGCGCACGCGCGAACGAGACGCTCTGGTTGGTCCACATGCCCGAGTCGTCGAGCGAGATCCGCGAGAAGCGGTCCTTGAGTTCGGCGATCTTCTCGAGCGCCTGCTTCAGACGCGGCGCGCTCTTGATCACCGTCGACGCCTCGGTCATCTCGGCGCCGAGTTCGCGATGGAGCAGGTACGGATTCTCATCGCCCTTCGAGTCGAGCAATCGCTTGATGCGATCCTCTTCCTGCCTGACGACCGAGTCGTACACCGACTGCTCGCGGTTCACGGCGCTGGTGCGATCCGTGTCGCGGACATAGTTCACGACGCCCATGCCGCAGAACAGGCCGTCGAAGATGCACGACAGCAGCGCGTTCGCGCCCAGGCGATTGCCGCCGTGGTACTGGTAGTTGACCTCGCCGAAGGCGTAGAGCCCGGGGATGTTGGTCATCATGGAGTTCTTGGCGCCGTACTCCATGCCGCGCGCGTCTTCCTTCGGGGTGAAGGTCGTGTAGAGCCCGCCCATCGAGTAGTGGACGCCCGGGAAGATCTTCATGGGCACATCGACGGGGTCCTCGCCCACGAACTTGCGGTAGATGTCGATGATGCCGCCGAGTTTCCGCTCGAGGTACTCGCGGCCGAGGTGCGTGAGGTCGAGGTAGACGGAGTTCTCGCCGCCCACGCCGAAGCCGTTGACGCAGATCTCGAAGATCTCACGCGTCGCGATGTCGCGCGGCACGATGTTGCCGTACGCCGGGTACTTCTCTTCAAGGAAATACCACCGCTCATCGTTGGGGATCTGACGCGGGTCGCGGCCGCTGTCGGGGTGGTGCTGCCACTTGCCCGACGCGTCCTTCTTGGCGGGCACCCAGATGCGCCCGCCCTCGCCGCGCGCTGATTCGGACATGAGTCGCAGTTTGTCCGCGCCCGGGATGGCGGTGGGGTGGACCTGGATGAACTCGGGGTTGCCGTACCACGCGCCGGCGCGGAAGCACCGGGCCGCGGCGCCGCCGTTGCACATCACGGAGTTGGTGGACTTGCCCCACACGAGGCCCGGCCCGCCCGTGGCCATGACGACCGCGTCGGCGCGGAACGCGCGGACCTGCATCGTCCGGAGGTCCTGCGCGACGATGCCCACGCACGCGCCGTCCTTGTCGATGACGGGGTACAGGAACTCCCAGTGCTCGTACTTCGTGACGAGGCCCTCGACCTCCCAGCGACGGACCTGCTCGTCCAGCGCATAGATCAGTTGCTGGCCGGTGGTCGCGCCGGCGAAGTGCGTGCGCTTGTAGAGCGAGCCGCCGAAGAGGCGCAGGTCGCGCTGGCCCTCGCGGGTGCGGTTGAAGGGCACACCCATGCGGTCGAGCAGGTCGATGATGCGCGGCGCCCAGTGGGCCATCTCGTAGACGGGGGACTGATGCGCGAGGAAGTCGCCGCCGTAGATCGACTCGTCGAAGTGCTCGTACTCGCTGTAGCCCTGCTGGCGCGCGATCTCGTTGCACGCGTTGATGCCGCCCTGCGCGCAGACGCTGTGCGAACGCTTCACGGGAACGATCGAGAACAGATCGACGGGGACGCCCGCCTCGGCGATGCGGAGCGTGGCGGCGAGGCCGGCGAGGCCTCCTCCCACCACGATCACTCGCTGCTTCGTGCCGCCTGTTGCCGGGCTGACCATGACGAACTCCTTGACAGGTCTATCGCGGCGGGCGGCCGCGCGGATGCGTTCTTATCGCGAGTGCTGGGGTCGATCGGCGACGGCGCTCACGGCGTCGCTGCTCTGCGTGTCGACGGATTCGTGGATCTGTTGGGCGGGCGCCTCGGCGGAATGCGCGCGCATCTGTTCCTCGACCTCGCGGGCTTTCTCCGGGTTCAGCGTCGCGAACCCGATGACGGCGGCCCAGCCGGCGAGCATCAAACCCGCGCCGAGCGCGGCGCACACATAGCCCCAGCGCTTCTGCGCGGCGGTGGAGACGGTGAGGCCCCAGGTGATCGCCGCGGTCCACAATCCGTTGGCGAAGTGGAAGACAAGCAGCGACACGCCGACGAGGTAGAACACGGACACCGCGACGCCCGCGGCCGTGACATCCTGCCCGCCGCGCAGCGCGAGCGCGAGCGTGGACGAGGCGTACTCGTAACTCCACTTCGTCCCGCCCGGGATGAGGAATGTCCAGCCCCAGCGCAGGGTGGCGACATGGTAGAAGATGAAGAGGATGCCGAAATATCCGGAAAGGCGCTGGAGGGTGTACCGCCAGTTGCTCTGGTACGCGTAGGCGCCCGTGTTGGGGCGGCCCTGAGTCGCGTAGACAAATCCGAGGATGGAGTGGAAGGCGATCGAGGCCCAGAGGGTGATCTCGATGAGGATCAGCATCGGGATGCCGGTGTTGATCCAGGTCACCTCGTGCTGGAAGGCGGCCACACCGTTGTGGTCGTAGTTCGTTTCGCCGCGCGTGAGGTAACTTCCCCAGATGACGGACGAGTTCGTGGTGAGGTGGGCGATGAGGAAGACGCCGATGGGCAGGATGCCCGTCAGCGAATGGAGCCGCCTCATCAGGAACTGATGCCTTTCGAGGAAGTTCTGCTTCCTGCCGGTCGTGGCAGAATCCGACACGCGATGCGCTCCTTCCGGTGGCGCCCGGAGCGAGGAGGACCCCCGCGTCGTTCGGACGCCGTGTGGTCGATGTACCGACTGTAGAGAGAGTTCGGTCTATCGGCAACGAGCGGGGCTGTTCAGCACCCGTTGGCTGCATTCAGAGGCGTAACGCTCGGCGACCCGCGGAACTTCCACGCGAGCGGCGTCTCGATCAGGTCGAGCCGGGGAAATCGAACTGGCCCGCGCCGGGCTGTCCGCCGGGGGCGCCGGCCGCTCCCGGGGCTCCGCCTTCGGCGGCCTGCTTCTTGCGGGCCTCGGCGACCATACCGGTCAACTGCACGAACCGGGCGCGGAGTTCACGGACAACCTCGGTCAGTTCCTCCTCCTCTTCCTTGGACAGATTGCCCTTGGTCTTGGCGGAGAGCATCTCGAGCATGTCGGTGTAGTGGGCGGCCACATCGAGCGCGACCATCGCGCGGCCCTGTTCGTCAGGGATCGCGCCCATGTACATCAACGCCTGCGTGGCGAGCATCCCGACCAGCGTGCGGAAGTCGGGGGGCGGCATGCCCTCCTGCCCGCCGCGCTCGTCCGACTTTGCGGCGCGTTCCTGCTCCTGCTGAGAAAGTTTCTCTTTCTCCGCCTGCGCCTGGGCCTTCCAGTCGGAGTCGATGATGAGTTTGGGCTTCTCGCTCTCGGACATGGCGCCTCGCTCGTTTCTTGGTAGGTCGTGATCGCCCGCGGCGCCGACGCAAGTCGGGGCGGGAACGGGCGGAGGGCCGATTTCGGCCGTGAGGATGAATCCCGCGCGGGGACCCGGTACTCTAGACCCGGATGCAGACCCACCTCCCGACAACGCTCCGAGGAATCGTCCCGCTCTCGATGGCGATCCTGCTCATCGCGCCGACGATCACCGGATGCGCGGCATCGCGGTCTCGTGAGAACGAGAACCAGATCCTCCGCAAGGCGGGTCTTGCGCCGGGCGAGCAGGCGCCTGGAGCGCGGGATCCCGAGACGGGAGTGGTGGCGCGCCCTCAGGCCGACGAGGCGCCGGCGGATATCCGCGTCCTGATCGGGCCGCCCAGGGCGCAGGACGAGGAGATCTTCGTGGAGGAAGCGCTCGTCGAGGGCGAGGCGTTGCCCGACCCGCCGCCCGTCGCCGTTCCGACACGAGAAGCGGTGGGGCTGGCCGAGACGGGGTTCGTCGACGCGGTGGTGGGGCAGATCAACGGGCGCCCGGTCTACGCGAGCGGTTTCCTGGCGCCGATGGACGCTCGCCTGCGCGCCGAAGCGGCGCGGCTGTCGCCCAACCAATGGCGCCAGCAGACGGCGACAACGATCCGCGACGCGATCATCGAGCGGATGCGCGAAGAGTTGGTTCTCGCGGAATTCCAGGCGACGCTCACGCCCGAGGGCAAGCAGGGCCTCTTCGCGTTCGTCGAACGCATGCGTCAGGAGATCGTCGCGCAGAACCTGGGCAGCGAGTCGCTCGCGGGCAGGCGACTCCAGGAGACCGAGGGGCTCACGCTCAATCAGAAGGTGAATCAGCAGCGCGATCTGGAGATCATCCGCGCGCAGGTGAACCGCGCGATCGGCGACCGAACCTATGTGTCGTGGCGCGAGGTGGAACTCGCCTACGCCCGCGATTACGACCTCTACAACCCCACGCCCGTCGCGCGGCTGCGCATGATCCAGGTCTCGGGCGAGGACGAGGTCGCCGCGGTGACCGAGGCGCTCGCGGCGGGTGAGTCATTCGAGGACATCGCGCGATCTCGCAGTTCGTTCCGCGCCGAGGAAGGCGGCCTGTGGACGATCGAAGTCGAGCGCGAGGGGTACGAAGCGACCCGCATCTTCGCTCCCGACGAGTTGAACGATGTCGCGGTCACGCTCGATGTGGGCGAGGTCAGCGAGCCGTTCGAGTGGTCGGGCTCGACGATCTGGCTGACGCTCGAAGAGATCGTGACGCCTCCCGGGCTGACGCTCTATGAAGCGCAGTTGCAGATCTTCGACCGACTGCGCGGCGAGCGATACGCCGAGGAGCAGCAGAAATATCTCATCCGTCTCTTCGGCCGCGCGAGCGTGACCGATGTCGCCGAGATGACCGAGCGGCTGTTCATCATCGCCGAGGAGCGGTACCTCGATGTTCCGACGGCGACCCCGTTGGGCGGACGGTGACCCGTATGGGTTTCGTCGCGGGCCTGCTCACGCGGTTTCGTGGCGATCCGGAGACAAAGCGCGATCCCCTCGGTCCGGCGGGCGAGCGGGCGGCGATGAGGTATCTGCGCGCGAAGGGGCACAAGAAACTCGGCGCGAATGTGCGCACCGGCGCGGGCGAGATAGATCTCATCACGCTGGCGCCCGACAAGCGGACGATCGTGTTCGTCGAGGTGAAAGCGAAGCGCGTCCGCGAGCGCGAGGCGCCGCCGCCCGAAGCGAGCGTGCACGCGAAGAAACG
>CAYGLT010000009.1:8278-19311 GCA_964350875.1 uncultured Phycisphaeraceae bacterium | reverse complement strand
ACCTTGCGGCTGGCGTCCTGCGCGGCGCCGAGGTCGATCTCGACCGGAACAATGAGACTGAACATCGACCCGCTCCCCGGCGCGCTGACGAGTTGGATCTCGCCCTGGAGGATGGACGCGAGTTCCTTGGCGATCGCGAGGCCAAGCCCGGTGCCGCCGTGGCTCTTCGTGTGACCCGAGTCGAGTTGGCGGAACTTCTCGAAGATGGATTCCTGGTGTTCCTCGGGGATGCCCGGGCCGGTGTCGAGCACGCTGACGCGGATGCGCGGGCTGCCTGTTCCGTTGCGGATGTTTTCCGCGCGGATCGTGACATCGCCCCCCTCGGGCGTGAACTTGACGGCGTTGCTGAGGAAGTTGAAGACGATCTGCTGGAACTTGCGCGGGTCGGTCTTGATGAGCGGGAGCATGTTGTCGGCGGTGGGCCCCTCGAGCGAGACACGCACGCCGACACGGTCGGCCTGGGGGCGGATGAGCCCGATGAGCCCGTCGCAGGTCTCGAGCACATTCACCTGCTCGACATTGACATCGATCTTGCCCGCCTCGATCTTCGCCATCTCGAGCAACTCGTTGATCATCTCGAGCAGCGTGCGGCCCGCGTTCACGATGTTGTCGAGGTAGCGGGCCCGCTTCATCACGCTCGCGAGTTCCTCGGGGGACTGCTCCTTGCGGGCCGATTCGCTGACCGCGATGGTCTGGAGGAGTTCCGCGAAGCCGATGATCGAGTTGAGCGGCGTGCGCAGTTCGTGGCTGACATTGGCGAGGAAGTCGCCCTTGAGTTTCGCGGTCTCGTACAGCGCGCTGTTGCTCCGCGCGAGTTCGCCGATGCGCAGGTCGAGGGAGCGATTGGTCGTGCGCAATCGCTCGGCGGTCTCGGTGAGACTCTCGAGCATGGCGTTGAAGGTCTCGCCCAGTTCCTCGTACTCGTCGCCCGTCGGGATGGCGGCGCGCGCGGTGAGGTCGCCCGCGCGGACCCGGTCGGCGACATCGCGCAGGGTGCGCACCGGCTTGAGGATGATGCGCGTGGTGATGAGATAGAACACCAGCGACGCGAGGCCCATCGCGAACGCGCCCGCGACGAGCAGGTACACACGGTTGACGAGCAACTGGCTCGCGGCCTGGGGAGAGCGGCGTTCGAGGAGGAGCACGCCCGTGAGCGCGCCGGTCTCGTCGTCGCGGTCGGCCATCGCGTAGCGGTAGACGCGCTGGGATCCGTCCCAGAGCGACTCGGCGTGCTCGTTGATCGGTGTCTTGCGTTCCTTACGGAAGCGTTCGAGCGAGACGCGCAGGAAATCGGATTGCGCCGCGATCGTGTCGAGGGCTGCGGCGGGGACATACTCGATGCGCGGCTCGTCGGGGCGTTTCTCGGCCCCCGGCTCGGGCGAGGTTGCGAGGGGGAACGGGCCGAGGCGCGGCTCCTCACGGGTCGTGCTGTCCCAGAGCCGCGCGATCTGGCGTGAGGTCTCGAGTTGGCTGGCGTCGACGACGATGGGCGTGCGGAGCCAGGGGACGAGCAGCGCGGCCGCGATGATCAGCACGATCGCGGCGCCGAACAGGAGTTGGCACTTGGTCGCGAGGCTGACCCCTCGGATCATCGACTGGATGGTTGTGGACGGCCGCTCCATCGCGTGCTCCGGTGCGCCGGAGGCTCCGGCGGCGGGGCAGTTTACTCGATGGGCTCGTAGTGCATCAGGCGCTCGATGGAGTTGTCCTCGCGCATGATGGCGACCTTCGGTCGGTGCTCACGGTGCTCGTCCTCGCTCATCAGGGCGAAGTGCATGATGATCAGGCGGTCACCCGGCTCGACGAGGTGGGCGGCGGCGCCGTTGACCTCGATCTTGCCCGAGCCCGGTTCGCCCCAGAAGACATAGGTCTCGAAGCGGGCGCCGTTGCGGCAATTGGCGATGAGGACGGCGTCGTTCACGCGCAGGCCGATGGCGCGGAGGATGTCGGCGTCGATGGTGATCGAGCCGACATAGTCCGGGAGCGCCTTGGTGACGGCGGCGCGGTGGATCTTGGAGTGGAGGACCTTGCGGAGCATCGCGGCTCAGCCCTTTGTCTCGCTGCGCGGTTCATTGGGAGTGGCCCAGCCCTTGGGCTGTTCGCCCCGGTGAAGCCCGGCGCGGTCGAGACCCTTGGGCGCGTCGTGGCCCGGGATCTGCAGGCGGGTCGCGTCGCCCCAGAGCATCTCGAGGTCGTAGTGGTTGCGCGTGTTTGGCTCGAAGAGGTGCGCGACGACATCGACGAAGTCGAGGACGATCCAGGTGGGGTTGGGCTCGTGCGCGTTCGAGCGGAAGAGTTTCATGCGCTGCTCGGCGCCGAGGCGTTCGAGGTCGCGCGCGACGCTCTTCATCTGGATGTCGGAGGTGCCCGACCCGACGACGAAGAAGTCGGTGATCTGGCTCTTGCCGCGCAGGTCGAGGACGAGCACATCGGTGCACTTGTCGTCGAGCATCTCACGCGCGATGAGCAGCGCGAATTCCTTGGCGCGTTCGTGATCGGCGCTGGGCTGGGGCCTGGGCGCGTCTTCGCCGGCGTTGTCGAATGGTTCGTTGATGGTGTTTTCGGGCATGTGTTCCGGGAAGGGTAGGGGGCGGCGGCGCGGTGAATCCACGGGAAAAACAAAGCGGGGCGACGCATGGCGCCGCCCCGCGGGGTGGATCACGGTGTGCGGGGGCTGTTTAGCCCAGGCCGATCATGCCAGCGAAGATCGGGCCGAACTTGACCGTCAGGCCGGCGAACACGACGGAGACGATCGAGATGAGCTTGATGAGGATGTTGAGCGAGGGACCCGAAGTGTCCTTGAAGGGATCGCCGACGGTGTCGCCGACGACGGTGGCCTTGTGGTCTTCGGAGCCCTTGCCGTAGGCGTAGGCGGAACCCTCGCCGTTGCGGACCATCTCCTCGGCGCGGGCGACGATGGCGTCGCGGACCTCGGCGGGGATCTTCTCACGGGTCGCGGCGTCGTTGACAACCGAGTCGGCCGTGATGCGGCCGTAGGACTCGAGGAGTTTCTTGGCGTTGTCCCACGCGCCGCCCGCGTTAGCCATGAAGATGGCGACGGCGAAGCCGGCGGTGAGGCCGCCCGCGAGCATGCCGACCACGCCCGGGACGCCCAGGGTGAGGCCGATGATCACGGGGATGGCGATCGCGAGGAGCGAGGGGATGACCATCTCGCGCTGCGCGCCGGCGGTCGAGATGGAGACGCAACTCGCGTAGTCGGGGTACGAGACGCCCTCGTGGTTGACCTGCTTGGGCCACTTCTCGGGGTCGGAGATGTCGGCCTCGCTCATGCCCTGCGAGCGGAACGCGGCGCGCATCTTGGCGAACTGGCGGCGGCACTCGATCATCATCGCGTTGGCGGCGCGGCCGACGGCGTTCATGGTCAGAGCGCAGAAGAGGAACGCGAGGAGCACGCCCAGGAACAGGCCGCCCAGCACGCGGGGGTTCAGCAGGGTGACATCGTAGAAACCGAGGATGTCGCTGACCGACGCGTTCTTGGCCGTGACGACCTCGAAGTCGTAGCGGGTGTCGCGGTGATCGCCCGTAAGGCGGAGCAGACGCGCGGACTCGAGATCGTGCTCGCCCGAGTGGGCGGGGACGATGGCGAACTGTTCGCCGATCTCGACATCGGCGAGGTTGCTGTGCGCGCCGCTCTGGGAGTGATCAACGAGCAGGCCGGCGTCCTTGGTGTCGTCGGCGAAGACGACCGCGAAGCGGCCGTAGCCCTGATAGACCGCGGCGCCCTCGAAGGACGAATCGACCTGCACCTGACGCTGCTCGGCGAAGGCGTTGGCCTGGCTGGTGAGTTGGATCTGCACGACCTGGATGTAGGCGGCGAAGAGGGCGAGCGCGGTGAGCGCGGCCGAGCCGATGGCGAAGCCCTTGCCGGTGGCGGCGGTGGTGTTGCCCAGCGAGTCGAGCATGTCGGTGCGCTGGCGGACATGGGGGGGCTGGCCGGTCATCTCGGCGTTGCCGCCCGCGTTGTCGGCGATGGGGCCGTACGCGTCGGTGGCGAGCGTGATGCCGAGCGTGGCGAGCATGCCGACGGCGGCGATGCCGACGCCGTAGAGACCCATGAGGAACGACTCGCCGCCGCCCGCGAAGGTGAACGCGGAGATGATGGCGATGACGACGACGATGAGTGCGGCCCAGGTGGACTTCATGCCCTCGGCGATGCCCGCGATGATGACGGTCGCCGGGCCGGTGATGGCCTGCGCGGCGATGCGGCGCGTGGGCTTGTGCTCGTACGAGGTGTAGTACTCGGTGGCGACGGCGATCACATTGCCCGCGATGAGGCCGGACACGATCGCGAGGGCGAGGCGCCACCACGAGGTGCCGAGTTGCGCGAGGGCTTCGGACTGGACGCCCGAACCGAGGAGCAGCCAGAGGACGCCGAAGCAGCCAAGGCCGATGAGGGCCGAAGCGACATACACGCCGGTGTGAAGGCCCTTGAGGAGTTGCGCGAAGTTGGCGTTCTCCTTGGCGCGCACGGTGAAGACGCCGACGATCGAGCAAAGGATGCCAAGGCCCGCGAGCGCGATGGGCGCCAGTGCGAGGCTCATGCCGAGTTGCAGCGACTGCTCGTAGAGGAGGCCCGCGCCGGTGACGGCGGCGGCGCCGAGCGCCATGGTGGCGAGCATCGAGCCGTAGTACGACTCGTAGAGGTCGGCGCCCATGCCTGCGACATCGCCGACGTTGTCGCCGACGTTGTCAGCGATGGTGGCGGGGTTGCGCGCGTCGTCCTCGGGGATGCCGGCCTCGACCTTGCCGACGAGGTCGGCGCCGACATCGGCGGCCTTGGTGTAGATGCCGCCGCCGACGCGGGCGAAGAGCGCCTGCGTGGAGGCGCCCATGCCGAAGGAGAGCATGACGGTGGTCAGCGCGACGAGACCCTGGGGCGTGCCGGCGTCGATGCCGAACTTCTCGCCGAAGGTGTTGAACACAAAGAACCAGATGGAGACATCGAGCAGCGCGAAGCCGACGACGACCATGCCCATGACCGCGCCCGAACGGAACGCGACGGTGAGGCCTTCGTTGAGGGAGTTCTTGGCGGCGTTGGCCGTGCGCGCCGAGGCGTTGGTGGCCATCTTCATGCCGAACCAGCCGCAGATGCCGGAGAAAAGTCCGGCGAGGGGCACGCCGATCATGGACATCGCGGACTGGAGTTTGAGTTGCCAGAGGACCGCGAGGCAGACGACGAGGACGACGAAGACGAACGCGACGACTTTGTACTGACGCTTGAGGTACGCCATGGCGCCGTCACGGACGGCCTGCGCGATGCGCACCATTTCGGCGTCGCCTTCGGACTTGGTCATGACGGACTTCGCGAAGAGGAAGGCCATCAGGAGAGCGGCGATAGCGCCGATGGGTCCGAGCAGATAGGGCGAAACCGGGTTGAAGGGGCCGGCGTTGTTCTCCAATGCTGGGACAACGGCAGCGAGGTTCAACGATTGAGACGCGATGTCAATCACCGTGAGAGCTCCTCACGAAAGCCAGGGGGTGCGAGCGGCTGACGCGGGGAGCAGATGCTCGCCGCGGGTCGGCTGGACTGATCGCCGAGGCGTGGTCTGTGCCAAGCCGCAGGAACGAGTGATAGCGATCACAAACCTATCGAGCGAAGCGGCCTTTCAAGTGCACACACGGAGGCCGTTCGCGATGGAAGCGAAACCGCCCGACTTGTCAGCCGGGCGGTCGTGTACGGATCGATTCGCGATTACATCCGACCGCCGCGCGTGGCGGCGATGCGGTTGGCGCTCTTTCGCTGGGCGCGGCGGTTGCGCTCGGAGGGCTTCTCGAAGTACTGCTTGCGCTTGACATCTTTGGTCAAGCCTTCCTTCTCGCAGAGCTTCTTGAAGCGGCGCTGGAGCTGCTCAACTGATTCGCCGCTGCGCGCACGGACGCGGATCGCCATAGCCGTCTTATCCTTCCGTCGCCCCGCCCGGACAAGTGGGAGGGGACGAGTATGCTTCGCTCGAATACTGGCCTGAGGGGTGCGCAGGCCGACAATGACGCCCGGCGCTGCCGTCGGGCGTGAGGGGCAAGTATCCCGCCCCAACCGGCCCCGGACAAGCGGCGAGGGGCGTGAATCGGCGTTCAACCCCCCTTTTTCGTGAGATCCCCCAGCCGTTGCTCCTGGTCGACGCTTACAACGCGCTGCATGTGACCGGGGTGCTGCCCCCTCATCTCGCCGGGTTGGACGGCCCGGGATTGGCGGAACTGATCGCGCGGTCCCGGTGGGGGAGCGGGGTGGTTCTGGTGTGCGACGGCGTGAAGCCGCGCGGCTGGCCGAGGGCCGTCGAGGGCGTGGAATTGCGGTTCGCGGGCCCCGGACGCGACGCGGACACCCTTCTGGAGCGCATGATCGGCGATTCGCCCGATCCGCGGCGGCTGACCGTGGTGTCGAGCGACCACCGGGTGCGCCGGGCCGGCAAGCGGGCCGGATGCAAGGTGTTGACCAGCGAAGGGTTCCTGACACAACTGGCGGCGAGGATCGACTCGCCGCGCGTGCCTGCGGGTTCCCCGGCGAGCGGCAAGCCCGAGGTCCCGCTCGACGCGTTCGCGCTCAGGCGCTGGCTGGACGAGTTCGGGATCACACCCGAGGAACTGCGACGGGTGGCGGGGGCGGCGAAGTCCCGTCCGGCGCAGCCAAAGGCGCCACCCGCTCTCACCCGGCCCGACGCCGCCCGGCCGCCCTCTCCCAAGAGGAGAGGGAAGAAGAGGGGCGAACTCAGCGACGCCGAGATGCGGTCGATGCTCGCCGATGCCCTCAAGATGTGGTCCGAGGCGGATGTTCCGGCCGATCTCGATGTCACCGCATGGCTCGACACGCTCATCAATCCGCCTTCGTCCGGAACCGACGGCTCCTCGCCGCGCTCGCGCTGACGCTGGGGGCCGTCGGGTGCTCCAGTTCCAGCAAGCCGGTGACGGGCGGGCGCTATGTCGAGTACCCGGCGCGGCTGGAACTCCAGACGGTGCTGACGGCGGCGGAGATGTCGCTCCGCTCACGCGGGTATGTCATCGACAGCCGCGCGGCGACCGACGACCGGGGCGAGGTCATCGCGCGGCCGCCTACGGAACAGGACAAAGGGTGGTTCAGCACCGCGCTGTATGTGCGCGCGAGCCGCGACCTCGACGGGCAGATCAAACTCACCGTCGCGCGCTGGCCGGCGCAGCAGGGCGACCACGAGGCCAACACGGCGCTGCACGCGATCGTCGAGACGCTCGGCGTGCAGCCGCTGCCGACCGAGCGGAACAACGACTACTCCGACGATGCGCAAACGAACGCGGCGGAGCGCTGAACGCCCCGCCGCGGGTGTGAATCATCGGTTGTCGATGTTTCGGCTTAGCCGCGATCCTTGAGCGCGATGTACTCGACGCCGTGGGGGCCGACATACGCGGCCTTGGGGCGGATGAGGCGGTTGTCGGAGAGTTGCTCGAGGTTGTGCGCGGCCCAGCCGGAGATGCGGCTCATCGCGAACATCGGCGTGAAGAGGTCGAGTTTGAGCCCGATCGAGTGGTAGGTGGTGGCCGAGTAGAAATCGACATTGGGGTAGATGCCCTTGGCCGCGACGGCGTCGTGCATCACATCCTCGATCTTCTTGCTCATGGCGTACAACTCGGTGTTGCCGGTGTCCTTGGCGAGTTGCTCGGCGAGCGTCTTGAGGTAGACGGCGCGCGGGTCGTACGCCTTGTACACGCGGTGGCCGAAGCCCATGATCTTCTTCTTGTTGGCGAGCGCGTCCTTCATGAAGGGCTCGACCTTATCGATGCTGCCGATCTCGCGGAGCATGATCATGACGCCCTCGTTGGCGCCGCCGTGAAGCGGGCCGCGCAGCGCGCCGATGGCGCCGGTCATCGAGGAGTAGAAGTCAGAGAGCGTCGAGGTGATGACGAGTGACGCGAAGGTGCTGGCGTTGAGGCCGTGGTCGGCGTGGAGGATCATGCACGCGTCGAAGGCGCGTTCCATGGTCTCGGTGGGCTTCTCGCCGCTGAGCATGTAGAGGAAGTTTGCGGCGAAGGAGAGCGACTTGTCGGGCGCGACCGGCTCCTTGCCGTTGCGCAGTCGGTCGAAGGCCGCGATGATCGTGGGGGTCTGCGCGAGCAGCGCGGTCGCCTTGCGCCGGTAGGCGTTCAGGTCGATCGTGTTGGGGTCCTTGTCGACCATGCCCATGGCGGAGACCATCGTGCGCAGCATGTGCATGGGCTGCGCGTTCTTGGGCATGTCGCGCAGGAGATCCATGATCTCGGCGGGCAGGTCGTAGTGCTCGCGCAGGTCCTTGGTGAAGGCGTCGAGTTCGGCCTTCTTGGGGAGGCGCTTGTTCCAGAGCAGGTAGACGGTTTCTTCGAAGGTGCTGTGGCGCGCGAGCGAGTCGATGTCGATGCCGACATATTCGAGCACGCCCTTCTCGCCGTCGATGAACGACAGCTCGGTCTCGGCGGCGACAACTCCTTCAAGGCCCTTGGACGCGACGGTGGACATGTTCGGCAACCCTGCGTGCTGGAAGCGTTTGTGATCGTGATGGGGGGTACGCCACCCGGTTGGGCGAGCCCGAGGGGCCTCCCGGCTGGGTGAAGCGGACTCTACGCCCGCACAGGGGGTCCGGTCGCCTTTTCACGCGCAAGAAGGGCGATTCCGAGGATGAACACGGGCTCACCGAGACTTCGCCGCCAGTTCACGCCGCTCCCGGATAGTGGGGTCCTGTCACACGAACACTCTCAGAATGGAACGGAGTTCCCCATATGCCCCCACGCGCCTGGACCGACAAGGACGAACGCCAATACGAGCACATCCGCGAGAGCGAGCGGGATCGGGGCCGGTCCGAGGACCGGGCCGAGGAGATCGCCGCCCGCACGGTGAACAAGCAGAGACGGGAGGAAGGCCGGACCGAGCAGTCCTCCAGCCAGGGGACGGGCAACCCGAATTCCGAGTTGCAGGACCGCACGCGTCGGGAGTTGTACAACCGCGCGAAGGAACTGGGCATCGACGGGCGAAGCGGGATGACCAAGTCCCAGTTGATCCGGGCGATCCGTCAGCGTCAGTGAGACCTCGGCGGCGCGGGTCGCTACCCTCGCTCCGTGCTGATCCAGGGACGCCTCATCGTTGATCCCGCCCGACCGCCCGCCCCGGGATGGCTGCGCGTGGAGGGGGGACGCATCGCGGAGGTGGGGGAGGGGGCGCTCCCGGCGACCGCGCGTCCGGACGCGGGCGGCCCGAACCACCTCGTCTCGCCTTCCTTTATTGATGCGCACCTGCACATCCCCCAGTTCGGCGTCGAGGGGTGCGACGGCTTGCCGCTCCTCGAATGGCTGAAGAAGGTCGTGTTCCCCGCCGAAGCATGGTTCGGCGCGGGGGCGGCGCGGGAAGTGACGCGCAAGGCGCTCCGATCCCTCGCCCGCGAAGGCACGCTGGGGTTCGCGGGGTACCTGTCGAGCCACGCCGAGGCGGCGCGAGAGTCGATGACGATCATCGAGCGGTCGGGCTTGCGGGCGATCGTCGGCCGCGTCCAGATGGACCGCGAGGCGCCGGCGTCTCTGACCTCAGAGGACCGCGAGCGTGTCGCGATCTCGCCCACGCCCACACCCTGGCTCAAGCCGAGCGGCGAGCGCAGTTCACGCGTGCAGGCGTCGCTCAATCCGCGCTTCGCCATCGCGTGCACGGAGGAACTGCTCGCCGAATGCGGCTGGCACGCGAAAGAGCACCCCGCGCTGTTCATCCAGACACACCTCGCCGAATCGCACGCGGAATTGCGCCGAGTGGCGGAATTGTTTCCCAACGACGAAACCTACACCGAGGTGTACGACCGGCTCGGGCTGCTCGGGCCGCGCACGTTGCTCGCCCACGCGTTGCATCTGAGCGAGCGCGAGTGGCTGATCATCAAGGATCGCGGCGCCGTGATCGTGCATTGCCCGACCGCGAACACTTTCCTCGGCTCGGGGTTCTTCAACCTGACCGCGGCGCACCGTCACGGCGTGCGGCTCGCGCTGGGGACCGATGTCGCGGGCGGGCCCGAGCACGCCATGCCGCGCGTCGCGCGGGCGATGATCGAGGTCGCGAAGTCGCGCTCGTTCGCCGCGGACGATCCGTCGAGCGTGTTCGTGCCGAGCCCGGCCGACGCGTGGCGGATGATGACCGTCGAGAATGCGCGGGCGCTGGGCTGGGACGATGCGGGCGAACTGCGCGTGGGGGCGGCGGCCGACCTGCTGGTCATGCGCGTTCCCGATGACTGGCACGACGAATTCCTGATCGGGCGCATCCTCCATCGCTGGTCGAGCGACCTCATCGAGACCCGGATCCTCCGCGGCGTGCGCCTCGATCCCACTACGATCTGACGCGTGATCCTCCCCTTCGCCACAGACCGGCCGCTCCACCGTCCCACGCTGACGACCTACGCGCTCGTCGCGGTCACGACCGTGGTCTTCATCATCCAGGTGTTGTTCGCGGGCGAGCGGGCGGGTTTCTCGAGGGCGATCCAGCCGTTCGTGCTCGGGCCCGGCTCGGGGTTCTGGACCTACATCACCTACCAGTTCCTGCACGGCGACATCTGGCACTTCGGCGGGAACATGCTGATCCTGTATGTCTTCGGCCCCAATGTCGAAGACCGCTTCGGGCGCATCGGGTTCCTGCTGTTCTATCTGGTCGGCGGCGTGATCGCGGGCATCGTTCACATGCTCGTGGACAACGCGCCGGTGATCGGCGCCAGCGGCTCGATCGCCGCGGTGACCGGCGCGTACCTGATCCTGTTCCCCAAGACGCGCATCAAGGCGTTCCTGTTCTTCTTTGTGATCATGCCCGTGATGATCCCCGCGCCGTGGATCATCGGGTTCTCGATCTTCAAGGATGTCGCGCTGCGCAGTCTGGGTTCGGACAGCGGCGTGGCGACCGCGGCGCACCTGGGCGGGTACGCGTTCGGGATCGGGCTGTCGTTCGGCCTGCTCGCGACGGGGCGCCTCTCGCGCGAGCCGTACGACCTGTTCACGCTCATCAAGCAGGCGCGGCGCCGCCGCGCGTACCGCGAGTTGTCGAGCAAGCACGA
>CAYGLT010000009.1:0-8178 GCA_964350875.1 uncultured Phycisphaeraceae bacterium | reverse complement strand
CTGCGCTCGAACCCGACCGACCCCGAGGCGCCGCGCGTGCGGCTGATGCTCGCGCTGATCTGTGCGCGGGACATGAACGACCCCACGCGCGCAAAATCGCTGCTGGCGATGAGCGAGAACCGCCTGCGCACCGACGACGAGCGCGAGTTGTGGAAGACGCTCAAGGCCGAACTGGGCTGAGCGTACGGCTCAGGTCGTCACGCGGCTGAAGGTCGCGCCGGCGGCGACATCGAACCCGACGAACTGGCCGAGTTTGAAGTCCGCGGCGTGCTGCGCGCCGTTGGTCTTGCACACGATGGGCAGCGAGTCGTGGGCCTGCACGGTGACGGTGTCGGCCGAGGGGTCGGTCGCGACGATGACGCCCTGCACGCGGCGAGGGCGGCCGTAGACCGGCTCGATGAACCGCCCGCCGGTCTTCACCACATCGATGCGCCGCGCCTGAGCGCGGATCACGCCGCGGACCTTGCGGTTGAGCAGGTCGTTCTCGGCGGCGTTGATCGGCGTGCCGACGAGGAGGGACACGCGGTAATCGGTCCCGGGAATGGCGAGGACGATCGAGCCGTCGCGTTCCTCAACGAGTTCGCCGCGCGCGATGTTGGCCGGATCGACGGGCTTGCGGGTCTGCGTGGCGGCGGTCGTGTCGGCCAAGGGTCGGCTCCTGGGAAACGGTGGGGCGGCGGTCAGCGGGTCGCGATGGTATCCGAGGAGGCCCGCGCCGGTGAAGCGGGACTCGTGGTCTCGGCGGTTCTGAGGAAGTTCGCGAGCAGCGCGACGCCGTGCTCGGTGAGGTAACTCTCCGGGTGGAACTGCACGCCCTCGATCGCGGCGCGGCTGGTTTCGTTCCAGACGCGTCGGAGGCCCATGACCACGCCCGAGTCGGTCCGTGCCGACACCTCCCAGTGGCCCGTCGCATCGGATCCTTCGCGCACGCTGTCTTCGGTGACGATCAGGCTGTGGTACCGCGCGGCGCGCAGGGGCGAGGGGAGCCCGGTGAAGATCGTTCGGCCGTCGTGGTTCACGGACCACGGCTTGCCGTGCACGGGAGCGTCGGAGCATTGGACGCGCATGCCGAAGGCGTCGGCGATGGCCTGATGGCCCAGGCACACGCCGAGGATGGGGATCGAACCCGCGAAGGCGCGAACGAGATCGACGCAGGCGCCGGCGTCGCGCGGGCCGCAGGGGCCGGGCGAGAGCACAATGCAGGTCGGGGCGAGTTCACGCACGGCTGCGGTGTCGACGCGGTCGTTGCGCTCGACGATGACTTCGTGGAGGACGCCGATCTCGCGCGCGGCGAGTTGCAGCGCGTGGTCGAGGTTCCACACGAAACTGTCGTAGTTGTCGACGAGGAGGATCAACGCACGGGATCGTACGCTGCGCCCTCGCGTTTACGCGGCCTTGCTGTCGCCCTGCTGTTCGGGCTCGGTGCCCGCCACGCCGTCGCGGGTCACATAGAACCAGCGGTTGGAGATGGGGTAGGGCATGCGGCGGAAGTCTCGGTCGACCTTCTCGTGGACCTTGCGCACCAGTTCGTCGGGCTCGGCGGAGACGGCGACGAGGACATCCCGCGCGGGGGTGGCGACGAGGAAGTCGCCGCCCAGTTGCGGCGCGAGCGACTTGTGCAGGCCCCCGAGGAGGAGTCGGGCGGCGTCGTAGCCGTCCTGCTCGGCGATGATGGCCGCCTTCCCGCCGCTGTCGTGCTCGATGAGCCGGTAGGGCAGTTTGGGCGTGAACTCGGCGAGGTTCTGCCGCGCGATGTCTTCGAGGTCGTCCACGGCGACGCCCCAGCGGACCATCTGCTCGGTGGTGACGCTGACGGTGACATGGGGGAGGTCGATGACGAACACGAGCACCGTGTCGTTGACCCACGGAACATGGGCGACCTGCTCGCGCGAGAGGCGCTGGAAGATCGTCTCGGGCTGGATGCGCGGCATGATGCGGGTGCGCGCCATTTCGAGCGGCATCGCGGAGGCGGAGATCGCCTCGCCCGCGAAGAGATGATCGAGGTATTGCTCGACGATTTCGACGCCGCGATCCGGGTCCTGAGAGACCATGCGGAAGAGGTTCTCGAGATCGAGACGCCTGCCGTCGACGAGCAGTTCGTTGACACCGCCGAGGTCGATTTCGAGGTCAGGTCGCATGCGTTCGAGCATGATGCGGACCTGTTCGCTGAACGCCTCTGGCTGTTGGGGCATTGCGGCCATATGTGCGACTCCGTGCACCTGATCTGCGAGTGTCCATACGCATGCGCGGGCCGGGGTGGTTCAGAAAAACTGCCGGCGATGTCCGCGCGGGGCTTCATCGACCGTGGTTCCCGACTCGTGCAAGCCCGGGCGTGAGGATGAGGCCACGAGGGTCGGATCGTGCCGCCTCGGGTGGCAATCCGGGTCGGGCAGAGGGGCGAGAACCTTGTGTGGCGCTACTGTTGCGCCCCATTGAAAGGATGAACGATGCCCAGGGAGTGCCAGGTCGCGACAGCGCAGGAGTCGGGTGTGGAGGGCGTCGTTATCGGCGCCGCGAGGCCGCTCACAATTATCGCTGGTCCGTGCGTGCTTGAGTCCGTTGAGTTGTGCGTGGAGATCGGCGCGGCGATGCGCGACGCGTGCAAGAGCGCCGGCGCCCAGTTCATCTCGAAGGCGAGTTTCGATAAGGCGAACCGCACGAGCATCGGCTCGTCGCGCGGGCCCGGGATCGGCGCGGGGCTCGATTCGCTCGCGAAGATCCGTGAGACGCTCGGCGTTCCGGTGACGACCGATATCCACGAGCCGGCGCACGCCGAGCACGCGGCGGAGGTCGTCGATGTCCTGCAGATCCCGGCGTTCCTCTGCCGGCAGACCGACCTGCTGCTCGCGGCGGGCGAGGCGGCGGTGAAGCGCGGCCGCGCAGTGAATGTCAAGAAGGGGCAGTTTCTCTCCCCCAAGGAGATGGGCGGCCCGCTCAAGAAACTCTCGCAGACCGGGTGCAAGGACATCGTGTTCACCGAGCGCGGCACCTTCTTCGGGTATCACCGGCTGGTGAACGACTTCATCGGGGTCGTCGACATGATGGAGGTCGCGGGCGACGACTCGCCTCCCGTGTGCTTCGACGCGACGCACTCGACGCAACTCCCCGGCGCGACCGACACGAGCGGGGGGAGGCCCGAGCGCGCCGGGATGCTCGCGAAGGCGGCGGTCGCGGCGGGCGTTTCGGCGGTGTTCATCGAATGCCACCCTCGGCCGCGCGAGGCGCTGTCCGACGCCAGCACCATGATGGGCCTGCAGGAGGCGGTCGATCTGGTGTCCGCCCTGGTGCGCATCCGGGCGGCGGCCGGGCACGGCTGAGCGACCCTGAGAGGCGTGAGGACGGGTTCCTCGCCAGTCGCGTTCGGGGCGACTAGCGTTTACGCATGAAGTGCGAGGCCACTGGCTGCCAGAACGAAGCGACCGTGCACGAGGTCGTCATCAAGAGCGGCAAGAAGGTCGAACGCCACCTGTGCGAACAGCACGCGCAGACCGAGGGTGTTGTGAACGCGCAGCACACGCCCCTCAATGAACTCCTCACCAAGTTCGTGATGACCCAGGCGGGGGGAGAGCCCGCGCCCGAGGCGCCGCCCGCGTGCCCGACCTGCGGCATGACCTGGGCGTCGTTCCGGGAGAAGGGGCTGCTCGGGTGTCCGGACTGTTATGACACCTTCGAGGAGCAACTCACGCCGCTGCTCTCGCGAGCGCACGAGGGCGGGGTGCATCACACGGGCAAGTCGCCGAGCCGGGCGGGCATTTCGGCGGGGCTGCACCGGGAACTCAGCACACTCCGGCGTGAACTCGATGAAGCGATCGTGGCCGAGGACTACGAGCGGGCGGCGTCGCTCCGCGATCGCATCCGGGAACTGCACGGCGAATCGGGTCAGGAGGCGGCCGCGTCGGAGCGTTCGCCTTCGGCCAAGAAGTCTTCGCCCGAATCGGGCATGAAGCGGGCGAAGCGGATCCCAAAGGATCGTGACGCGTGAGCGGCTCAGAGCGCATCGAGGGCGGCGCGGAATGGCTGCGGTCCACCGGACGCGATTGCGATGTCGTGATGTCCTCGCGCATCCGGTATGCAAGAAACATCGCGGGATTCCCGTTCCCGCATCGCGCGAAACGCGAGGAGCGCAGGGAGATCCTCTCGCTCGTGCAGGACCGTGCGCTGAACTGCGGCATCGCGAAGGAACTGCTCTGGGTTGATCTTGAGGAGTCGCCGACGCTCGAGCGGCAGGTCTTGCACGAGCGGCACCTGATCTCGAAGCAGCACGCGAAGAGTGCCGAGCCGCGCGCGGTCATGGTGTCATCGCCTGACGAGTGGCTTTCGGTGATGGTGAACGAGGAAGACCACTTGCGGATCCAGGTGATCCGCGGCGGGTTCGCGCTGCCCGAGGCGCTCGAAACGATCGACGCGGTGGATGACAAACTCGACGCCTCGCTGGACTTCGCGTTTTCCAGCCGGTTCGGGTATCTGACGGCGTGCCCGACGAATGTCGGCACCGGGCTGCGCGTCTCGACGATGCTCCACCTCCCGGCGCTGAAGTTGTCCGGTGAGATCGAGAAGGTCCGGCGCGCGGCGAAGGCGCTCAACATCGCGGTGCGCGGGTTCTACGGCGAGGGTTCGGAAGCCATCGGCGATGTCTTCCAGTTGTCGAACCAGACCACGCTCGGCAAGTCCGAGCGAGAACTGCTGGACGAACTCGCCGAGCGGGTGATCCCGGAGATCATCCAGTACGAGCGCCAGGCGAGGGGCGCGCTGCTCGAGAAGAAGGCGCTGTTCCTCGAGGACCGCGTGCACCGCGCGTACGGGACGCTGCTCCACGCGAGGACCGTCGACGCCGAGGAGGCGCTGGGCCTGCTGAGTCTGACGCGGCTGGGCGTGCAGATGGGGATGCTCAAGGGCGTTCCGATCGAGGCGGTGAACAGTTTGTTGTTGCTCTGCCAGCCGGCGCATGTCCAGCGGATCGCCGGTCGGGATCTGGATCAGAACGAGCGCCGGCGCGAGCGGGCGACGCTGATCCGTGAGCGGCTTCAGCGCTGACGCCGCTGGCGTTTTCTCCCTGAGTTTGCGAGACTGGCGCGATGGACGGGCCCCCGGTCCACCCCGCGGATACTGACGCGCCGACGCGCGACGGGGGGTTCGTCTGGCCGCCGGTTCCGGCAGCGCCGCTCGAGCCGAGTGTTACTCCGACAACGACCGGCGAGGCCGATCGAAGTGTTCTTGCGCCGCGCGGGGTGAACCGGGTTCGGAGGTTTCTTGAGGAGGCCGAGGTGTTCTGGCTCGCGCCGACCGCGTTGCCGCTGGCGAGGCGGGTCGAGGCGGGGGGATGGGCGCCGGACGGGTTCGGGGCGTACTGCAATCGGTGTGCGCAGGGGGTGGGGTTCGGGGAGGACGACGAGTTCGGGTGCGCGGCGTGTCGGGGGATGAACCTTCCGTGGTCGCGGGCGGCGCGTCTGGGGGCGTACCAGGGGGATCTGGCGTCGTGGGTGCGCGAGGTGAAGTTCGCGCGGAACGCGTCGCTCGGCGTGGAACTCGGAAAGACACTCGCGGGGCGTTTGCGGGACGCCGGGCTGGCGGGCGAGCGGGTGTGCGTGGTCCCGATCCCGATGAGCCGTCGGGAGCGGTTCGTAAAGGGGCTGGATCACGCCTGGTGCATCGCGGAGGGGGTGGCCAAGGGGCTGAAGGCGCCGCTGGTGGCGGGTCTGACGAGGGAGCACCGGCCGAGCCAGCGGTCGATGCCGAGCGCTGCGGCACGGGAGCGGAACGCGAGAGGGGCGTTCAGGGCGGCGCGGGGGGTGGATCTTGAGGGCTGGACGGCGGTGCTGGTCGATGATGTGATCACGACCGGCGCGACGATGCGTGCGGCCGGGAAGGCCCTGAAGCCCGGGCGGCGGAGGGGCCTGGGGACTGCCCTGTGGGCGGCGGCGGTGGCCGTCACGCCTGATCCGGAGAGAAGGGCGGCGGGGGGCAATCTTTAGGAAGCGTTGTAAACCGTGTTTTTGCCGTGATTTGCGGGCAAAACGAACTCTGTGGGGGTGTCGGTCGTAAGGGTTCTGCGAAGAAATGCGACCCCCCATGCTTGACACCTTGGGGGCCCCGGCTATCTTTCTCCGCTCGCCAGCCAACTGGCGGCGAGAAACCCCGACAACCCGGCGAGACGCTGGAATCGGGCTGTTCTTTGGCAAGTGAGCAGTTGGGAAGGCCGCGAGAGTGTGTCGCGGCGGAACGATCGCACGATCGGCCCTTGGCAGGGCATCCGCCGCGTACAGATCCTGCTGGCCGAAGTGGTTTCACAGCCGCTTCGGTCGTCAGTCAATCTCGTGCAGGCCTTCAAACTCATCGAAAGATGAGCGCCCTTAAGATTGATTGACTTTGAGCCCGCAGGTTTTTTGAGACCTGCGGGGACCGGCCGGCGACTTCGGTCGTCGGCGCCGGACAAACCTTCTTATCGCAGTGACGCCGATCTTCGGATCGGATAGCAACGATATTCAATTGAAGAGTTTGATCCTGGCTCAGAATGAACGCTGGCGGCATGGCTAAAGCATGCAAGTCGCACGAGAACCACTTCGGTGGGGACAGTGGCGGACGGGCGAGTAATGCATTCCTACGTGCCTCGAGGTGGGGGATAGCCAAGGGAAACTTTGGGTAATACCCCATGTCCTCTCCGGAGAAAAGCTCAGGCGCCTTGAGATCGGGGAATGTCCTATCAGGTAGTTGGCGGGGTAACGGCCCACCAAGCCGAAGACGGGTAGCCGGTGTGAGAGCACGACCGGCCGCATCGGGACTGAGACACTGCCCGGACTCCTACGGGAGGCTGCAGCAACGAATCTTCCGCAATGCACGAAAGTGTGACGGAGCAATGCCGCGTGCGGGATGAAGCGGCTCCGCCGTGTAAACCGCTGTCAGGACCAAGGAATACTGACCTGGTCCAAAGGAAGGGCCGGCTAATCTCGTGCCAGCAGCCGCGGTAATACGAGAGGCCCGAGCGTTATTCGGAATCACTGGGCTTAAAGGGTGCGTAGGCGGCTATGTAGGCGTCCTGTGAAATCCCACGGCTCAACCGTGGAATTGCGGGGCGAACCACATAGCTTGAACCTGGTAGGGGCTGTCGGAACGATCGGTGGAGCGGTGAAATGCGTAGATATCGATCGGAACGCCGAAGGTGAAGACGGGCAGCTGGGCCAGAGTTGACGCTGAGGCACGAAAGCGTGGGGATCAAACAGGATTAGATACCCTGGTAGTCCACGCCGTAAACGATGTGCACTAGACCGGGGCGGTTTTGACGCCGTCCTGGTCGTAGGAAAACCATTAAGTGCACCGCCTGGGGAGTACGGTCGCAAGATTAAAACTCAAAGGAATTGACGGGGGCTCACACAAGCGGTGGAGCATGTTGCTTAATTCGAAGCAACGCGAAGAACCTTATCCTGGGCTTGACATGCATGGATTAGTTCATGGAAACATGAATGACGCTCTTCGGAGTGGAACATGCACAGGTGCTGCATGGCTGTCGTCAGCTCGTGCTGTGAAGTGTCGGGTTAAGTCCCTTAACGAGCGCAACCCCTATCGCTAGTTGCCAGCGCGTAATGGCGGGGACTCTAGCGAGACTGCCGGTGTCAAACCGGAGGAAGGTGGGGATGACGTCAAGTCCTCATGGCCTTTATGCCCAGGGCTGCAAACGTGCTACAATGGTATGGACAGAGCGAAGCGAGGCCGCGAGGCGGAGCAAATCGCAAAAACCATGCCCCAGTTCAGATTACAGTCTGCAACTCGACTGTATGAAGTTGGAATCGCTAGTAATCGGAGATCAGCTACGCTCCGGTGAATATGTTCCTGAGCCTTGTACACACCGCCCGTCAAGTCATGGAAGCCGGGAGTGCCCGAAGTCGCCATATTTCAATGGTGCCCACGGCAAGTTCGGTGACTGGGACTAAGTCGTAACAAGGTAGCCGTAGGGGAACCTGCGGCTGGATCACCTCCTTTCTAAGGGATCTCCTTAGACCGACTCGACCTCGAAAGAGGCGGAGAGCGATCTCCGGTCGGACATGTCAATGCACTGTCGTCCGCAACTCACCCTCGGGTGGGGCGGGCAGCCCGTCGGCGACGGCGGGTCAACGGCTTCCCAACTGCTTCACAATATATCTCACAACGCCCGGTCCCCCAAAGGCCGGGCGTTGTGCGTTTTTG
>CAYGLT010000008.1:38040-51281 GCA_964350875.1 uncultured Phycisphaeraceae bacterium | reverse complement strand
GAAGACCCCCTCCTGGCCTCCCCCATCTGGCGATGGGGGAGGGAGCGGAACGCGTCTTGCTCCCACCATCGGGCGGCCTACCATCCGCCGCTTCGTCGGGACCTGCCGGGCCCCGGCGCTGTGCCGCGCCCCGCGTGGGGCGCAGGCGCGTGCAGAGCAATCACCCCCGTCCCGGCTCGGGAGTTTCGCCCATGGTTCGTATCCGTCTGACTCGTCTTGGCCGTCACAAGCGTCCCTTCTACCGCATCCACGCGGTTGACCAGCGCAAGCAGCGCGACGGCCAGTTCATCGAGAACCTCGGGTGGTACAACCCGATCGAGACGGACGAGGCCAAGCAGGTCAGCATCAAGGCCGACCGGGTGAAGCACTGGCTCGAGATGGGCGCCCAGCCCAGCGACACCTGCAACGACCTGTTCGCGAAGCAGGGCATCATCGACGCCGAGGCGTGGAAGGCCCAGCGCCAGCAGCGGATCGCCAAGAAGGTGAAGGCTCAGGAAGCCGCCGCGAAGGCTGCTGCCGAGGCCGAGGCCAAGGCCGCCGCTGAGGCCGAGAAGGAAGCCAAGGAGAAGGCCGCCGCTGAGGCCGCCAAGGCAGCCGAGGCCGAAGCCGCGAAGGCCGCCGAAGGCGCCGAGTCGGCCGAGGGCTAAACGGGGGCCGTGGGGGACACCCCTCGCGGGACGCCCATGTCCTCGCTGCGCATCGACATCCTCACGCTCTTCCCCGACCTGTTCGAGCCCGTGCTGGGCGAGAGCATCACCGGTCGTGCGCGCGCGGCGGGGCTGGTCGAGTGGCACGCCACAAACATCCGCGACTTCGCCGACAACAAGCACAACAAGGTCGATGACCGTCCCTTCGGGGGCGGTCCCGGCATGGTGATGATGTGCCAGCCGGTGTGGGACGCCGTGGCCTCGGTCGAGTCGCGGGACCCGCGCAAGGCGACGCGCATCCTGCTCACGCCCCAGGGCCGCCCGCTGACCCAGCCGCTGGTGGAAGACCTCGCGAAACGCGAGCGGCTGCTGCTCATCGCGGGCCACTACGAGGGGCTCGACGAGCGGGTGGTCGAGGAACTGGCGCCCATCGAGATCAGCGTCGGGGACTTCGTGCTCTCGGGGGGCGAGATCCCGGCGCTGGCCCTGATCGACGCCGTGGTGCGTCTGCTGCCCGGCGCGCTGGGCCACGAGGACTCGGCCGCCGAGGACTCGTTCATGCCCGTCGGCAAGAGTGGCGAGCGCCTGCTTGACTGCCCTCACTACACCCGCCCCCGCGAGTGGAGGGGCAGGGCCGTCCCCGAGATCCTGATGTCGGGCGACCACGGGAAGGTCGACCGCTGGCGGCTGGAGCAGAAACTCGCCCGGACCAAGGAGCGCCGGCCCGACCTTCTGCCCCCCGATACTCAGGATGCCGATTCCTGACGGCAACATTCACCGAACTTTGAGACTCCGAGTCGCGGCGGGCCTACCCTTGCCGCTCCAGTTCCTCCCAAGCCCTCTGATTCCGCCCGGCGCTTTGTCGCGGCGAGAGAAATGTACGGACGACACCCATGAGCACGCAGAACCTCCTCGAGAGCGTTGTCGCTGACCAGATCAAGACCGATGTGCCGCGCATGGACATCGGCGACACGATCAATGTGCACTGCCGCATTGTCGAAGGCGACAAGGAGCGCATCCAGGTGTTCCAGGGCGTGTACATCGCCCGTCGCGGTCGCGGCATCAACGAACTCATCACCGTCCGTCGCATCGTGAACGATCAGGGCGTGGAGCGCATGTTCCCGCTGAACTCGCCGAAGATCGCGAAGTTCGAGATCGTGCGCAAGGGCGACGCCCGCCGCGCGAAACTGTTCTTCCTCCGCGAGCGCGTGGGCAAGAGCCGCCGTCTCCGCGACCGCCGTCGCGGCTGGCAGCACATCGACGCGTCGGCCGCCGGCGTCAACGCGCCGACCTCGGTCGAGAAGAAGGCCAAGGCCTGATGACCGCGCGGCGCGTCACAGCGCTGCGATCCTTCCTGGTGATCATCCCCGCCGCGGGCTGCACGCTCGCGGCGTTTTCGTGCGCGAAGGAATCGACCGCACGCGCACGCACGCAGGAACGCGAGCCGGCGACGATCGAGTCCACGCCCGCGCCCGTCGAGCAGACGCCCGCGGCCGAGAACAAGCCCGACATGCCGCATGTGCGCGTGTTCAGCGACCGCGTCGAGGTCGAGGGCATCGTGCCGGTCGATTGTCACCATCCCGACACGCCGCACATCTTCCTCGAGGTGATCGCGTGCGCGCCGGACACGCGCGAGCACGAGGCGCTGGTGATGACGAAGGCGAAGCCCTCGCACATCCACGCCGCGCTGCTGATGCTCGGCCGCACGCCCGGTTTCCCGGGGTCGTGGATCTGGAACGGCCCGGGAAGCGACATCACCTACAACGCGCCGCGCGGCGACGAGATCGACATCTACCTGCGCTACACGAATCCCGAGGGACTCGTCATCGCGCAGCCCGTGCGTGAGTGGATCGTCGATGTCGATTCGGGCGAGCCGTTGCCCGACGCGCCGTTCAAGTTCGCGGGCTCGCGATTCGTCGACTATCGCGGCGACGAGGTGTACGACGCCGACTACGCGGGGACCATCGTCGGTCTGGCGACCTTCGGCAACGAGGTCGTCGCGTGGACCGAGGTGTTCAGCCCCGACGCGTCGATCGACCCGCCGCGCTGGATCGCGAACACGGAGACCGTGCCAGAGTTCGGGACGCCCGTCACGCTGATCCTCGTGCCCCGCCTTGAGACGGGCCGGTCGCCGTGGCTCATGAAGTGAGGCCGGTCAGCGTCGCGCGAGGGGGAGTTCGGACATGGTGGGGGGATCGCGGAAGGGGATGGGCTCGCCGCGCTCGTTCACCGCGACGAGGGTGACGGTCGCGGTGGTGACCTTGGCGACCTCTTTGGTGAGGTATCGCTCGGCCTCGACTTCGACGCATACGGTGACGCTCTTGGTTCCGAGCCGCTCGGCGCGGGTGTAGAGCGACACGATGTCGCCCGTGTGGACGGGTGATTCGAAATCGACGCGGTCGATGGACGCGGTGACCCAACGGTGCGCGCCGTGGCGTCGGGCCTCGACGAAGCCCGCCTGGTCGATGTAACTGAGGATGACGCCGCCGAAGATCGTGCCGTAGACATTCGTCTCGCGGGGCATGGTGACCACGCGGAGGGCGAGGTGGCGGTCGGTCGGCGACGGGTCGGGGGTGGTCATGGCGGATGGTAGAACCGATGACGGGCGGAACCGGGGCGCGAACAATCACGGACGGTCTTCATGATGCGATCCACCTTCGCCATCCCGCTGACGCTGCTGCTCGTGACGAACCTCGCGGGCTGCGAGACCGAGACGCGCGTTGTCCGCACGAGCGGGAGTCTGCTCGCCGGTCAGCCCGGGGCCGAGGGCGGCGTGCGCGTGGACGGCGGCGCGGAAGGCGACGGCCCGACTGTGCAGCAGCGCATGAACAACCCGATGGGCTACAAGACCCCGGAGGACATGGACCCGCTCACCCTGCGCATCACCGACAGGCACGGCGAGGAGTTCATCGTCTCGCGCAACCCGCGCGAGTTGTTCTTCCACCTGAGGCGTGCGCTCGTCGATCAGGACCCCGAGGTGCTGCACGAGCAGATCATCGCGCACGCGACGCTCGAGCGGTACCAGGAGTTGGGGATCAACCCTCGTGATGCGGCGGAGTTCATCATCAAGCACCGCCAGGAAGTGGTGCGCACGCTGCAGTTCTTCCCGATGGCGGACCACACGCCGGGCTTCTTCCCCAAGCCGATCGGGAGGAACATGTTCCGTCTGGAGGCGCCCCCCGGGTTCGCCGACCCGCCGCTGAAGTTCCGGCGCATCGACTACATCTACGAGCGCGACGCGTGTCGCTTGCTGCTGATCAGTTGAGCGCAGCATGGCCGACGACCGCACGAAGGCGCAGCGCAGCGAGACCATGCGTCGCGTGCGCGGCAAGGACACCTCGTGCGAGGTGCTGCTCCGCTCGGACCTGCACAGGCGCGGCCTGCGCTACCGCCTGCACACGAAACTGCCGGGCAAGCCGGACATCGTGTTCGTCGCGGCGCGCGTAGTGGTGTTCGTCGATGGGTGCTACTGGCACGGCTGCCCGGAGCATTGCCGGCTTCCCTCAACCAACCGCGAGTACTGGGAGCGAAAGATCGCGAGGAACCGCGAACGCGACAAGCAGACAACGGCGAGGCTCCGCGCCGACGGGTGGCGCGTCGTGCGGGTGTGGGAGCACCGGGTCCGCGACCGGTCGTCGAGGGCGCGAGTGGTGACCCGGATCGAGCGGATGGTCCGGTCGGCGTAAAGCCAAGCGGTTCTCGGACACTCGGGCAGCCGCTGCGGAACGCAACGGCGCGGCGTCCGGCGGTGTAGACTTCCCCCGTGAGCAACGAACGCGCGACGATCCCCACTCGGCGTCCCGTCACCATCCGCACGCTCCGTCGCATGAAGGAGCGCGGTGAGCCGTTCTCCTGCCTGACCTGCTACGACGCGACCACCGCGCGCTGGCTCGACCGAGCCGGGGTGCACCTGCTGCTCGTGGGCGACACCGCCGCCGAGGTCATCCTCGGGTTCGAGAGCACCGTGCACATGCCGCTCGATGTCGCGATCGCGCTGACGGCCGCGGTGAAGCGAGGCGCGCCGACCGCGATGGTCATGGGCGACATGCCCTTTCTTTCGTACCACGCCGACGAGGCGGACGCGATCCGCAACGCGGGGCGGTTCATCACCGAGGGGCTCGCCGACATCGTCAAACTGGAAGCCGACGAATCGTTCGCGCCGCTCGTGCAGAAGATGACGCGCGCGGGCATCGCCGTGTGCGGCCATGTGGGCTCCAAGCCCCAGACCGTCGGGCTGACGGGCGGGTACGCATCCACGGGCAAGACCGACGACGACGCGAGGCGAATCGTGGATGACGCCGTCGCGCTGGAACAGGCTGGCGCGATCATGCTGCTCGTCGAGGCGGTGCCCCCGGGCGTGACCGAGAAGATCCTCGAACGCACGACGGTCCCGCTGATCGGCATCGGCGCCGGTCCCGCGGCCGACGGCCAGATCCTCGTGCTCCACGACATGCTCGGGCTGACCTCATGGCAGCCCGCGTTCGCCGAGCCGATCGCGAATCTGGGCTCGCAAGTCCTTCATGCGGCGGAGGAGTATGTCCGCAGGGTCGCGCAGCGCAAGGTCAGCGAGCACCGCTTCGAGATGAAGGTCAATCCTCAGGAAACGAAACCGCCCCGCGCCGCGTCCGAATCAAAGGGTGTCTGAACGGACACCGAATCTCCCCACGACCGACAGGAGCGACCGATGCGAAGGATCGTCAGCATTGCCCCGGCGCTCGTCGTCCTGCTCGTGATCATCGCGACGATTGCCGCCGCTCCGACGGCGATCCGCTCCATGCAGGTCGCGCAGACGCAGGCTCGCGTCGCGCTGGCGCAGCAGCGTCTGAGCGAGGACGACATCCTCGCGCGGTTCAGCGACGCGGTGGCGAACCTCGCGGAAGTGGTCGAGCCCAGCGTGGTGCACATCGACGCCTATACGCTGAGGCGCGGGCGTCGGGTGGCGCCCTCGTCGGGCTCGGGCTGGGTGTTCGACGACAACGGCTACATCATCACCAACGCGCATGTGATCCGCGGCGCCGATCGCTTCACGGTCCAGTTCTCCGACGGGTATACGGTGGCCGCCGAGTTCGTCGGTCTGGACAACCCGACCGATGTCGGCGTGCTGAAGGTCGACCCCGCCGCCGGGGTCTTCCCGCTCGCCCGAGCGACGGACGCGCGAGTGGCGCAGGGCCAGCGCGTGTACGCGTTCGGCTCGCCGTTCGGCTTCCGTTTCTCGATGAGCGAGGGGATCGTCTCCGCGATCGGGCGCAACGCGTTCGGCGTGACCGGGCAGAACGGCTACACCAACTTCATCCAGACCGACGCCGCGGTGAATCCCGGCAACTCGGGCGGCCCGCTCGTTGATGTGCAGGGCCGCGTGATCGGCATGAACACGGCCATCGTTTCCGCCGAGAACCCGAACGCGAGCGTCGATCGGCCAGGCCAGAACGCGGGCATCGGTTTCGCTATCCCGCTCGACACGATCGAATCGGTCGCGGGCCAACTCATCGAGACGGGCGTCGTGGTGAAGGGGTACCTGGGCATCGGGCTGACTGACACCGCGGGCGTCGCACGCGACGAACTGCCCGAGGGTTTCCGCGGCTCGGGCGTGTATGTGAGAAATGTTCTCGACGATCAGCCCGCGTCGCGCGCGGGCCTCCAGATCGGCGACATCATCATCGCCGTCAACGGCGAGCGCATCCCCGACATGGCCGTTCTTCGTGCGAAGATCGGTTCGGTCAGGCCGGGGAACAGCGTGCTGGTGCGCGTTGTGCGCGCGAACGCCGACGGTTGGGACGAACTCGACCTACCCGTCGAGATCGGCGCCGCAGTCGTCGCGGGCAACAGTCAACTCGTGGCTGTTCCGGAGGACGAAGACCCCCAGGACACACTCGCGCGGGAGAACGCTGATATCGAACGCATGGACGCCGCCCTCGCGGCGCTTTCACGCGCGGGCGTTCGTGCGCTGAGTCTGCGTCAGGGCGGCATCTTGTTCGAGGTCCGTGACGGCTCACCCGCCGCGGACGCCGGGATCAACACCGACGATCTCGTCGTCAGCATCAACGGCCGCGCGATCGATGACTACGAAACATTCACCGATACCGTCGCGACGGCGCTCGATGCACGCGGCGATCCGGTGCTCGAGGTTGTTCTGCGCAACCGTGAGGACGAGTTGCGCACCGTGACCCTTCCTCTGGAGCGTCCATGAGCCGGGAGGCAAGCCCGATCGCGGTGATGCTCTCCGGGTCGGGCCGCACACTGGTCAACCTGTGCGAGCGTATCGACGCGGGCGAAGTGCCCGCGCGTATCACGCTGGTGATCGCGTCGAAGGAATGTCTGGGCGCGCAGCGCGCGCGCGATCGGGGTATCCCCGTGATCATCGAGCCGGGCGTGATTCCCGCCGACAGGCTCGCCGAGTTGTTCCGTGCGCACGGCGTTGAGTGGGCGGTGCTCGCCGGGTACCTCAAACTCGTGCATGTGCCGGACGGCTTCGAAGGGCGCATCGTGAACATCCATCCCGCGCTGCTGCCCGCGTTCGGCGGACCGGGGATGTACGGCGACCGCGTGCACCGCGCGGTGATCCAGCACGGATGCCGCATCACCGGGTGCACGGTGCACCTGTGCGACGAGCGGTACGACGCGGGCCCGATCGTGCTCCAGCGCGCCTGCGAGGTCCGCGATGACGACACGCCCGAGACGCTCGCCGCCCGTGTGTTCGAACTTGAGACGCGCGCGTACCCCGAAGCGATCACGGCCCTTCTTGAAGGCCGCGTGGTGACGGAAGGGCAGAGAACGCGGATCCTGAAGCGATCCGCCGCGAATCTGAACGCGTGACACGGGCGGCCATCCAACTCGTGGTGATTCTGCTCGCGTTGAGCGTGTGCGTTCGGTCGTCCGCCGCGCCCGAGGCGATGGACATCGCCGAAGCCCGCCGCCGCGCCGCCGAACTCCTCGCCGAGAACAACCGAACGGAGGCGCGGCCGATCCTCGAGCAGATTGTCGCGATCGACCCGACCGATCATGTGTCGTGGTACAACCTCGCGTGCGTTCGCGTGAGCGCGGGGGAGACTGAGGCCGCGGAGGCCGCGCTGCGCAGCGCGATCGGCGTGGGATTCGTGGACTTTGATCAGATGCTGCGCGATCCGGACCTCATCGCGCTGCGCGGGTCGGACACGGTGCGCACCGTCGTGCAGGGCTGGAAGCGCATCCTCGATATCCGGGGCGACACGGACCTCAAGGCGGCCAAGGAATCGCTCGGCAACGACTACATCCACATCCGCGACGACGATCTGCGCATTCACATCCTGTCGTCGTTCGGCCCGGAAGCGACGGCCGCGGCGCACGAGGAGATCCGCAAGGCGGCGCGGTTCGTGAACGATGAACTCTTCGACACCGCGGCGCCGGCCGATCGGCCGTTCCCGTGGACGCTCGTGATCCTGCCGACCAAGCAGCACTTCCGCGTCTTCATCCCCTTCGAGGGCGTGGGCGGCATCTACGACCACGACCAGCGCCGGCTCGTCTCGCGCGACCTTGGGCCGAGTCTGCGCCACGAGTTCGTGCATGTGCTCCACCATCGGAGGATGATGCGCGAGGGCCAGCGTCACGCGTTCTGGGTGCAGGAGGGGATCGCGTCGTTGGTCGAGCGGCTCGACGAAAGGCCGGACGGATCGCTCTCGACCGCGCCGAACTGGCGGATCAATATCGCGCGGCGGCTGGCCGAACCGCATCGGCTGACGCAATGGGATCGGTTCTTCACCCTCGATGGAACGCAGTTCGTCACGATTCGCCCGCTGGCGATGTACTCGCAGGCCTACGCCGCGGCGCTGTGGCTGTACGACACGGGGAACCTCCGCGCGTGGATGGCGGCGTACGAGCGGGGGTTCGACGAAGAGCCGACCGGCATCGAGGCGTTCGAGATCGTGACGGGCGAGGACGCGGCGACGAATCAGCGGGCGTGGCGCGACTGGCTTGTGCGTCAGGAGTTCGTGGCCGAGCGTTTCGAGGACGGCGTGCCCTCGCTGGGCGTGGACCTGGTGGAGAGCGATCAGGAAGGGCCGCGCGTCGCCGGGGTGTTCGCGGGGCGGGGCGCCGGGCCGGATTCGCTGCGCGTGCGGGATGTGATCCTGTCGATCGACGGGGCGCCGGTTCGCACGGTCGCCGAGGCGATTCAGATGCTCGACGGGAAAGCCGAGGGCTCTCGCGTAGAGGTGGAGATCCGTCGCGGGCGACTGGAACTGACTGTCCCGGTCACGATCGTTCCGTTCGACGAGCGGGCGTCGCGCGGCATGGCGGACCGCCTCCGCTGACCGTACACTGGCGCGAACGGGGCGTGCCATCTTTCCGAACAACGAGCGACCTCACGAGCGGCCGATCCCTCGGCGGATGTATGTCCAAGAACCCCAACCGCACATTCCTCGCTGACTTCCGATTCCGGTTCTTCCGAGGGCTCGCGATCCTGCTGCCCTCGGTGCTGACCTTCTGGCTTCTCTGGGCCGCGTACGGGTTCGTGGACAAGCGGGTGGCCGAGCCGATCAACGCGGGGATCCGTCAGGCGATCATCGAGATCGCGCCGCGCGTGATGAACCACAACGATCTGCCCGAGTGGTTCACCGTGCCGGAGAACCGCATTCAGGTGCTCCGTGAGGAGCGAGCGCGTCAGGCGCTCCCGGCCATGAGCGCGGAGCAACTCCGCACACGGGCGCGCGCCGAGAACTTCCGCGTCTGGTGGAACGAGCGGTGGTACCTGCGCTTCATCGGGCTCTTCGTCGCCATCATCCTGTTCTATCTCGCCGGCGTGCTGGTGGGGAACTTCGTGGGCAAGCGTCTGTACGACCGTGTCGAGCGGTTGATGGTGCGCGTGCCCGGCATCAAGCAGGTCTACCCCCACATCAAGCAGATCGTCGAGTTCCTGTTCGGCGGGGACCAGAAGATCCAGTTCAAGCGCGTCGTGCTCGTGCAATACCCGCGCAAGGGGATCTGGACGATCGGCCTGCACACGGGCGGCGCGATCCGCGCCATCGAGGATGTGATCGGGGAGTGTGTGACGGTGTTCATCCCGAGCAGCCCCACGCCGTTCACCGGGTACACGATCATCGTGCCCAAGGACGATGTGATCGACGCGCCGCTGACCATCGACGAGGCGCTCCGCTTCGTGGTTTCGGGCGGCGTGCTGGTCCCGGAACATCAGAAGGGCATCGGGGACACCCGAGAGGAGCGCGAGACGCGGCCGGCCAAGAACGGGGCCGCGGAACGGGCACGGCTGGCCGGTTCGGAATACGATGGTGCCGAGGCCCGGCCGGACCCCACGGACACGGACGACCGGGCGGACATCACCCTACCCAAGCCCCGAAAGGCGCCCAATGAGGACTGAAGTAAGCTGCCGGCGAATGGAGCTCACCCCGGCGATCCAGGAATACTCCGAGAAGCGGTGCGAGAAACTGCTGAAGTACTTCAACGGGGTGCAGGAGTTCGAGGTCGTCCTCGAGACGGTGGAGCGGGGCGAATTCCACGCCGAGATCATCGCGGCCGTCGTCGGGCACGACAACATGGTCGCCAACGCGCGTGGGCAGGACATCTACGCCTGCATCGACGAGGCCGGGGACAAACTGGCCCGCCAACTCCACGACTTCAAGGAACGCATCAAGTCCCACCACTGACCCGCGTACGCCCTCCCGCCGGGACCGTGCGTAGCATCCCCCTCTGGCCGCCCGTGACGCGGCCACGATCGACCCTGGAGTTGCCTCGTCCATGAAGCTGAGCGAGATCGTCGTCGCCGACGCCGTCATCACCGAACTCTCCAACACCGACCGCGACGCGGTGGTGGGGGAACTGGTCGATTCCCTCGTGGAATCCGGCGCGATCGAGGCGTCCCACCGCGACGGCGTTTTCAACGCCATCATCGAACGCGAGCGACGCGGCTCCACCGGTTTCGGCAAGGGCGTTGCGGTGCCCCATGTGCGTCACCCCCAGGCCGAGCGGGTCAGCCTCGCGATCGGGCTCTCCCAGCGCGGCGTTGACTTCAACTCGCTCGACAAGCAGCCGGTCTACACCGTGTTCCTGCTCGTCAGCCCGGCGAACAAGCACGAGGATCACCTCCGCGCGATGGAGGTCATCTTCAAGAACCTCAGCATGGACACCTTCCGCCGGTTCCTCCGTCAGGCCACGAGCAAGGACGAGGTCATCTCGCTGCTCGCGGAGGCGGACGGGCGGCAGTTCACCGCCTGACAACAGTGTCGCCGGACGGCGGGGCCGCGCGGGCCGCGCCCCGGCGCTCGCGTGATCACTCCGCGCAGGGCGATGCGCGTGTCCAGTCGGGCCACCGCCATTGTGACGATCAGCAACCGGCTCGGGCTGCACGCCCGGCCGGCGATGTCGTTCGTCGAGATCGCCGCCACCATGCCCTGCACGGTCTTCGTGAAGAAGGGCGATCAGCAGGTCGACGGCAAGTCGATCATGCAGATGATGATGCTCGCGGCCACGAAGGGCACGCAACTCGAGATCATCGCCGAGGGCGAGGGCTGCGAGAACGCGATCGCCGAACTCAAAAAACTCGTTGACGACAAGTTCGGCGAGGACTGATCCGCCGGCTCAGCCGCCGAACGCGAGGTTGTTCGCGGGGGTGGCGGTCGGAATAGCGGTCTCGGTCAGCGCGTCCTTCTCGTCCACGCGGGCGATCGAAGCGCCGAGGGCTGCGAGGCGCGTTTCCATTTCCTCGTAGCCCCGGTCGAGGTGGTACACGCGATTGATCACCGTTCGTCCTTCGGCGGCCATTCCCGCGAGCACCAGCCCGGCCGACGCGCGGAGGTCGCTCGCCATCACCGGCGCGCCGACGAGACGCGGCACACCCGACACCACCACGGTGGCGCCCTGGCGGATGGTCTGCGCGCCCATGCGCGCGAACTCGGCGACATGCAGGAAGCGGTCGGGGTAGATCTTCTCGGTGACGACGCTGTTGCCCTTCGCGAGGCAGAGCAGCGCCATCATCTGCGCCTGGAGATCGGTCGGGAAGCCGGGATGGGGCTGGGTGACGACCTGCGTGGGCGAGAGCGGTCCGTTCACGCGGACCTCGCACTTCGCGCGCAGTCGGTCGGGCCCCGGGTGTTCGAGGATCGTCACGCCCGCCTCTTCGAGACGGTCGACGGCGGCGGCAAGCGCGTCCAGCGGGCAGTTCTCGAGCGTCACACGCCCGCCCGTGATCGCGGCCGCGATCATGTAGGTCCCCGCCTCGATGCGGTCGGCCATCACGCGGTGATCGGCGCCGGTGAGCGACTCGACGCCTTCGATCGTGATTCGCGGCGAGCCCGCGCCCTCGATCTGTGCGCCCATCGCGCGGAGCAGCGTCGCGAGATCGACGATCTCCGGCTCGCACGCGGCGCACTCGATGATGGTCCTGCCTTCCGCGAGCACGGCGCCGCACATCACATTGGCGGTCCCGAGCACGGTCGAGCCGAACGGCCCGCCGAGGAAGACGCGTGCGCCCTTGAGCCGGCGCTTGCCGCGCGCGTTGCGCGGCGCGGTGGCGACGATGTCGCCCGAGTCGAGGGTGATCTCGGCGCCGAGCGCCTGCATGCCGCGCAGGTGGAGGTCGACGGGCCGGTCGCCGATCGCGCAGCCGCCGGGCATGGAGATCCGCGCCGCGCCGCGCCGGGCGAGCATCGGGCCGAGCGAGCAGATGCTCGCGCGCATCGTGCGCACGATCTCGTACCGGGCGTGGCTCGCCGACTCGTCGGTCGCGTGCAGGCTCATGCGCGAGGCGTCGTCGGCGTCGCGGCTGGTCTCTACGCCCAGTTCGGCGAGGAGACGCTGCATGTTCGCGATGTCCGCGAGCGCGGGCACATCGCGCAGCGTGATCGGTTGATCGGTGAGCAGCGACGCCGCCATCAGCGGCAGGGCCGCGTTCTTGCTGCCGTTGACGCGGATGCGTCCGTCGAGCTTTCTTCCGCCGTGGATGACGAAGGCGTCCATGCCTGCGATTCCCTTCGAGAGAGCCGTGATGCGATCGGCCCGGGTGTGCGGCCTTCGCGTGGTGCGTTCAGTTCCCGCGCTGGATGGTCCCGCCCGCCGCGCGCCAGGCGTCGTAGCCGCCTTCGAACCATTCGACCCGGTCGTAGTGACGCGACGCCAGGAGTTGCTTCACGAACGCCATGGCGACGGAACTGCCGGGGTTCTGGCCGTAGACGATGATGCGACCCTTCGAGCGGAGTGCGGGGACCATGCCGTCCTCTGGGATATCGGCCAGTCGGATGTTCAGGGCGCCGGGAATGTGGCCCTCGGCGAACTCTTCCGCGGGGCGGACATCGACGAAGGCGGCCTTGCCGTCCGCCGCGCGGGCGGCGTTGGCGACATCGATCCGCTTGATCGACTTGTCGCTGATGGACGCCCGGCACGCCGGGAGCATCAGGGCGGCCACCAGGAGGGCCAGAAGGGGGAAGACGGCTCGCGAGGCGCGGCCGGGGAACACTCGGGCAACGGCGGGGTCAAAGAGGTTTCGAATCATGCCGGTACCTTACCGGAAGCCCCCGCCGTTGTCGCGCCGCGACACCCTCAGGAATCGAGTCCCATGACCGACCCGCACACTCCGAAACCCGTCCGCTTCGCGTTGCCCCGGGCGATGGT
>CAYGLT010000008.1:2655-37940 GCA_964350875.1 uncultured Phycisphaeraceae bacterium | reverse complement strand
TGACCGACCCGCACACTCCGAAACCCGTCCGCTTCGCGTTGCCCCGGGCGATGGTGGTCGCGGCCGCTCTCTCGACGGCATTCCTCGGCTCCGACGCCCTCGCGCAGAAAGGCAAGGACAGCATGGCGGTCTCGCCTTTCGATTCCGCGGCGGTCCCGGAGGACGGGAACGAGGTGGTGGATGTCGCGTGGATGTACCTGCCCGAGATCCCCGGGCGGAGCACCCAGGGCCTCGCATTCACTTTCACGATCGATCCGGGCTGGCACCTGTACTGGAAGAACAACGGCGACACGGGCATGCCGATCATGCTCGAATTGAGCCTGCCCGACGGCGTTACGGCGGGCGAGATTCTCTGGCCCTCCCCGACGCGCTACGAACACTCGGGCGGCCTGCTGGATTACATCTACGAGAACGAGGTGACGCTCATCGTGCCTATCTCGGGTGCGGTGGAGGGCATCCGCGCCGACATCGAGTTCCTCGTCTGCCAGGAAGCGTGCATTCCCGGCGAACAGTCGATGCGGCTCACCACCCCGGATCGGATTTCGTCTGATTGGCACGGCCGGGCGGTTGAGTTCACCTCCCGACTCCCCAAGCCCGCCGCCGACGCCGTCTGCTGGAAGTGGGACGGCACGACGCTCGTGTTCACCGCAAACGAGGCAGAAGAAGCGGAAACGATGATCTTCTTCCCCGAAGCCGGGGAGAACCTTCGCCCCGTCAACGCCTTGCGGGACGGGATCGCCAGGGGCGACACCCTGCGATTTGCCTACCGCGACGCCGTACGGAACGCGGACATCGTCCGGGGGGTGCTCGAAATCCGGAACCGTTCGGGCCAGGCCGCGTTTTATGAAGTGCAAGCCCCAGCCCCCAAGTAAGGGGTATCGTTTCTGGAATTCACCGTCCGCTGCGTCCGTCATGGCCGCGGCGGGTACACCAAGGATCGAATCACCGCCGCTTGTACGCGGCACGGACGCGAGGATCGGTTCAGGCGCGCACGCGCAGTGCGCAACGGGCGTCGAGTAAGCGCCGCCGATCCATCGCCCACGGAGGTAGTCTCAGATGATGTCACTGAACTCGTTCGCCGGTGTCATGACCATCGCCGCACTCTCGAGCGCCGCGTTCCTCGGCGCCGCCGCCACCGCGGGTCCCGACGGCAAGCAGGTCGCCAAGGTCGGAGAGAAGGCCCCCGGCTTCACCCTGACCGACACCGACGGCAAGACGCACAACCTGTCCGACTTCGCGGGCAAGGTTGTCGTGCTCGAATGGTTCAACCCGGGCTGCCCCTTCGTCGTGAAGCATCACTCGAAGAACAGCACGATGGCCGACCTCTCCAACGAGTTCGTCGGCGATGAGGTCGTGTGGGTCGCCATCAACTCGGGCGCTCCCGGCAAGCAGGGCGCGGGCCTCGAACTCAACAAGAAGATCAAGTCCGAGTGGAACATCTCGTACCCCATCCTGCTCGACGAGTCGGGCGATGTGGGCCGCATGTACGGCGCGAAGACCACGCCGCACATGTACATCATCGATAAGGACGGGACCCTGAAGTACCAGGGCGCCATCGACAACAACCCGAGCGCGACCACACTGGGCGATGTGAACTTCGTCGAGCAGGCCCTCAACGAGGTCCTCGCGGGCGAGACCGTGACCACTCCGGAGACCAAGCCCTACGGCTGCTCCGTGAAGTACGGCAACTGATCGCGCGAACGATCAACGCACAGCCAACACGCCATCCACACCGCGCCCGCGAGCCATCCTCGCGGGCGTTTTCTCTTTGTGCCGTGGCTTTTGACGGGTTTGCGAATTCGTGCAGATTCGGTTCAATCGGCGCGGGCTCTGAGCCGATATCTCTGACTCGACGGCCGCTTGGAGGAAGCCGCCCTCGACGAACGGACGCCGCCCGCGGGGGCACGCGTTCGTCTCGCCAATTCGGAGTAGAGAGATGACCGAGAATACCGGACCTACACGCGTGCGCGCGCCGCTCGGCGACGCGGACCGATTGACTATTTCCCTCGCCGCGAAGCAATGCGTTCGCGACGAGGTGCTCGATGTTGTGATCGACCGTCTCGCCGCCGCGCTTGGGTACGGCGGGGAGCCCGACTCGTCGCCCGGACTGCGCCTGCACCCGGCCACGCTGGGGGTCGAGGCCGACACCAGCCTGACCACGCCGGGCGCCGTCGAACCGCGCGTCAACGCGTGGGGAGGGATGGCCCCGGCCGGACCGATCGTGCGCATCATGCCCAGGGAGAGTTCCGTGCTCGCGAAGATCGGGTGAGCGCGCCGGTTGCTATCCTGATCGTGTGACACCGCCACCAACCAGCGACGCGCGCGTTTTGTTCGTCTGCATGGGGAACATCTGCCGCTCTCCGACAGCGGAGGGCGTGTTCCGCGCCATGCTCGCGCGCGAAAATCTCGAAGGCCGCGTGTTCGTCGATTCGGCCGGCACCGGCGGTTGGCACGCTGGCGAAGCGCCCGACAGGCGTTCGCAGGCGGCCGCGGCGAAGAGGGGGTACGACCTCTCCACCCAGCGTGCGCGGCAGGTGTCGCTCAACGACTTCCATCACTTCGATCTGATCCTCGCGATGGACTCTGACAATCTTCGCAACCTCCACGCGATCGCGCCGGCGAGTCTGCGCGAGAAGGTCCACCTGCTCCTCGACTTCGCGGAGCCGGCCGCGTCCACGCGCGAAGTCCCCGACCCGTACTACGGCGACGACGGTTTCGATCTCGTGCTCGACCTGGTCGAGTCGGGCTGCGAGGGTCTGCTCGCACGCGTGCGCGAGATGCTCGAAGCGGGCAACACCTCGCGATGACGCTCGAAGCGCGCATCGAGCGCGCAATCGGTCGGGCGCCGCGATCGCTCTCGCGGCTCGCGGGCGGCTGCGTCGACGATGTCCGACTTGCGCAATTCACGAACGGCGAAGCGCTCGTGGTCAAAGCGGGCGGCGTGTCGCTGGCTGTCGAGGCCGACATGCTGCGCTTTCTCGCGGAGCACAGCGAACTGCCCGTCCCGCGCGTCGTGCACGCGGAGCCGTCGCTGCTCATCATGGAGTTCGTACCCAACGACGGGACGATCACGCCGCGCGCGAGCGAACAGGCCGACGCGGGCGACTTGCTTGCGGCGCTGCACGCCGTGACGCCGGGCGGACCGAACGCAAGCAGGTTCGGCTTTGATCACGACACGCTGATAGGAGGGCTCGCGCAGCGCAACGCGTGGGCGGAGTCGTGGGTCGAGTTCTTCGCCGAGCGGCGATTGATCGACATGGCGCGCGAAGCGGTGCGCGCCGGCATGGCGCCCGAACATCTCTCGCATCGTGTCGAGGGCTTCGCGCGCGAGCGCTTGCCCGAACTGATTGATGAGCCCGACGCGCCCTCGCTGCTCCATGGCGACGCGTGGGCGGGCAACATCCTCGTGCGCGACGGCAGCGTCGCGGCGTTCATCGACCCGGCGGTGTACTTCGGGCACGCGGAGATCGAACTCGCCTTCGGCACGCTTTTCGGAACTTTCACCGACGAGTTCTTCGAGGCGTACGCGTCGACTCGGCCGCTCCGTCCCGGGTTCTTCGAGGTCCGCCGCGAGGTTTACAACCTGTACCCGCTGCTCGTGCATGTCCGGCTGTTCGGGGGTGGCTATCTCGCCCAGGTTGACGCGACGCTCCGCAGATTCGGGCACTGAGCGTCCGGAGGTGGTGATCTCGGGACTTCCCCGGGCTTTTTCGGGGTCTCCGCTTCCGCGACCCTCGCTTTGCCTGTAGATTCGATGGGTAGCGAATCCTCGGTTCCCGGCCCCGATCGCCGGACCCCAGCGGAGTACCCCATAGTGCGCCAGTCCAAAGTTGTTGCGTTGTTGCTCGCGGCCTCGACCGCGTCCGTGTCGTTCGCGCAGGGCGCGCTCGGCCTCGTCCGGTACGACGGGGACAAGGTCGTGCAGGTGCGGCTCGACACCGAGAAGCAGGTCGAGTTCATGCGCGACCTGGGCGCCGACATGTGGTCGCACCGGGGCGGCGTCGGCCTGCGCGAGTACCGCGTGACCCCGGACCAACTCCGCGATCTCGAGAACAGCGGCATCGCGTTCGATGTCGTCGTCCCGAATGTGCAGTCGCTGGTGGACGCCGAGCGTGCGTCGCTGCTCGCGCCGCGCGGCGGGGCCGACTACTTCGAGTCGTACCACCGCTACGAGGACATGAGCCAGTTCGTCAACGATCTGCAACTCGCGCATCCCGGCCGTGCGACGCGCGTGTCGGTCGGGCAGTCGCTCGAGGGACGCGAGATCTTCGGCGTGAAGATCAGCGGCGACAACGGCCCGTCGCAGAAGCCCGCCGTGGTGTTCAGCGCGATGCAGCACGCCCGCGAATGGATCGCCGGCACGACCGCGCTCTACCTCGCGAACGAACTGCTGGAGGGCTACGGCGTTGACGGCGCGGTGACTTCCGCGCTCGACGCCGTGGATGTGTACATCGTCCCGATCGTCAACCCCGACGGGTATGTCTGGACCTGGGATGTCGAGCGCTTGTGGCGGAAGAACCGGCGCAACAACGGCGGCGGCACGATCGGCGTCGACACGAACCGGAACTTCTCGGTCGGCTGGGGCCTGAACGGCGGCTCGGACAACTTCGGCAGCAGCGAGTTGTACCGCGGCGTCGCGCCGTTCAGCGAACCGGAATCTGCGGCCCTCGCGAACTTCATCGAATCGATCCCGACCGTTCGTGCGCATGTTGACCTGCACTGCTACTCCGAACTCATCCTCAGCCCGTGGGGCTGGACCGAAGATCCCACCGACGACGCCGCGGCGTTCGACAGCCTCAACGCGTCGTTGCAGGACGCCATCGCGGGCGTGCACGGCCGCGTGTATACGGCGGGTCCCGCCGGCTCAACGCTCTACATCGCGAGCGGCACGGCGCCCGACTGGTCGTACGGCGAACTCGGCGCGTTCGGCTGGACCTTCGAACTCCGCCCCGCGACGGCGGGGCAGGGCGGATTTGTGATTCCGCCCGATCAGATCGTTCCGACCGGCGAGGAGATCTTCCCCGCCGTGCTCGTGCTCACGGAGTTCGCCGCGAACGATATCTACTTCAACTCGCTCCGCGAACCGGCGTATGTGGACGCGGCGAGCGGCGCGGAAGTGTCGATCGGCGCAACCCCCACGCGCGGCACGGACATCAACGAGTCCGCGAGCGCACTCCGCTATCGCGTGGGTGCGACCGGTCCGTTCTCGAGCGCTCCGCTCTCGTTCGGCGCGATGAATGTCGCGACCGGCGCGTTCCCACCGGCGGTGTGCGGGCAATCGGTTGAGTACTACTTCGAGATCGTCACAGCGACGGGGACACAGACATTTCCCGTCGAGGGCGCGTCGTCGCCGCTCTCGCTCACGGCGTTCGACGCAGCCATCGCGCTCGAAGACGACTTCGCTTCCGACCTCGGCTGGACCGTCGGCGCGACGGGCGACGCCGCCACAACCGGCGTCTGGGTGCGCGGCGTGCCGAATGCCACGAACTACCAGCCCTCGTCGGGCGATCCCAACGGCTCGGGAGGCGAGTGTTTCTACACCGGGTTCTCGGCGCCCGGCGCGGGCGACGGCGCGGAAGACATCGACGGCGGCGCGACGACCTTCACCTCGCCCCTCTTCGACGCCGCGAGCGCGTCGGGCGAGGCGTTCCTGAGTTACTCACGCTGGCTCGGCTCCAACGGATCGGGCGGGAGCGATTACCTCCGCACATTCCTCTCGAATGACGGCGGTTCGAGTTGGACGCTCGTCGATTCGGTCACCGAGGACACGCGCGTGTGGACGCCGCGGCAGATCCGCGTCGCTGACTACCTCACTCCAACGAGCACGATGCGCGTGCGGTTCGTCGCGGCGGACGCGGGTTCTCCCTCCGTGTCCGAGGCTGCCGTCGATGATGTCCGCATCGTTCTGCTCGGATGCGCATCGCTCTCGGGTGACATCAACGGCGACGGCGTCGTGAACTTCACCGACCTCAACGGCGTGCTCGGGTCCTTCGGGGCGACCGGCGCACCCGGGTTCAACCCGGCGGATGTTGACAACGATGGCGATGTGGACTTCACCGACCTGAACACTGTCCTGGCAAACTTCGGCGCGACGAACTGAGACGCCGGCATCCCGATACGAGAGTTCCCGCATGCACCGAGCACTGATGTCGTTCCTCACGGCGGCCGCGTCGCTTCACGCGTCTTCGGCCCTCGCCGGCGATCCATGCACCTTCGATTCCGCGCAGCGGATCGGTTCGGGAAAGCCCGACTTCGCGTTTGAGATCGATCTCGGCGATGACGGCGCGCGGCTGGTGGCGGGCTCGTTCGCCGCGACGGCGACCTTCGCGCCCGGTGTCCAGCGCACGGCCGCGGGCATCGAAGACCTGTATGTCGCGAAGTACGCGGCGGACGGGTCGCTCGAGTACCTCGCGACGACGGGCGGGGCGGACTTCGACGGCACGAACGACGCGGCGCTCACGCCCGACGGGGGCGCGATCGCGGGCGGGTACTTCGCGCGCACGGTGCAGTTCGGGTCGGACTCGCTCTCGTACGCGGGCGGGCTCGACGCGTGGATCGGGAAGATCGACTCGAACGGCGCGTTCGTCTGGGCCCGCCGCGCGGGGAGTTCGAACCTCGAAGAGGCGCGCGGTGTCGGCGTGGATGCGCAGGGCAACGCGTACATGGCTGGCTATTTCAACGGCACGGCCGACTTCGCTCCGGGCACGAACCTCGTGAGCGCCGGCAACGCGGATGTTTTCCTCGCGAAGTACTCGCCCACGGGTGATCTGTTGTGGGCGGTCCGCGCGGGCGGAACGGGGTTCGACTCCGCGGAGGGGATGGCCGTCGACGCGAGCGGGGGGGTGTTCGTCGTGGGGCGGTTCCAGAACACCGCGGAGTTCGCGCCGGGCGTGACGGTGACAAGCAACGGCTCGTCGGATGTCTTTCTTGCGAAGTTTGACGGCGCCGACGGATCGCTCGAGTGGGTCCGCGCGGCGGGCAGCAGCAGCACGGACCGGGGCGTCGGTGTGGGCGTGGACAACACGGGGAGCGCGTACATCACGGGGTTCTTCCGCAACAGCATCACCTTCGATGCGACCACGCTTGTCGCCCAGAACAACGACGACATGTTCCTCGCGAAGTACAGCGCCGGCGGCGAACTGTCGTGGGCGCAGAACGCGGGGACATCGCTGAACTTCGTGCAGGGGCTCGCGCTTGATTCGACGACGAGCGGCGATCTTGCTGTGAGCGGTTGGTTCGGCGGCACGGCGGTGTTCGGCGATGCGGCCTTCGGCATGACGAAGTCGCTCACATCCGCCGGGTCGTTCGACGCGTTTGTGGCGACCTTTGATTCCGACGGCGGCCTGCGCTGCGCCGTTCGCGCCGGTTCGGGCGGCTTCAACGCTGACTACGCGTACGGCGTCGCGATCAACGAAGCGGGCGCCGTCGCCGCGTGCGGCGAGTTCACGGGCACGGCCGACTTCGGCGACATCATCCTGAATGGAGGGGCGCCGGACGCGTGGTTCGCAACGCTCCCAGCGCCGGCGAGCGACCTGCCCGGCGACCTCAACGACGACGGCGTGGTGAACTTCACGGACCTGAACCTGGTGCTGAGCAATTTCGGAGCGATGGGTGAGCCCGGAATGACCCCCGGCGACGCGAATGGCGACGGGGCCGTGAACTTTACCGACCTTAATATTGTTCTTTCCGGATTTGGGATGTCGGAATCCTGAGACTTTCTGTATATTGACGGCGGGCACTCATCGAGGATCGTGACGCCGCGATTCGCGATATCCCTGTCCATCTCCGGAGAACATTCCCATGAAACTGACTCACACCGCAACCTTGGCCGTGTTGGCAGCGTCGTCGGCTTCGTATGCTGGAGGTCTGGGCCTCGAACCGATCGATGCGTTCCCGATCCACTCGTTGCCTTCCGGCGCAAACGGCGTGGCCATTGCGGTGACGGAGAGTGGGGATCGGTTCTTCGCCGGCTCCACATGGGCCTCTACTGTGATGCCTCCCGACATTGTGCTCATCGGGTCGCACCGGGGCTATGTCGCCAAATACGCGGCCGATGGAACGCCGGTGTTTGCAAAAATGCTCACAGGAGCAGTCGTCGGCGCTGAACTGAATCGGATCGGTGATATTGCGGTCATGCCCGACGGCGGCGCGGCGATGGTCGGCTTCTTTGACGGCACGATACAGTTCGGGTCGCACACGCTGGTCTCGGGGACCAACTTCAAGATATGGGTCACGCGACTGAGCGCGAACGGCGAGTTCCTATGGGCGACGCAGGCGACCCCGCCCGCCACCGGCGTAAGCCAAAGCAGGGCGCACGCTGTCGCCACCGACGCCGCGGGCAACATCTATCTGTCCGGTTTCTTTACGACGGACTTCCTGCTCGGCCCCTCGTTCAGCCTGCTCAACGCCACTGATCGCGACGGGTTTCTTGTCAAACTCTCGCCCGATGGCTCGGTGCTCTGGGGCGTCCGAGTAGGAGGCGCAGGAAATCAGATTCCGCGCGGCGTTGCGGTCGACCAGAACGGCGATGTGTTCGTTTCGGGAGAGTTCACTTCTGAAGCCGAATTCTCACCAACCGTCGTCGAGCAAGCGATTGGGACCGAGGATGTCTTTCTCGCGAAGTATTCCGGTGCGGACGGTTCCTTCGAATGGGCCAAGGTCGGTCATCAGGTGGGCACACGCGACCTTGAGTCTGCGGACATCGGGACGGACGCCGACGGGAATGTCTACATCAGCGGCGCTATGGCTGACCACACGCCTACGACCATCGCGATGGAGTTTGGAGGTCACACCGTCGTGGGCCGTGGCTCCTACCTCGTCAAGTACACTTCGGACGGCGAGGTCGTGTGGGCTCGGTCCGGGTGCGAACGCTGCGAAGTGACCGGCATGGATGTCAACGCTGAGGGAATCATCGTCCTCTCCGCTGTTGAGCACGGAGTGATCGGGAGCGATTCCGGTCCCACCGTGGACTTCGGTTCGGATTCGGGCGGCAGCGTCGTGGCGCGTTTCAACTCCGACGGCGAATTGCGCCAAGTCGTCCGCTTCCACGGTGCGACGTCAGCCGATGTCGCGATCAATGACTCCGGGCTGATCGGCGCCACCGGATCCGTGGTGTTCTCCGAAGAGTTCGGAGACGCCACGCTGACCGCAGATATGACGAACGACTTCCAACCGAGCGCCTGGGTTTCCTTGTTTGTCCCCGGCGTGGAAGGCGACGCGAACGCGGACGGCATCGTGAACTTCGCGGACATCAACCTTCTGCTCACCGCGATTGGGACAACCTCAGGCGGACCCGACCTGAACCTGGACGGTGTCGTAGACTTCACGGATCTCAACCTGGTGCTGAACCACTTCGGCGCTGAAGCGCCCTGAACCGGTCCGTCACGCCAGCACGCGGTCGAGCAACCAATCCGCGAACGCGGTCTTGTCAATGACGCCTTCGGTGCCGTCGACGCGGCCGTCTTTCCAGACCAGCCAGGCCTCGATGTTCGCGGCGTCCATCGTCTCGAGCGGGTTCGCCACGATCGCGTGGCATCCCTTACGCTCGAGTTTGCGTTTGGCGACTTCGAGCAATCCCTCGCGAGGTTCGAGCGCGAAGCCGATGAGCCGCTGCTCGCCACCGGCCGCGCGGACGGACTCGCTGACTCCTGCGAGCAGGTCGGGCGTGGGCTCGAGTTCGATGGTGATGTTGCGCTTCTCGCGGCGGACTTTGCCGGTCGCGGAGCCGCCCAGGCCCGCGGCGGCGTCGGGCAGGGGGCGGTAGTCGGCGACGGCGGCGGCCATGATGAGCGTGTCGCACTCGGGGACATGCCGCGCAAGGGCGTCCTGCAGGTCGGCGGTGGTCTGGAACCGAACCACCCGAACGCCCGTATGGGAGGGCTCCAGCGGCGTTGGGCCGAGCAGGATCGTTGTGTCCACGCCGCGTGCGGCCGCCCGATCGGCCAGCGCCATGCCGAGCCGTCCTGAGGAACGATTACCGATGAATCGAACCGCGTCGATCGGCTCGTGGGTGGGGCCGGCGGTGATGAGCAGTTTGGTGGCGCGTTTGTTCATCGCGGGCGAGAGGATAGGGCCGCATGGGGTCCGGAACACGCTCCCCATCATCAGGGTGTCCCGACGACGCGAGAGAGCAAAGCGGCTACCGTGACAAGCCCAGCCGGCAACAGCGTGCGTGGCCGCAGCCTCGACGCTGGCGCCGTATTCTGGGATCGAACGACTCTTTGTACGGCAACGCCTTAGAGAGAACAGATGGCACGATCGCGGAAGAAACTCGGTGAGATCCTGGTCGCGTGGGGTATGGCCCAGGCGGACGAGGTCGAGAAGGTCGCCAAGACCGCCAAAGCGGCGAACAAGCGGATCGGCGAGGCGCTGGTCGAGCAGGGCGTCGTCAAGGAGGAGCAGGTCGCCAAGGCGCTCGCGCACCAGTTCGGGATGCCGTACTTCGACCTCGGCGACAAGGGCAACGCCGACAAGATCGACAAGACGCTCGTGCCCGAGGACCTCCAGCGCAAGCACCTGATCCTCCCGATCGAGAAGAAGAACGGGCGCCTGAAACTCGTCATCAGCGACCCGATGAACCTCGAGTTGATGGACATGCTCCGCTTCCGCCTGAGCGCGGAGATCGATCCGGTGATCGGCGCCAAGGGGCAGATCCGCGAGATCCTCGACGCGGGCAAGGGGGGCGACAGCGCGACCTCAGCGCTCCAGAACGCCACCGGCGGCTCGCTGATCACCGCATCGATCGACAAGTCGCTCGACAAGTCCATCGACGCCTCGATCGACCGCGACGCGCAGCCCGACGCGCCGATCATCAAACTCTGCAACCGCATGATCATCGAGGCGGTCCAGAACCGCGCGTCGGATATCCACATCGAGCCGATGATGGACCGCGTGCGGATCCGGTACCGCATCGACGGCGTGTGTGTCGAGCGCGACAACCTGCCCAAGCGCATGCAGAACGCGGTGCTCACCCGCCTCAAACTGATGGCGGGCGTCAACATCGCCGAGAAACGCATCCCGCAGGACGGCCGCATCAAACTGCCGATCGACGACGCGTTCATCGACTTCCGTGTGTCGGCTTGCCCGATCTATCACGGCGAGTCGATCGTGCTTCGTATTCTCCGCCCCGATTCCGTGCGCATCGGCCTCGAGAACCTCGGTTTCGAAGAGGAAACGCTCGAGATCTTCAACCGCGTGATCCGGCGGCCCAACGGCATCTTCCTCGTGACCGGGCCGACCGGTTCGGGCAAGACCACGACGCTGTACACGGCGCTCGACCTGCTGAACCGGCCCGACAAGAAGATCATCACCGCGGAGGACCCGATCGAATACGCGTTCGCGGGCATCAACCAGTGCCAGGTTCGCGAGAGCATCGGGCTGACCTTCCAGAACATCCTCCGCGCGATGCTCCGCCAGGCGCCGAACATCATCCTGGTGGGCGAGATCCGAGACAAGGAAGTCGCGGAAGTCGCTATTCAGGCGGCGCTCACCGGTCACCTCGTGTTCAGCACGCTGCACACCAACGACGCGCCCAGCGCGATGACTCGCCTTATCGACATGGGCGTGAAGCCGTTCCTGGTCGCGTCGTCGATCCAGGCGGTGCTGGCGCAGCGTCTCGTGCGCGTGTTGTGCAAGGACTGCAAGCAGGTCGACAACGACCCGGACCCGAAGTACCTGTCCCTCGTCGGGTTGACGAAGGACGAGGCCGCCGGCCGCGTGTACAAGCCGGTGGGATGTTCGAAGTGCAACAACACGGGCTTCCGCGGGCGCCGCGCGATCTTCGAGATGATGTCGATGAACCAGCAGTTGCGCGACATGACCTTCAAGCAGGCCCCGGTAGCCGAACTTCGCCGCACCGCGATCGCGAACGGGATGAAGACTCTGCTCGACGACGGCAAGCGCAAGATCCTGAAGGGCTTCACCACGCCGGGCGAGATCGCGAAGTTCGCCCAGACCGGCGTGGACATGGAGGAGACCGTCGAGGTCTGATCCGGCGCGACGGGATGGACAGGCACGAATCACACACTCGGCGTCGCCCGCGTCCTTGCGGGCACGCACTCAGCGAGAGACGAGGACGAGGATGGCAACCGTACAGATTGACCGACTGCTCGACACCGTTGTGAAGCTCAGCGCGAGCGACCTTCACCTGACCGTCGGCCGCCCGCCAACGCTCCGCCTGCACAGCGCGATGCGCAACCTCCAGACCAAGGTGCTCGACAGCGACGACATGGTCGCGCTCATGAAGTCGATCACCCCGGAGAAGAACCAGCAGGAGATCCAGGAAGTGGGCGGCACCGACTTCGGTTTCGCCTACGGCGACGCGGCCCGCTTCCGTGTGTCGGTGTTCCGCCAGCGCGGCGACCTCGCCATCGTCTGCCGCCTGATCCCGAACAAACTCCTCTCGTTCGACCAGATCGGCCTGCCCGAGATCTGCCGGGCGCTGATCCGCCGCCCGCGTGGGCTGTTCCTCGTCACCGGCCCGACCGGTTCGGGCAAGACGACCTCGCTGGCGACGATGATCGACTACATCAACGAGACGATGGACCGGCACATCATCACGCTGGAAGACCCCATCGAGTATTACCACCACCACAAGAAGTCGGTGGTGAACCAGCGTGAGATCCACAACGATGTCCCGACCTTCTCCGAGGGCCTCCGTCGCGCCCTCCGTCAGGACCCCGATGTGATCCTCGTCGGTGAAATGCGAGACCTCGAGACGATTGAGTCCGCAATCCGGGCGGCGGAAACGGGTCACTTGGTGTTCGGCACCCTTCACACGACGGGCGCCGCCAAGACCATCGACCGCGTGGTGGACGCCTTCCCGGTGTCCCAGCAGAACCAGATCCGCATCCAGTTGAGCACCTCGCTGGTGTCGGTGCTGTCCCAGCAACTCCTGAAGCGGGTGGACACCAAGGGCATGGTCGCCGCCTACGAGTTCCTGGTGGTCACCCCGGCCATCCAGAACCTGATCCGCGAGAACAAGTCCTTCCGTATCGACTCGTCCATCCAGACCGGAAAGAAGTTCGGCATGCAGTTGCTGGACGAGCACCTGTGGTCGCTCTTCAGCCGCGGCATGATCTCGGCGGAAGACATGATCGACAAGTCCAAGAACCCCGGCGACCTCACCGAGCGTGTCCACAAGGCGGGCAAACTCGTCGGCCGCGAGGAACTGGACGAGGTGCATGTCGAGGCCGGCGACTGAGCCGCCGCTCGCGTTCCCGGACCTGCTCATCGCCCCGAACGAGGGGCGTTTTAGATATCGAAATACTCGTGTCGTATCGTTCTGATGCGACTAAACACCCTTTGCAGACGCATCTGCATCGGGTAGACTCCCGAATAGGGGATGTCGGAGCCCGTGCCCCGGGCGACGAGATCTCGGACTCTGGCCAGAGGGCCAAGGCCTCTTATGTCACAGCAAGCATCTCAGATCAACCCGGCTGAACTGAAGAACCGCAAGCTCGGTCGCGTGCTCACGAAGATGGGCAAGGTGACCCGCGAGCAGGTTCAAGAGGCCATCGATATCCAGAAGACCAAGAAGGCGAAGATCGGGGAGATCCTCGTCGAACTCGGGTATGTCTCCAAGACCGATGTCCTCGAGGCCCTCGCCGGCCAGCAGGGCCTGGCCTTCTACGACCTTTCCGGGGTCGAGTCGCTCGACGCCCCGGTCGTCGAGTCCATCCCGGCCGAGACGGCCCAGTCGTATCAGGTTGTCCCGATCTCCTTCCAGGAGAAGGGCCGCAAGATCGAGATCGCCCTCAAGGACCCGAACAACTTCCGCGCCGTGGACGACCTGCGGCTGCTGATGGGGTTCAATGTCACGGCGTATGTCGCTGACCCGGCCGATGTGGAGCGCCTCCTCAAGAAGCACTTCAGCCGAACGGAGTCGGTCACGGATGTCGTGACCGCGATGGCCGGCGACGACAAGTTCGCCTCGCTCGCGGGGCGCGGCGCGTCGATCGACCTCGACGCGGTCCTCGAAGCCGCCGAAGACAACAAGATCATCAAACTCCTCAATCTGGTGCTGATGCAGGCCATCAAGGACCGCGCGTCGGACATCCACTTTGAGCCGTTCGAGGACGAGTTCAAGATGCGCTACCGCATCGACGGCGTCCTCTACGAGATGGTCCCGCCGCCCAAGCATCTCGGCCCGGCGATCACCAGCCGCGTCAAGGTCATGGCGAACCTCGACATCGCCGAGCGTCGCCTCCCGCAGGACGGCCGCATCGAACTGCAGGTCGCGGGCAATCCGGTCGACCTCCGCGTCAGCGTCCTCCCGACGATGTACGGCGAGTCGGTCGTTATGCGTGTGCTCGACCGCGGAAATGTCGAACTCTCGCTCGACCGCGTCGGGTTTTCTCCGGAGGACTTCAAACTCGTCAGCCGCCTGATCGAGAAGCCCAACGGCATCGTGATCGTCACCGGGCCGACCGGGTCGGGCAAGACGACCACGCTCTACGCGGCGCTGGCCACGCTCAACAGCCCCGAGGTGAAGATCCTCACCGCCGAAGACCCCGTCGAGTACGACATCGACGGGCTTTGCCAGGTGCAGGTCAACCCCGAGGTCGAACTGACCTTCGCCAAGGCGCTCCGCTCGTTCCTTCGTCAGGACCCCGATGTGATCCTCGTCGGCGAGATCCGCGACCTCGAAACGGCGCAGATCGCCGTGCAGGCGTCGCTCACGGGCCACCTCGTGTTCAGCACCTTGCACACCAACGACGCGCCGTCGTCGATCGTGCGTCTCCTCGACCTCGGCCTCGAGCCGTTCCTTCTCACCGCGACCCTCGAAGCCATCGTCGCGCAGCGCCTCGTGCGCACGATCTGCCCCAAGTGCAAGGAGCAGTTCACGCCGTCCGAGGAGCAACTCATGGAACTCGAGTTGCGCCCCGAAGATGTTCGCGGCCGGTCGTTCTATCGCGGCCGCGGGTGCGACAACTGCAACGGCTCCGGCTACCGAGGGCGCATGGGCCTCTTCGAGATCCTCGTCATCGACGACGAACTCCGCGAGATGGTGATGAACCAGGCGAGCACCGCCGCCGTTCGCGCCGAGGCGCGCCGGAAGGGCATGCGCACCCTTCGCGAATCCGGACTCTCCGCTCTGTACAACGGGCAGACCACCATTGACGAGGTCGTCCGCGAAACCCTCAGCGACGCGTAAACCCGATCGACAGCCCCAGCGCGGCAAGCACGCCGCGCCTCCGAAACAGGATTCTCTCAATGGGCACCTTCCAGTACGAAGCGCTCAACGCGCAGGGCCAACCCCAGAAGGGGACGATCGAAGCCGGCACCGGCGAGGAAGCGATCCAGCGCATTAAGTTGCAGGGATTGTTCCCGACCTCCGTGCGCGAGCAGAAGGTCAAGAAGACCGCCGGCGCACCGGGCGGCGGCGCCGAGACCAAGGGCAAGAAGAAGCCCGCCAAGAAAAAGAAGAAGGGCGGCGGCGTCAGCATCGGCCGCGTCAACGGGAAGCAGCTCACCACCTTCACCCGCCAGTTGTCCACGCTGCAGGACGCGGGCCTCCCGCTCCTGCGCTCACTGCAGATCCTCGAGAACCAGCAGAAGCCCGGCAAACTCAAGGCCGTGCTCCAGAGCGTGGTCGAAGAGGTCGAGGGCGGCGCCTCGCTGTCCGACGCGATGGCCAAGAACCCCCGCGCGTTCAACCGCCTGTATTGCAAGATGGTCGCCGCCGGCGAAGTGGGCGGCGTGCTGGATGTCATCCTCCAGCGACTCGCCGACTTCATGGAGAAGGCGCAGCGCCTCAAGCGCAAGATCCTCGGCGCGATGATCTATCCCGCCGCCGTCATCATCGTGGCCGCGGCCATCGTGACCTTCATCATGTACTTCATCATCCCGAAGTTCGAAGAAATCTTCGCGGACTTCGATGTCGAACTCCCCCAGATCACCCGCACCCTGATCAACATCTCGACCTGGATCGCGGGCAACATGGACGGGCAGAAGGTCCCGGGCGCCGTCTGGGTATTCATCGCGCCGTTCGCCATCTTCTTCTTCTTCAAACTCATCCGCATGACCAAGCCGGGCCGCGCAAGCACCGATGTCGCGCTCGCGTACTCGCCCATCTTCGGCAAACTCGTCCGCAAGAGCACCGTCGCCCGGTTCACCCGAACCCTCGGAACGCTCATCAGTGCGGGCGTGCCCATCCTCGAAGCGATCCTCATCACCCGCGATACATGCGGCAACTGGATCTACGAGCGGGCGCTCAACAAGGTGCACGATTCGATCCGCGAGGGCGAGTCGTTCGCCGAGCCGCTCCGGCAGAGCAAGACCTGCGACGCCATCGTCGTCAACATGATCGATGTCGGCGAAGAGACGGGCGACCTCGACTCCATGCTCATGAAGATCGCCGACAACTACGACGAAGAGGTCGATGTCGCGGTCAGTTCGCTCGTGTCGCTGCTCGAACCGCTCATGGTCATCGTCCTGGGCGGCATCGTCGGCACGATCGTCGTCGCCATGTTCATGCCGATGATCTCGATGATCGAGGGCCTCTCCAAGTGACGAACGATCGCCGCTCCATCACGGCCCGCGCGTTCACGCTCGTCGAACTCCTCGTCGTGGTGACCATTATCGTGATCCTCCTCGGGATCCTGATCCCCGCGAGTTCGCTCGTGCTGGGCGGGGCGCGCACATCGTCCAATCAGGCGCTGCTCCGCACGCTCTCCGACGGCTCCGAAGCGTTCTATCAGGACTTCCGGTACTACCCGCCGCTCCTGGCCCCCGATCCCGATCTGCCCTGGGAGATGAACACTCCCGACCACACCGACAGCGCGCGCAGCGCGGCCGAACGCTACGACGAGTTGGCGGACTTCCGCTGGCACAGCGTCGCCACGCCCGCGGTCTACCTGCTCGGCGTCGGGTCGCTCGCCCCCGAACAGTCCGACTCGGCGCTCACGCCCGTTCCCAGTTGGCTCTCGACCGACACCGATCCGAACTACGGCAATCGCAACGACGGCGCGGACGGGCTCGGCATCCGCAACCCCGGCCCCGATCGCTCGTGGGGCGGCGCAGTCAGCCGGCGCAATCACAAGCCGACCTTCGCGGGCCGCGTCTACGGCCCCTATGTCGATCCGAAGATCGGCGAGACACAGGTACGCACCGTCCGCCTCACGGACTTCACCTATCGCACGACCATGGCCCCGCCGCTCTCGCAGGCCACGGTCGACATGATGCAGTTCTCGGTCATCGTCGATCGGTTCGATACACCCATCCGGTACTACAAGGACTGGCCCGAGCGCGAGCGCACCGAGTCGGTGACCTCCGATTCGGCCCGTCTGCCGACTCTGGTCGATGCGCCGCTCGAACTGCTGTCCGCCGACTCGCTCGTCGAGTTCGGCGCTGCGCCGAACTCCAGCGAACCTCTCATCGACCCCGCGCTCATCGGAAAGCCCTGCGCGTTCCTTTCCGCCGGGCCCGACGGGCGGTGGGGCGAACGCCGCCGCGAAGAAGTCCCCCAGGACGACCTTCTCTTCGGTCGCGACTTCCGCGGCCTGACCGCGGAAGACACCAAGACCGTCCTGCGCGCCATCGAGGACAACCAGAGGGCCATGCCGTGATCATCCCCACCCCCCGCACATCACGGCGCGCCGCGTTCACGCTCATCGAACTCCTGATCGTGATCGGCGTCATCGTGCTCCTGGCCGCCATCACGCTGGCCGTCGGCCCGCGACTCCTCGATTCGCGCAAGGAAGCCGTCACCGAACAGGTCATCACCGGCCTCGACGGCATGCTCGAGACCTACATCCAGGAACGCCAGGGCAACATCCCGCCCGACATCAACAACGAGTTCATCGAGTTGTGGGAAGGCGTCGCGGACGGGCCCACGGACTCCGATCTCGAACGCACCCGCGCGTTCTACGGCGATTCGAACAATCTCACCGGCAACGACGCCGACATCGTGCCCGTGTACGAGGACTCCTCGGCCAACAAGTTCTCGATCCGACCCTCGAGTTCGATGTTCCTCTACCAGGCGCGCGGCCTGAGCGAGATCGACAACGCTCTCGGGCAGATGCCGCCCTCGCGCCTTGCGCAGGTCTTCGGACAGGACATGGACGGCAATCCCTTCGACCTGACCGCCGTCCTCGACGCGTGGGGCAACGCCGCGCGCCCGTACGAGCGTCACATCCTCTATGTCCATCCCGCCAACCAGCGCGCGCAGCAGTTGTACGGCTATTGCCAGAACAACCGCCCGTACTTCCTCTCCGCGGGCGCCGACGGCGTGTACGGCACGATCCAGGACCTGCCCTTCCAACTCCGTCAGGGCATCGAAGCCGGCAACAAGCCGTTCGACGACAGCGACCGCGTTGTGCAGTTCTTTCGGGACGCGCTCGACGACAACATCACCTCGTACGAAGTCCGTCCCGCGTTCATCTCCGACAACGCGGATCTCCAGAAGAACCCGGAGGAGCAGTGAGTATGTTGTGTGCACGCTCCAACCCGCCACCTCGACGACCCGCCTTCACGCTCGTTGAAGTGCTCGTGGTCATCTCGGTCATCGCGATCTCGCTCGTGGCCATCGTTCCCGCGTTCGGGCGGATCATCGAGTCCGCCAACTACTCGGCCGCCGTCAACCGCGTGACCGCAGCGCTCTCCCTCGCCCGCTCGGAGGCCATGAACGGCAGGCAGACCGCCGTCGCGTTCCTCTTCGATCCGCAGACGGAGCGCACCACGCTGCTGATCGTCGAGCGCGAGCGCTCCGCCGGCGCCCTCACCCGCGCCGCCGAGTCGGTGTGCAACCAGACCGCGTTCATCTTCAGGCCCGTCCCGGGGCAGGCGGCCATCACCCTGCCCAAGGGGTTCGGCGTCTACGGCCTCGCGCTCTCGGCCTCGTTCGTGCCTCAGTGCGAGAACGACGAGATCGGGTGGTACCGCAACGAGGCGTTCCGTCAGGACCCGGGATTCCTCGATGTCACCGATCGATTCTGGATCTTCCCGCGCAACGACGCGCGCATGTTCATCGATGATGACAAGTGGTCGGAGATCGAGGACGACCCCGATCTCGCCGACTGGCGCGAGGCCGCACGCTACGCCGAAACCTTCTTCGTCCGCTTCGACGAGAAGGGCGCGATTCTCCCCTCCGTGGAACTCGGCACCGGCGCCAACCTCCTCGACGCGTACCTCGAGTTCGAAGCCCCCACGGACCTCTTCGACATCACGCCCAACATCGTTGAGAGCCCCACGCTCTTCGACCCCGAGAACTTCGAGTTCCAGGAGAACCAGTCGAGCGGCGTGAAGTACGCCGTCAACCGCGAGGCGCAGATCCGCTCCGTCGACATGATCGCGGTCGTGGATCTCGCGAGGCTCGGCGACGACACGGGCATCGGTGCGCCCTGGCTCGTTGTCCCCGAGCGGTCGACGGATCAGGCCCTCGGCAACGATTCGGTGCCCGATCTCCTCGCCGCCACCGATCCGAAGCGAGCGTACATCGATCAGGACTTTGTCGACAACACCGAGAACCCGAGCAGCGCTCCGACGAGCATGATCCACCGCATCAGCCGCTGGATCGACAGCAACGCCGAGATCATCACCTTCAACCGTTCGACGGGCGAAGCGATGAGGAGGGTGGCGCAATGAACACGCGCAACGCCTTCACCCTCATCGAAGTGCTCCTGGCCGTGTTCATCATCGGTCTGGGCTCGATCGGTCTCTTCGCGCTGTTCGCGGGCGTCGCTTCCCAGCAGACCCGCGCTTCCGAACTCACCCGCGCTGTCGGTCAGGCCCAGGGTCTGCTCGGCGCGATGGAGGGCCGCGTCGGTCCCATCGGCGAATGGAAGGACGGAGTCGGCACGCCGTACAGCGACCCGGTCTTCGGCGAGCCCCTCGTGCGCGGCGTGTGGTACCCGACCTTCTCGTACTACGGCGACGAGGATCCTTCGCTCTCGGTCAACCCCCGCGGGACGATCAACCTGCTCCGCGGCCGCTACTTCGTGTCCCCGAAGGTCGAGGCCGAGATCTTCTCGAATCCGGCGGTCTTCACCGGGGCGCTCTACCAACCCGCGACGAACAATCCCGGCACTCCCACCTTTTCATCGACCGATCCCGCAGGGAGTTCGCTCTACGCCAACTCGCAGATCGTGCGTCTGCCTCACACCCGCGCCGCGATGGGCACGGTCGAGATCGAGTTCTGGAAGTCCAATGTCAACACCGGCGCCGAGTCTCTCGCGTTCGCCGCGTCCGATCTCGCCCTCGTCCCGCTCGTCTCGAACGACCAACTCGCGAGCGAATCCGAAGCGGGCGTCTCGTACCAACTCCCGCGCGACGCGGTGCCCGGCGAGCCGCAGGTCAGGTTCTTCTACGCCGAACGCCCGACCGGCTCGGCGTACACCTCGCTTGCGGGCATCGACTCGTTCGACATGACCGATGTCCTCACCCCGGGCGTCGAGTGGATCTCCTCGATCCGCGTGCGCTACGCGCACCGAGGGGACCGTCTGCTCGGCCTGAGCGAGCGTCTGGTGACAGTGCCCGACGACACTCGCCCCTCGGGCCGCCGAGCCACCGTCGGCGCGACGGCGATGTACAGGATCACCCCGCGCGGTCGCTCACAGTTCGTCACGCTCGCGTACACCGTCAATCCTCTTGATCGCACGGGGGACTTTGTTCCGCCCGAGAATCCGATCAACACCGGGCCGCTCGCCACGAACGGCCTGCTCAGGGTGTCCAACGATTACAAACTCGTCTACGACGAGACTCGCCGCGAGTACTACATGACATGGGGCGCCAACGACGACTTCGCCCTCGTCGAGGGCGACATCGTGATCGTTGGCGGTCAACTGAACCCGCCGCCGGGCAGCGAGATCAACCTGTACGGCGCCGACGACCCGGTGACCGTCTCGCGGGTGCTCACCGTGGCCGACGAGCAGCGTGCCTATCTCAGCGATACGCCGCGCGTCCTCGGGCGCTCCATGGCCGCGAACTCGGTGAACAACTCCGAGATCGACATCTTCCGCGTGTTCACGCTCCGGCGCGAGGTCGAGGTCGTCGACGCCGAAGGCGTGATGTCCCGCTGGGAACTCCGACCCGTGCTGTACCAGACACTGGATGTGCAGTAATTATGCAGCAGCCTCGCACGCCAACCCGTCGCTCGAACCGCTCCCGCCGGGCGTTCACGCTCCCCGAACTCGTCGTCGCCGTCGGGGCTGCGGCGATCCTCACGGCGTCCGTGGGCGTGCTGTTCCGCAGCGTCGGCGATCTGTCGAGCACGGGCGTGTCGTCCGTGCAACTCGACGCCGCGGCGCGCGTGCTCGAGAAGCAACTCCGCGACGACTTCGACGCGTTGAGCAACCTCTCCGCCGAGGAAACCTTCTTCGCGATCCGTTTCCGAGAGGTCGGGGACATCGACCGCAACTTCATGGTCGACGCGGCGGACGGCGAGCGTGCGATCTTCCTGACCGAGGACGACCGTCAGCACGACCTGGACCTCGAGATCGATCCGTATGTCCGTGCCTCCGACACGAACCTCCCCGTCAGCCGGGCGATCACGACGCGCCTCGACGAGATGATCTTCCTGGCCGAGGGCGCCTTCGTGTCCGCACAGACCTGGGGCGCGGCTGGCGCCGTCGAGTCGCCGCACGCGCGGATCTACTGGGGTCACGGCCTCAAGCCGCTCCCCGACGATGAGTTCGTCAACGATCTCAACGCTCTGACGGGGCTTCCGATCCGCCCCGTGCGCCGGAACATCCCGGACGGCGACTTCGGCATGCGCGCGGGCGACACCTTCGACTTCGCGCGCGGGACGACCGCCGAGCAGACCGGGCTGATCGCCACCGGGCGCAACGAGTACGCCACCGGATGGTCGCTTGCCCGTCAGGCCTCGCTGCTGTACGGCGGGAACGCGGCGTCCGCGTCCCTGCCCGTCACGCTCACGACGCAGACCATCGGCGACCGCTGGTTCGCGCCGTACATCCGTGACCGCGAATTCTTCAATCGTTTCGCCGCGTGGCGGAACGAGTATCCCCAGATCAGCGACTTCGGCGATCTTCTCGACAACGAGGAGATCGGCATCGCGGAACCGCGATTCCTCCAGTCCGGCCGCGTCGACATCATCAATCAAGATCTGACCGATGTCCGCCGCTGGCTCGAGGGCGAACTGCCCGCGATGGCCGGGCAGCCCATCAACTACGCCGGCGCGTATTCCGCCGGCGCGTTCGCCAACTCGCTGGCGACATTCGCGAGCACCACGCCCGAGGAAGTGCGCTCCGCGCCGCTGTGGGAGCGCATCGTTCCGCCCGCGGACGCACGGCTTCAGAACGCGCGCGGCGTGCAGTCCGCGATCGCCGGCGCGTTCGCGCGGCCTCTCGTGGACGATCGTCCGAGCGAGGTCCTCGAACGCCGCTACGACGCGGGCGATCCGGAATTCCGCGAGCGTCCGGAGGCGGACCTGCTCGACTCTCAGTCGCTCATCGCGTCGCGGTGCAGCCGCTTCGAGATCGCCTGGACCGACGGCACGATCGCGACCGACGACATCGATGTGAACTTCGACGGCGTCGCCGATTATCGCCCGGGCGATGTCATCTGGTTCGACATCTCGCCGATCTACGCTCCCGACGGGTCGATCATCCGTCGCAACACGCTGGCCGACTGGCTCTTCTCGCCCGCGTCGTCGTCGGGCAAGGTGCGCTTTGCTGACCCGCGAATGGCGGACCTCGCCTCTGCGCCGCGCGACACCATCCTGACCTTCCCCGAGATCCTCAACGACGACATCATCACCCTCGGCTCCATCGCGAACCCGACCGATGTGACCCGCCGTCTCGACGAAGTGCTGCTCTACAGCGCCGCCCTCACGGGAGGCAGCACGCTGGCGGACGGCTCGGTCGGCCCCGAGGCTTACGCGATCTGGGGCTTCCGCGAGCCGCTCGCCGACGGGCACTACGGCCGCCCGTGGGCCAAACCGACCATGATCCGCGTGCGCACCACGCTCCACGACCGCGAGTTGCGCAACCGCGAAGGCAAGTCCTACGAGTTCATCTTCCCGATCACCCATCGCGCGAACTGACCATCGCGCCCACCCTCGCCCGCCGAGGAGACCTGTTCATGCGCTACGACACACGACACCACCCGATTCACGCGACGCCGACCCTGGGGGGGGCTCGCCGAGGCAGCACGATCATCGTCGCCGTCGGTGTGCTCGCCGTGCTCGCACTCGTGGCCGTTTCGTACGCGGTGGTCGTGCGCGCCGACCGCGCCGGCGCCGCCGCATACGAGCGCGGCGTCGACCTGCAGACCTCCGCACGCGTCGTGCGAGACGAGATCGGCGCGCTCCTCGCGGCCGACCTCTTCGGCAACAAGATCGTCACGCCCGATGTCCCGTTCCAGGCCCGCGTCGGCCCCGACGATGTCCGCGTGTGGCCGCGCATGTTTGAGGACGGCGAGTTCTTCGATGTGCCCCAGACCGCGCCGGGCGCGTTCGACACCCGCGATCCCGATGAGCAGCAGACCGCGGCCATCATCGAGACCGATCCGTGGGTCATCCCGCTGTTCCGCAACGCGCCGGGCATCGGCTCGTTCTTCCCGTCCGCGCCGTATCGTGACGACGCGTGGCTCGCCAACACCGAGCCCGTCAATCCCAACGCCCCGACGCCGCGCAACGGCGCGAACCACCTTCAGTGGACCACCTGGGGTCAACTCACGAACCTGCGCAGCGCCTACCGGCACTTCCGCATGAACAACAGCGACCTCGTCGGCCTCTGGGTGCGCGACGACGGCCGCTACGCCGACCTCGGTCAGTTCTTCCTCTCGGACTTCGCCGATCGGTACAGCCGCGGCGATCCGGGCGCGAACCTCTCGTTCGCCGAGCGGACCAACGGCCTCGACGAGTTCACCGGGCTGCTCAACGGGCCCCGGATCGGGCTCTCCTCGACCTCGATCGGCAATCCCGCGATTCCCTACGCGACCGATGTCTTCGGCTTCCAGATCCATCAACTCGACGAACTTCATCGCCGTGTGCCCGCGAACACGCCGCTCTACTCCAACGCGGACGAGCGGTTCTTCACCGACACCGACGGCGACCTCCGCCCCGACGCGCGCTGGCAGGTCCTCGACGCGCTCGACGGACTCCTCGGGCTCCGCTGGGTGGTCGCGGCCCGCATTGTCGACAACTCCGCGCTCGTCAATGTCAACACCGCGATGGAGTTCCAGGACCCCGCCAACGCCACGATCGTGGGCGACGGGCGCACCCCGGCGGATGTCGATCTCACCCGCCTGATGCGCACGGCGCACCTCGCGCCCGACCTGCAGACGCTCTCCCCGTGGAGCGATCCGCAGGCCCCCGGGTACACCCTCCGGCTCTTCGATCCCGGCTCGTCGTCCTCGAACTATTTCCCCGCGCGCATCGATTCGACGCTGCTCAATCCCATCAACCAGCACATGATCGAGCAACTCTCGCTCGACCGCTTCACCAGCACGGTGGTCGATTTCACCGTGGCGCCGTACGCGCCGCTCGAACTGCTCTGGTCGTGGGACGGATCGGCGACCCCGGCCACGATGTTCACGAACCAGGACATCATCCTCGGGCTCAACGGGAACGATCCGCCGCCCCAGCACACCACGCGGCTCCAGCGGTACATCACCAACCGCTACTTCGGCGTCTCGCCGCTCCAGCCGACCACCGAGCGCATCGCGCCGTACACCATCGCCGACGAGGCCGAGATCCGCAGTTTCTTCGGACTCAACAACGGCGCGACGATCAGCAAGATCGAGCAGCGCTTCGACTTCACGCGCCTCGATGACAGTTCCGGGTTGCTCTCGGGCCCCATGCGCACCAAGGAGAACATCAACACGGCGCGCAACCTCGCGCTCAACACCGCGAATGTCGCCGAGATCCTCCCCTCGACCCTCGCCATCGCTTCCGACACGCGCAGGCACCTCACGACCGTCAGCGGCGTGGGCGACTTCAGCCCCGTCCCCGTGCTCAACGCGACGATGGTCAACGAGCGCCCGATCTTCGAGCGTCCGTTCAACACCAAACTCTCGTTCACGGACATCCCGCGCTACACGCCCGACCCGACCGATGTCGGGACGGTGAACGAAGCGCGCTACCAGCGCGACCGTCTGCGCCGTGAGGAACTCGTGCGCGCCGCGTTCGATTCCTTCGCGTGGGCCCTCGCGCCGCTGGCCGGGCACATGCCGCTCATGTCGCCCCTCACGACCGACCACACCGGCGCGCAACTCGCCACCCAGACCAACCCGGCGAGGTTCTTCTACGGCGGCGACACCAACGCCACGCGCGGCCCGGCGTTCTCGCTCAATGCCGACATGATCGCCGGCGGCGCGTCCGCGACAGATCCCGGCGCGGCGTACGCGATCCTCCGCGCCGCCTCGCTGGCCGTCAACCTGTTCGACGCCACCGACGACGACCGCATCGACCCGGACAACCCGCCCACCGCCCCGACCGGCGCGACCGAAGACATGCCGACCGTCGCGCGGCTGTACAACATCACGCATCCCGAACCCTACAACATCGACCCGACCGCCAACGACCCGACCCGTTTCGCGGCGGGCATCGCGGCGCCCCCGACGCTGCCCTTCCCTCCGACCGTTCCCACCGACGGCGTCGTGCGCATGGGCGTGGGCTTCTCGTGGGGTGATCTCCGCGCCGCCGCCGGCGCCGGACAGGTCGTTGACCCGCGCATCGAGAACTCCGCATCCAGCGATGTGCTGCTCCCCGAGGCGTATGTCGGCGCCCCGCTCAACGGCGTGACGCTGGTCGGTCTCGACCGTCAGCCGTTCCTGCGCGAGGTCTCCACCGTCGCCGTCTACGCCGACAGCCTCGCCCTGGTCGGTAACCCCAATTCCTCGCAGATGAGCGCGGCGGACGAGACGATCGACTCGGCCGACGATCGTGAGCGCATCGGCTCCATCGTGACATGGGAAGTCGGCAACCCTTGGGCGCAGGCGATCAACATCGAGAATTACCGTCTCGCCATCGCGAACAGCGACATCGATTACCTCACCTTCGACTGGCCTGCGCCCAGCATTTCCACGATCCCGCCCGGCGGTCGCGTGGTGTTCTACGCGATTCACTGGAAGGACGGCGATTCCGCGGCCGCGTTCTTCATGCAGAACTACGAAACGACCTGGCGAGCAGAAATGGAAATGCGCATCGACGCAAACGATCTGCGTCCGGTGTCGGGATCTCTCGGCGTGCGCGGTCTGCTCGACGCGACGGCTGCGCAGCCTACCGATGGTGTGCCGTTCCAGAACTGGGCCCCGGGCGACGCTGTCGGCCTGATCATGATCGACGACGATGTGTCGAGCCCGGGTCGCGGCATCCCGGGCGCCGGCCGGTTGGTTGTCGACCGCATTGCGCACGGTCCGAACGGCGGCATTCCCGTCGTGTTGAACGGTTCGCTCGGGCTTGATTCGAGCATCGCGACTCCTCCCGCCAAGGTGACCGGCGTGCTGTCGACGGTTGGTACGGTGCACCGCGCCACGCAGACTGTCGATCCCGGTTTCCCCGCGTGGGTGATCGAACGCCGCAGCGCGAATGACGGCGTCGAGATTCAAGCCTCGAGCGGCAGTCCTCTGCTCGCCGAGTGGGCTGTCAGCACCGGCGGCTCGAGCGGGTTCGGTTCCGATCCCGGCGAAGTCGCTTCATCGCAAGGCGAGGCCGTGGTTGGCGAAGTGCCCACGCTCGGTGAGGAAGACAAGGGCGCCTTCACGCTGGCCGCCGGCGATCTCCCTTCGTTCCAACTCTTCGTTCCCAACACCGAACTGCGCTACGCCAGCGAGATTCTCCAACTCAGCGCGTTCACGCACATGTATGTGCACGCCGGTCTCGACGCCGACGGCGCCGTGCTCGGCCCGGACATCGCCGACCCGACCCGTTTCGGTCCCGGCACATGGCGCACCATCAGCGAGCAACTCGGCTCCGATGGCGAGATCTATCGCGATGCGCCGAACAACACGCTCGTGAACCCCTACATCGGCGTGCTCGATCCGACCCGCTTCGTGCTCGCGTCCAGCGCGGCGCCGAACGCCACCACCGTCGTGGGAACGCTCGGACCGATCGTGGCCACCCCGCGCGAGGGCCTGCCCGAGGCGCTCGCCGTGCCGCTCGCGCTGCGCGTGGTCGATGTCATCGAGCCCCTCTGGACGCCCGACTGGCGCGGCGGGAGCCGGCTCGTGCAGGGCCGCGTGAACATCAACACCGCGGCGCAGAAGACCCTGCGCATGCTTCCTCTTGTCGATCCTCAGGATCCGATCGGCACGCTGGCGTCTCAGGCGGGATCGCCCGCCACCGACTGGCGCGTTCCGCAGTTGATGGCGTACCGCGATCGCTGGGCCGATCCGCTCGGCGGCGTCGGCGACGATCCTGCTGCGATCACCGGTCTGCTCGGGTTCAACGACAGCGCCCTGCGCTTTGTCGATCAGAACGCCGAGCAGGGCATGTTCACGCTCGGCGGCGACCCGCTCTCGCGCGGCTTCGTGACGCCCGGCGAACTGGCGATCCTCGGCCGTTGGGACGCTGGCAATCCGGCCAACCCCGGGACCGGTCCCGACGGCGCGCTGTCGTTCCTCGGGCTCGGCGCCGACGCCGCGGCCATCACCGACACGGCCGTGAATTCGCTCGATGTCCGCAAGGAAGCCAATGTCGGGACCGGCGATGTGACGATCCGCCCGACGCCTCTTGGCGGCGGCGCGCTCGATGCCTTCGAGGGCGTCGACGATGTCGAAGAGCGGCTCGCGATCTATCGCGCGGTCTCGAACATCGTCACGGCGCGCAGCGATGTGTACACGGCGTACTTCAAGGTGCGCGGGTACGCGCCGCGCGACATCGAGGCCGTGACCATCACCCCGAACCCGGACGACACGCTGATCGGCCAGTACCTCGATGAACTCCAGCCGCGCTTCGAGGCGCGGTTCCTGGCCGTGTACGACCGCTCGACGGTCCGCACGCCGGTGGACCGTCCCAAGGTGCTGCTGTTCGTGCGACTTCCGGACTGATCCGTTTCGCTGTGAAGAACCGCGCAGCGCCCGGCGAGGAATCGTCGGGCGTTGTGCGTTTTGGACGGATCAGTACCGCGCGATGGTCGGGTCGATGTCGATCGACCAGAGGTCGATGCCCCCGGCCATCGAGACGACATCGGTGAACCCGGCGTTGCGCAGGATGCTCGCGGCGCGGAGCGAGCGGCGCCCGTGGTGGCACATGGTGATGATGCGCTTGTCGCGCGCATCGTCGAGTTCGTCGAGCCGCGACGGGAGTTCCTGCAGAGGGATCGCCAAGGCCCCGTCCACGCTCGCGGTCTCGAGTTCGTCGGGCAGGCGCACATCGAGCAGGATCGGCGCGTTGGCTCCGTTGAGCGCGTCGCGCGAATCACGCGGCGTGATCTCCCAGTCGTCCTGGAACTGGTAGTTGGGCGGCAGGCCGCGGCTGTCGAGCGAGTTCTTGTCGGCGTCCAGCATGGGGCGCTCCTGCGAGGGGCGAGCGGGAAGGTGAGCGGAAGGGTAGGGGGTCAGTCGGCGTCGAACGCGCGTGGGAGGGCAGCCCGGACGGCGTCGAGGGCGTGCTCCTCGGTGAACCCGCGTCGGGCGAGGAGGCCGAGCAGCCGCCGCGCCTTGGCGATGTCGTCGAGGCGAGCGGGCATCCGCGCGAGGGCCTGCTCGACGAGCGAGCGCGCTTCGGCGGCCTCGTCCGTTGCGCGTGTCGCGTCGCGCACGGCGTCTTCGGCGGCGAACGCCTCCACGCCGCGCTGCTCGAGTTTCGCGCGGATCAGCGCCTCGCCCGCGGGCATGTCGCGCGTCGTCCCATAGACGATCGCCTCGGCCGACTGGCGTTCCTTGAGCAGCCCGCTGGCTTCGAGGCGTGAGACGCCCTCGCGCGCGATGGGCTCCTCGAACCCGCGCGAGACGAGTTTCGCGATGAGACCCTCGGCTCCGTACGGCCCGCGCGCGAGGATCTTCGCGGCCGCGTCGTACGCCGCCTGCGCGTCCTTCGGCTTCGGACGCCGCGCGCTCATGCGCCGAGCGACTCCAGATACCCGGCGATCTCGCCCTGGGCTTTCGCGTCGCCCGCGTCGTTCGCGGCCTTCATGCCCATCAGCAGTGTTTCGCGCGCGTCGGTCAGGCGGCCGGCCGCTTCGAGCGAACGCGCTTTGTGGAAATACGCGTAGCAGTACAGCGCGTCGATCGCGAGGCACCGATCGAACCACGCGACGGCGTCGTCGTGATCGTCGCGTTTCGCGTGCTCCTGCGCGAGCATGTACGCGACATCCGGATCCGTCGGATCGACCTCGTGGAGTTTCATCAACTGCTGGACGCGCGACATGCTCAGCCCTTCCTCGTCGTCTTCTTGCGGGTCGTCGGCTTCTTCTTCGCCGGTGCTCGCTTTGCGGGCGCATTCGCCTTCGCGTTGGAACAATACTTCTTGCAGATCGCGTCCTCGGCGCACGAGCCGCCCCTCGCTTTGCACGCCCGCCGGCCGTGGAAGATGAGGAGGTGCGACAGGTCCGTCCACGAATCGCGAGGGAACAACGCCATCAGCCGCCGCTCGATCTGCTGGACGGACGCGCCCTCGGGAGCAAGCCCGAACCGCTGGGACAGCCGCGACACATGCGTGTCGACGACCACGCCCACATTGATCCCGAACGCGTTGCCCAGCACGACATTCGCGGTCTTCCTCGCCACGCCGCGCAGCGCGAGGAGTCCGTCCATCGTTCGCGGGACCTCGCCCCCGTGGTTGTTCACGATGTCGCGCATCGACTCGTGGAGCGACTTCGCCTTGCTCCGGAAGAATCCGAGCGTCTTCACGAACGGCTCGATCTCCTCGGGCGTCGCGTCCGCGTAGTCGGCGGGCGCCGGGAACCGCTCAAACAGCGCGGGCGTCGCCTTGTTCACCGCGACATCCGTGCACTGCGCGCTCAGGATCGTCGCGATCAGCAGTTCGTGGGGCGTGGTGTAGTTCAACTCGCAATGCGCGTCGGGGTAGCGTTCGCGAAGGGCCGCGAGGATCGCCTTGGCGCGGCGTTTCTCGCTCGCCGTGACCGAAGGCAGGTCGAACGGGATCTCGCCCTGTTCGGCCTTCTTACCCATCGCGCCGGCTCCAGCACCCGAGCGCCGTGGACGCGAAGGAGAGCATGAACAGCGTGGTCAGCGTGCGGCTGGCCGTCGGGTGGAGCGCCGCAAAGTTCTCGCGGTGCAGGTCCGCCGTCGGCGCGTCGCCCATCGCGGCGGCGTCGATGAACGCGAAGAGTTCCTCGTTCATAGCGGGGCGCAGCCAGATCGACTGGTACGCGATCACGCCCAGCACCGCCAGCACGAGCAGAACGCGCGCCCACTGGGTGAGCGTGGGCTTGAAGAACTTCGCGCGCAGGGCGAACGCGAGCATGAGCGACAACGACGCGGCCAGCCCGGCGACGAGCGTCACGCCGTCGGACACATCGAAGACGCGGCGCATGACCTCGCCCGCGGCGAGGTTCCAATGCGTGCCGAAGTATTGGGGATACGCGCCGAGCGTCGGTCCCAGGTCCCTCATCGTGGGGAAGGTGATGGCCGCTGCGGCGCCGGTCATCCCCAGGGTGCCCACGAGCAGCGCGAAGAGCGCCAGCGAGGCGCGGTCGAGGAGGTTGGCCCACAGGAGGCGGCCGTTCGTCGCGAGGGGTGCGTTGCTCACGCGCGATGGTAGGGACTCGGGCCGCGCGTCGGCCTACAACCACGGAGGATGATCCCCGGAACCTCCCGTCACGACGCTTTCGATCCTCTGCGCGACTTCCTGCGCTCCGCTCCGCCCGCGCTCGCGCTGGCCGGGCTGAGGACCGACAAGGCGTTCCTCGCGGCCGAGGCGTCCAAGCCCCGCGCGCCCGTCGACGCCGCGGCGCGGCTTGGCTACCGCGCGGTCGTCCTCGACGCCGCCGCACCCGGTCTTCGCCCGCGCGATCTCGATCGCTCGTCGCGGCGCGACCTCGCGTCGGTCTTGCGACGGCAGGAACTCGCGTTCGCCGGGCTCGAACTCTGGATCCCGCCCGAGCACTACGCGAGCGCCGAGCACGCCGATCGTGCGGCCGGCGCGTGCGCGGGCGCGATCGACCTTGCCGCCGATCTCGCGCGGGAGTCGTCCGGACAACCGATCGTCTCTGTCTCGTTCCCTCGTGCGCTCGAAGGCGAACGCCTCGCGCTGTTCGGGGGCGTCATCCGAGGGCTGATCGACCACGCCGATCGCGCGGGCGTCACGCTCGCCGACCACGCGCTCCCGCTCGCGCAGGCGCAGGGAGCGAACTCGGACGCCGGCTCGCCGCTGGGCGTGGGCATCGATCCCGCCGCGATCCTGTTGCGCGACGGCGATCCCGTCGCCGACGCGGGCCGGTGGGGGGATCGCGTCCGCGTGGCGCGGTGGACCGACGCGGACAGCGTCTCGCGCGTCGCGCCGAGAAACCCGCCCGCTGGCCGGATCGACCTCGTCGCCTACGCCGCGACCGTCGCTTCGGCGACGCCCGCCGGTCGCCTCGTCGTCGATCTCCGGGGCGTTCCCGAACCCCTCGTGTCGGCCGGGGCTCTGGCGCGTACCCTTCCCTGACGCATGGCGAGTGAAGACTACTACTCCATCCTCGGCCTGAGCCGCGACGCGACCAAGGACCAGATCCGCAGCGCCCATCGGCGTCTCGCGCGCGAACTGCACCCGGATATGAACAAGGCGCCCGACGCCGCCAAGAAGTTCGCCAAGGTGCAGGAGGCCTACGACATCCTCTCCGACGAGGAGAAGCGCAAGGTCTACGACCGGGTGGGCCACGACGCGTATGTCGCCACCGGGGGCGCTGCTGGCGGCGGCTACGGCGGCGCATGGCCCGGAGGCGGTGGGGGAGGTCGGCGCGGCGGCGGTCAGACCTACACCTGGACCAACGCGGGCGGCGCGCCCCACAGCGACCCCTTCAACCAGCAGGACATCGGCGACATCTTCGAGGAGATGTTCGGCGTGCGCCCCGATTCGCCGCGCGGCCGCGCACGCCCCGGCGCTCGACGCGCCTCCGCGCAGCGCCCCGAACCGCCCGACGACATCGAGCAGGAAGTCATCATTCCTTTCGACCTCATGCTCACGGGCGGCAAGTGGGATGTCACCACGCCGGACGGCGAGACCATCGAGGTCAGCATCCCCAAGGGCGTGCACGATTCTGCCCGGCTGCGCTTGCGCGGCAAGGGCGGGCGCTCACGCACGGGCGCGTCGGGCGATCTGCTCCTGCGCATCCGCGTTGCGCCTCACCCGCGTTACGAGCGCAGCGGGAACGATGTCACCGCGACGCTCCCGCTCTCGATCGTGGAGGCGACGCTCGGCGCCAAGGTCGCCGTGCGCACGCCCGGCGACGGCAGCGTCGATCTGACGATCCCGCCCGGCACGCCGAGCGGCGCGAAACTGCGCATCCGAGGGAAGGGTGTCGAGACGGCCAAGGGCGAGCGGGGGGACTTCTACGCTGTGGTGAAGATCGTCCCGCCGAAGGAAGTTTCGGATGAGGACCGCGCCACGCTGGAAGCGATAGGCGAGCGCATCGGCCACCCCGAGCGCGAGTGATCACATCCTGTGCGCACGGCAGTCGAAGATGCTCAAACTCTGACACACAGGTTGCGCACCTTCGATCGGCTTACTCGTTCACCGACGCGAAGGCGGGGGCGACGAACGGGCGGAGTGTGCCCGCGGGGCCCTGCCTTTCGCCCAATGCGGTCGCGAGGGCCTGACGGGCCTTGTCGGCGTCCTGCTGGGTTTTGTACGACCCGACCTGCACGACATAGAGCGTGCCGTTGCCCGCGGCGCCCACGCCGTGCTTCTCGACGATGCGCGGCTCGCCCATGTTGAGCGACGCCGCGTCGTTGCGGTACTGACGCACGGCGCGGTCCGCGTTGGCCCGCGAGGCGAACGCGCCGAGTTGCACGGTGAACCCGCGCTCGCCCAGCGACGCGAGCGCCGCCTGCACATTCGAGCGCAGCGCGGGCGTCTCGGCCAGGCCCATGGCCACGAGGTACTGGGTGCGCGCCCGATCGAGGCGGTTCATCTTCTCGTACGCCTGCCCTGCGAACAGGCTCGCGCGGGCCGACTCGTCGCCCTTGAGTTGGGCCGACGCGGTCGAGAGCAGCGCCGCGGCACGGGTGTAATCGCCCGCGTTGAGCGCCAGCAGGCCCATACCCGCCCGGGCGCGCCCGGCGATCTCCGTGTCCGTCGAACGCTCCACCTGCCTGAACCAGAACTCGGCGTCGGAGGTCTGGTTCATCGCCTGCGCCGAGAGGCCGGCGATGAGCATCGCCCGCTCCTTCTCGCGTCCCTCGAGGTCGGCCATCGCGTCCTTGGCCGCCCTGTACGCCGCGCTGTAGCGACCGGCGGAGTACTCCGACATCATCGCCTCGGCGGCGGGGCCGGTGTATCCCTTGCCGCTCGAACGCTGATCGTCCGACGCCGAGTAGTCGCCGGAAGTTGACGAGGCGCAGCCCACGGGCACGGCCAGGGCGACACAGGCGAGGGCGAGGACGATCCGGTTCCGGCGGGGGGCGTTCATGGCGACTCTCATGCGGAGGCGAGGTTCGGGGGATGCGCAACAGACGCGCGTGGCATGCATCGTACAACGAGACGGCGACGCTGGAGGGGGCGCTTTCCTTCCTCATCGCGAGATGGGGGAGGTCAGGAGGGGGTCTTTCTCCAGAATCGTGATGGTGTCACCCCCTCCCCGGCCCTCCCCCATGCTGCGCATAGGGGAGGGAGCACGATCGCATGACTCCCCGCCGCGTATCCCATCCCGGTATTCTGCCCCCGATGAGTCTCCACTGGCCGATCCTCCGCCGCCTGCTGTCCCACCCGCTCTCCACGGTCGCGATCGACGACTTCAAGACCTGGAAGGGCCTGGAACTCGTCATCGCCGCGAGCCACATCGCCGACGCCGTCGAGGACCGCTGCAAGACCGAAACCCTCGGGATCATGCTCCCCACGAGCGGGCTCGCCCCGGCGGCCATGCTCGCCGGCTGGATGCTCGGCAAGACCGTCGTCCCGCTCAACTTCCTCCTCCGACGCGAAGAACTCCAGCATGTCGTCCGTGATTGCGGCACGGACACCGTCGTCACCGTCCAGCCCATGCTCGACTATGTCGCCACGGGCGGGAAGGTCCCAACGGGCGTCGAGTACCTCAAGATCGAAGACCTGAACATGAAGCGCGTGCCCCGCCCGCGCTGGCCTTCCCTGCGCGGCGTGGGCGGTTCGGACATCGAGCCCGCCGTCATCCTCTACACGAGCGCCACCAGCGGGAAACCCAAGGGCGTCGTGCTCACGCACCGCAACCTGTCGGCGAACATCGCGCAGTGCGTCGAGTGGGCGGACTTCACCGCGAAGGACACGCTCGTCGGCGTGCTGCCCCAGTGCCACTCGTTCGGGCTGACCGTGCTGACGCTGCTCCCGCTGACCGTTGGCTGTCGCGTGATCTACAGCGCGAAGTTCATCCCGGCGCAGGTCATCCGGCTGATCCGCGAGCACCGCCCGTCGCTGTTCGTGGCGATCCCCACGATGTACGGCGCGCTGCTCAGCGTGAAGAGCGCGAGGCCCGACGACTTCGAGTCGATCAAGTTTCTGGTGTCGGGAGGCGAGCCGCTGCCCGAAGCGATCGCGTCGCGCTTCGAGGAGCGTTTCCACAAACACATCGCCGAGGGGTACGGGCTGACGGAGACCGCGCCGGTGACGAACTGGCGAAGGCCCCACGAGGACCGGCCCTTCAGCGTGGGCCGTCCGCTCCCCGGCGTGCGCCAGCGCATCGTCGAGACGCTGCCCGACGGCTCCGAGCGTGAACTGCCCGTCGGCATGGACGGCGAGGTGCGCATGAAGGGGCCCAACATCTTCGGGCGCTACCTCAACCTCCCCGACGAAACGGCGGCGGCGTTCGACACCGACGGCTGGTTCCGCACGGGCGACATGGGCCGCTTCGACGAGGACGGCTACCTGTACATCACCGGGCGCATCAAGGAGATGCTCATCGTGGGCGGGGAGAATGTCTTCCCCCGCGAGATCGAGGAGGCGCTGAACCTCCACCCGAGCGTGGCGATGTCGGGCGTGATCGGGATGAAGGACGACGCGCGAGGGGAAGTGCCCGTCGCGTTCGTGCAGTTGCACGAAGGGGCCGAGGCGACCGAGAAGGAACTGCGCCAGTGGTGCCGCGAACGCATCGCGAACTACAAGGTTCCCGCGTCGGTGCGGTTCATGGACGAACTTCCCAAGGGCCCGACGGGGAAGGTGCTGCGCCGGGCGCTGAAGGATCACCTGACCGAGCGGGTATAGCGAAATCAAAGATGCTCAACCTGTGTGTCAGGGTTTGAGCATCTTC
>CAYGLT010000008.1:0-2555 GCA_964350875.1 uncultured Phycisphaeraceae bacterium | reverse complement strand
CGGGTATAGCGAAATCAAAGATGCTCAACCTGTGTGTCAGGGTTTGAGCATCTTCGATTCTTTGTGAATGGTTGTCGCGTCGCGCGTCAGCCGCAGTCTTCGCCGAAGTTGGTCAGCACATTGTTGAGGTCGGTGAAGTCCACGACGCCGTCGCCGTTGGTGTCGCCGGGCAGGCCGACGCCGGTCTCTCCGAAGGAAGTGAGCACGGCGTTGAGGTCGGTGAAGTTGACGAGCCCGTCGCCGTTGACATCGGCCGGGCAGGCGATGAAACCGGTGTTGCCCGAGAAATCATCGGGGAGCGTGTCCGCGTTCTCTGGGTTCATCTCGGTCGCGCGATCGACATCGGTGCGTGAGCGCGCCGAGAACATCGGCCCGTCCATCTCGAGCCCGGTGAAGGGCGAGTCCTCGACGAGGACCCAGCGACCGGTGTCGGGATCCTTCATCATCTCGTAGCCGACGCCGCCCGCGACGAGCATCACGCCCATGTCGGTGAACGAGCCGCCGGTCAGCGGCTGGTCATTGAAGGGGATACTGATGAACTCGACATCGAACTCCTCGTCGCCGGCCTGGATCGCCGGGAGCAGGAGCGCGGCGGTGGTGCTCGCCTGCGTGGCGATGAGGACGCTGCCGTCGCCGGGGCGGACATCAATGCCTCCCGTCGGGCCGGCGGGGACATTCGTCGGGAGTTGCTGGATGATCGGCGGGACACCCGCGGGCAGGTCGTGCCGGTAGCGGTGAATCTGCCGCGAGCGGGCGTCGAGCATGACGATCTCGTCGGTCGAATCATCGAAGGCCATCGCCTTGATGTCCGGGTCGACCGTCATGGACGCTTCGATGTAGTCGCCGCCCGGGTTGTTCGGGTTGACGCAATAGACGGTCCTTCCAGCGAGCATGTACACGCGGTCGAACCGCGAGGTGGTCATGTCGTGGAACGGATCGGTCGGCGACGCGAGCGGTGTGTGGGAGTCGTCTGCAAGGTCGTGCAGGAAGAGCGAGCACCCGGGCCCCGCGAGTTCGTCGGCCGCGTAGAAGATCTCGTTCGCGGTCATGCCGTACATGCCGCGGCGGATTCGCCGGCCCTGCGGGTTGGCGATGGTCTCGCTCTCGGGCATCCCGGGGTTCGCGAAGTTGATGCGCAACAACCGGAGACTGATGCCGTTCGTCACGGGCGTCAGCACGACATAGGGGAGGATGGTGTAGTTGCCGTAGATGTACCCGTGCGTGGTGCTCGATCCGTACCCGTTGAGGCGCGACATGGTCGTCGCGACGGGGAGCCCGTTGCCCAGCGGGACGACCTGGATGTCCTGCACGACATACTCGTTGCGCGTGAAGTTCGACTGCGTATTGAATGTGTCGCCGTTGGGCGTCCACGCCGGGTCGTGGATGCCGATGAGTTGGCTCGATCCCGAGCGCTGCGCCTTGACCATCGAGACGGCGTGGCCGCCGTTGCGGACGATGATCGGGAAGTTCGAGATGTCGTACCAGCCGACGCGCGGGATGATGAGCGCGCCGGAGTTGATCGCCTGGTTGGCGAGCGTGGAAAGACGCGGGAATCCCGCCGAGGTGTTCCCCGTGGTGGCCAAGACCAGCGCGCGTCCCGAGAGCCACGCTCCGCCCCCCGACGCGCCGCCCGAAGGGCCCGTCCCGCCGTCGGGATCGGTGCCCTGAAGGACGCCGAGCAGGATGAGGTTGATGGTGATGTTGTTGTAGTCCCACGCAGGCGGTCCGGGGGGCTGGCTGGGATGCCCGCGCCGCGCGATGTACGCGGCCCAGTTCATGAAACTCGACGGGACGCAGTAGTTCGAGCCGGTGGACGGCAGGGTGTTGCGCCGCTGGTCGAAGTCGGGGACATAGATGACCTGGTAATTGAAGGATGTGGACGATGCCCACTGCGCCGCGACGACATTGGCGTCGGCGCGCTGGGGGGCGAGTCCCGCCAGCGCAACGAGGGCGGCGACGGTTGCTGGTGTGCGCATCTTCATGGCTCTCTCGATCTCCGGGTGTGTGCGGCCGCGGGGTGCGGCGTGGATGGAGAGTCAAGCGTCAAGCCGACTCGCCGCCGGAAAGCGAGCTCCAAGGTACTGCGCAGGATGGGATTCCCGATACCGAACAGATCGTGCAGAAGGTGAGACCCGGTGGTTTTTCTAGTGTGACGGGGCAGGGCCGGAGCGTTTCGATTCCGCGCAGCCCCTCAGAGAGTGGCGGACCGGAATCGAATTGTCGGTCTGCCGATGGCTGCGGTCACCGCGGGCAGGGCTGCCCGAAGTTGGAGAGCACTTCGTTCAGGTCGGCAAAGTTGACGACATCGTCGCCCGTGGTGTCGCCCGGGCAGGCGGCGGGCAGCGCGACACTGCGGAAGACGAACGCGCTGCCGGAGTCTGCGCCGTTGTTGTCGTCACCCGGCGTTCCCACGATGAAGTCGTCGAAGCCATCGCCGTTGACATCGCCCGCGCCGCTGACGGAGACACCGAAGAAATCATTCGGCGAGTCGCCGTTGAAGGGGTACGACGGGACATGGATGACCTGGCCGGACGCGGCAGAAGCGAACGCGAGCA
>CAYGLT010000007.1:45986-52283 GCA_964350875.1 uncultured Phycisphaeraceae bacterium | reverse complement strand
CCGTCCGTGCGCGCGACCTCGCCGAGCGCGAGTCGTTCACGCGCGTCACCAGCAGCCGCATCGTGGAGTTCTCCGTCTTCGAGTACGCCCCGGTAGTCCCCCCTGCCGGCGCCCTCCGGGCAGCGTCCCGGGCCGCGCTTCTTGCGGGCGATCCGCCCCTGGCGGTCCCTCACAGGCGGATCCTGCTCGGCCCGGACGCGTAAAGAACCCGCTAAGCCGGGGCAAACCGGGGGCAAACCGCCCCAAATGGGCGATATTTCCGTTTGTCCCGACCGGCCCCGCCGCTACCATTCCGGCCCGCTGGACCTCAGGCGCCGCGATCGTCGCGCCGCCCCACGCGGAGAGACCTCAACCGCCCCAGAGGGGTACGGCGTCCCGGCCGGACCAAAACGGGGCCAGCGGCACGGCATCGAGGAGAAGCCGCCGCAGGCGAAAGGACCCACGCACAACATGATCGATGAAACGCTGATCAAGTCGCTCGGCATCGCCGACGACGAAGCACTTGCCCTGCTCGAATCCGCATTCGGGAAGGACATGGCCGACGGTGACATGGACTCGCTGCTCGCCGAGAGCATGCAGGACCTCACCACGGGCAACATCCTCGACGCGAAGATCATCGGCTTCGCGGGCGACGATGTCGTCGTTGACCTCGGGCTCAAGTCCGAGGGGCTCATCCCCAAGGAAGAGTTCAGCGACCTCTCCGAGGTCCGCCCGGGCGACACCGTCAAGGTGCTGCTCGAGTCGCTCGAAGGCGACGGCGGCCTCGTCCAGATCTCCAAGCGCAAAGCCGACCGCATCATCAACTGGCAGCGCCTCCTCGAGACCACCAAAGAGGGTGATGTCGTCGAAGGCCGCGTGATGCGCAAGATCAAGGGCGGCCTGCTCGTCGACATCGGCGTGCCGGCGTTCCTCCCCGCGTCGCAGGTCGACATCCGTCGCCCGCACGACATCGCGGACTACATCGGCCGCGACATCCGCGCCGAGATCCTCAAGATCGACGAGGAGCGGCGCAACATCGTCGTGTCTCGCCGCAAGTTGATCGAGACCGAGCGCGAGACCGCCAAGACCCGCCTGCTCGGCACCCTCACCGAGGGCGACATCGTCACCGGCACGGTGAAGAACATCGCCGACTTCGGCGCGTTCGTCGACCTGGGCGGCATCGACGGCCTGCTCCACATCACCGACATGTCGTGGGGCCGCGTCAACCACCCGTCCGAGATCGTGCGCATCAACGACAAGATCGAGGTCAAGGTCCTCAACATCGACCACGAGCGCGAGAAGATCGCCCTCGGCCTCAAGCAGAAGGAAGCCTCCCCCTGGGAGGAGATCGAGGCCAAGTACCCCGTCGGCGCTCGCGTCAAGGGAGCCGTGGTCAACATCGTTTCCTACGGCGCGTTCGTCCGCCTCGAGGACGGCATCGAAGGCCTCGTCCACATCTCCGAGATGTCCTGGACCCGTCGCATCAACCACCCGTCCGAACTCGTCAAGCCCGAGGATGAGGTCGAAGTGGTTGTCCTCGACATCAACAAGGACAAGCAGGAGATCTCGCTCGGCATGAAGCAGACCGAGGTCAACCCCTGGGAACTCGTCGCCGAGAAGTACCCCGTCGGCACCATGATCGAGGGCGCGGTCCGCAACCTCGCGAACTACGGCGCCTTCGTCGAGATCGAGCCCGGCATCGACGGCCTCCTCCATGTCTCCGACCTGTCGTGGACCAAGAAGGTCGCGCACCCCAACGAGATGCTCAAGAAGGGCGACAAGATCCAGTGCGTCATCCTGGAAGTCGACCAGGAGCGTCAGCGCATCTCGCTCGGCCACAAGCAACTCCACGAGGACCCGTGGAACGAAGCCATCCCCGGCGCCTACCAGCCCGGCATGGTCGTTCGCGGCAAGGTCACGAAGATCACCAACTTCGGCGTCTTCGTCGAACTCGAGGACGATCTGGAAGGCCTGCTCCACATCTCGGAACTCGCCGATCACAAGGTCGAGAACCCCCTGGATGTCGTCAAGCCCGGCCAGGAGATCGATGTCAAGATCCTGCGCGTCGACATGAGCGACCGCAAGATCGGCCTCTCCCTCAAGCGCGCCCAGTGGGGCGACTCGACGGGCGGCGACGACACCGACTCCGAGCCCGGCGCCAAGCGCGAGCGTCCCGATCGCGGCCTCGATCTCCCGACCCGCGGCGGCATGGACGACCACGGCGCCATGGGCACCGACAAGATCAAGTTCTGATCTCGGTCGGCACAATCTGATTCCACCACGCCCGCGAGGTTCACCCCTCGCGGGTTTTTCGTTCCCCGAACAACAACGCCCGCGAGTCTCCCCGCGGGCGTTCCGTTCTGTCGGGTTGTTGCACGGTTCCGCTTGCCGTCTCAATCACACACGCAGAAAGACCGTCCGCCGCGCTCAGCACATCGCGATGAAGGTCAGAACGGCGATGATCGCGATCTGCCTGCGATGGTCGTTCATTCTCACGATTTCGGCGAAGGTCCGCATATCAGGTTCCTCTCGTCTCTCGTTGTCGCGGGCGGCTCGTCCGCCCACGACCCTGTATCTTCAAGACCGGCGCCAAACCGCCCGGGCGCGCGGCATCCCGAGAATACCGCGACTTTCGCCGCTTCCAAGCGAATAACTTCTACACGGACCCCCCATCTCCTCAAGGCCCGAGAATCCCACGATGCGCATCCGCAACGCCACGCGTCTCGCCACGACAACACCCGCGCTCCTCGCGGGCCTCGCGTTGCTCGTTCTCACTCACGCCGTCGCGGCACAGGACGCTCCGCCCATCCAGTCCGAGGCCGCCCCCGCGCAGGCGGTCGAGTCCAAGGCCCCGGCGCTCCCGGGCGCCGGCGCGTGCCTCGAGGCGTACAGGACCGTCAACACATGGATCCGCGCCGGGTTCTCGGTCCCGTCCGAAGCCCAGCCCATCGACCCGCCCGGCACGACCGCCGCCTGCGTGACCCTCCGACTCAACGGGAAGGTGCTCGGGCGCTCGACCGTGTCCTCGCCCGAGGGGAGTCTCGTGTGGGGCGCGGCCCGCGGCGCTGCGCTCCAGGCGATCGAGAGCGCGCCCACCCAGCGCGACGCGACGCGCGACGACCAACTCCGGGATATCGCCAAGCGCGCCACCCTCGATATCCAGTTCGCGGGTCGGTTCACCCCCCTGCTGGGTGATTCATTCACTGACGCGTCCCTGCGCCTCAACCCGGGCGTTGACGGCGTCGCGATGCGCGTGGGCGACAGACTCGCGCTGATCTTCCCAGGGACGATGCTCTCGACCAACTCAACCGCCGCGGAAGCGTTGAGCGCGTGCGCCGGGATGCTCGAACTCCCGCCCGTCGATCTCGCGTCCCTGCGCAAGGATCACAACGCGATCGTCTACTCGTTCCGCGCGCAGCAACTCGCCCAGCCGCTCGCCGGACGCGAACCGGTCTTCCTGTTCCGCGGCGGCCGCGTCATCAACCCCACCGAAGTCTCGATCGCCCAACTCACGGCGTTTGCCAACGGTCTCGCGCAGCGCATGCACGCGATCCAGTTCCCGGGCGAGCGCCCTCTCGGGTTCCTCGGTGATTACCAGCCTTGGACGGGCAAGCACGAGCCGGTCATCGCCCCCCCTCGCGATCAGGCGCTCGCGCTCTACGCGTTGGCGCGGTACGCGACCTCGCCCGCGATCGACGCCGCCAACCAGGCCCGCGCCGCGCGCACCTTCTGGACCGTCTTCGCCGATTTCATCAAGGTTGATGAGGGCGAGACAAACCCCCTCGACGACCCCGTCGCCGCCGCGTTCATCACCATCGCGGTGCGCGCGTCGCCCGAGCGACCTCCCGGCATGCCGCGACCCCCGACGAATGTGAACGATCCGACCGTCGCGGCGCTCCTCGCGGTGCGCGGCGCGTTCGACCCCGACAAGGGATGGGACGAAACCCTGCGCCCGAGCGAGCGCGCCGCCATCGCGTTTGCGCTCGCCGACGCCGCACGCTCTCGACCCGACGACGCCAGGCTCCGCGCCCGCGCGACCGCCGCCGTTCGCTCGCTCTTCCGCGAAGCCACGCCCGGCACGCTCGTCTCGTACATGCCTTGGCTGCTCGACGCGGAACTCGCGCTCACGGGCGATTCGGACATCCCCTCGCTTCCCGCGCTCCTCGAACTCCGCGATGTTGTCTGGCGTCATCAACTCACCCTCGCCGACGCGGGGCCCGACAACGCCGACCTCGTGGGCGGGATCGTGTTCACCTCCGGACGCAACCCCCTCCCGACCGCGCAGAGCACGCGGCCGACCGCCGCTCTCGCGCGCATGACCTTCGACCCGCGCTTCACCCCTCGCGACCAACTCCCCGCCGAACTCGCGCGGCTCATGACCTCCCTGCGATTCCTCCGCCAACTGGCCGTGGGCGACGACCTCCTCCACATGATGCAGGACGAGCAGGTCTCGCGCTGGGGCGTTCGCAATTCCCCCTGGGACCAGACCCTCACCCTCGACGCCTCGGCCATGGCGCTCCTGACCCTGATCGAGACCCTCGACGGCGCCGCGAGAATGCGGTGATCCCTCCGCTCCCTCCCCTATCGAAGATGGGGGAGGGCTGGGGAGGGGGCGGCATGGTCAGCGCGCTCGGTGACAGGCAGCAAGCGACCCATACGCAGGCATCTGCCTCGTCACCCGCCCCCCTACGATTCCCCGATGACGCCCCCCTCCACCGCAACAACCCCCACCGAAGGCGATGTGCGCACCGTCTCCTTCGTCTCTCTGGGCTGCCCCAAGAACCTCGTCGACTCCGAGAAGATGCTCGGCCTCCTCGCCGAGGACGGGCTCATGCCCATCTCCTACGAAGCGGGCGAGACCGCCGACGCCATCGTCGTGAACACCTGCGGCTTCCTCGAAGCGTCGAAGGAGGAATCCCTCGCCGTCATCCACGAAGCGCTCGAGAAAAAGGCCGCGGGCGAGGTCAAGCGCGTCATCGTCGCCGGGTGCCTCGTCCAGCGCCACCGCGCGAAGATCCTCGACTGGGCGCCGGGCGTCGACGCCATGATCGGCGTCTTCGACCGCGACAAGATCGTCGAGGCCGTGCGCGGCGCCAAGTCCGAACGCGACACCCTCGACTCAGCGCCCAAACCCACTTACTGGATCGAAGCCAACGCGCTCACCGCCGCCAAATCACGCGGCGTGAACACCGTCGGGCTCACCGTCCAGGGCAAGGACGGCAAGGGCATCGGCTACTTCGAGTCTGATTCCGCGCGGCTCCGCCTCACCCCGCGCCACTACGCGTACCTGCGCATCTCCGAGGGGTGCAACCAGCGCTGCGCGTTCTGCACCATCCCGTCGATCCGCGGCAAACTCCGCTCCAAGCCCATCGACCGCATCCTCGAAGAGGTCAAGGAACTCCTCGCCGACGGCGCGTTCGAGATCTCCCTCATCGGGCAGGACACCACTTCCTACGGCGACGACATCGGCGTCGGATTCAACCGCGCGAACGCGAAGCACGACAAGGACTTCGTCGGGATGGGCGGCCTGCCCATGCTCCTCGCGAAGATCGACGAGGTCGTCGCCCAGCGCGCGGGCAAGGCATGGGTGCGCCTCATGTACGCCTACCCCACCACCTTCTCCGACGAGATGATCGACGCCATCGCGTCGCTCCCCAACATCCTCAAGTACATCGATATCCCGCTCCAGCACGCGAGCGACAACATGCTGGGCGCCATGCGCCGCAATGTCAGCGCGAAGCACCAGCGCGACCTCATCGAACGCCTGCGCGAGCGCATCCCGGGGATGGCCGTCCGCACGACCTTCATCTCCGGCTTCCCGGGCGAGACCGAGGAAGACCACCAGCGCCTCCTCGAGTTCATCGACGAGACACGCTTCGACATGCTGGGCGTGTTCGAGTACTCGCACGAGGAAGGCACCGTCGCCGGCACGATGGAGGACAATCCTGATCTCGCGATCCCCGCCGAGGTCAAAGCGCGGCGCAAGGACGAGATCATGTCGCTGCAGCGCGAGATCGCGTTCGAGCAGGCCGCGTTCCTCGCGGAACAGTTCGACCCCGCCGACCCGGAGAACACCGGCGTGCGCTTCGATGTGCTCATCGACGAGGCCGCGCCCGACATCGACATCTCGGGCGGCGTCGGCAAGGCGCATGTGTACCGAGGGCGCACCTACTTCCAGGCGCCGCAGATCGACTCGGTCACCTTCGTCGCCTCACGCGAGAAACTCAGCCCGGGCGAACTCGTGCGGTGCACGATCGTCGGCGCCGACGGCTACGACCTCGTCGCACGCCCGTCGACCGACCTCGAGAAGCGCATGTC
>CAYGLT010000007.1:26080-45886 GCA_964350875.1 uncultured Phycisphaeraceae bacterium | reverse complement strand
CCGACGGCTACGACCTCGTCGCACGCCCGTCGACCGACCTCGAGAAGCGCATGTCTCTGCCGGTAGTCAGGTGACGCTTGCTCCCTCCCCTATCGAAGATGGGGGAGGGCCGGGGTGGGGGTCAACAATTCCCCAAAACGAACACGGGCCGGATCGTGTGATCCGGCCCGCGAGGTGCGCGTTCGAGTGCGGCAGGCTCTCTCTCACCGCCGAAAGTCGTAGCCGCCCAGTTGCCTGTGGATATACCCGGGCGCCGAGACGAGCAGCGAACCGCGGTAGAAGCGGATCGTCGCGCCGGTCCCGCCGTTGATCTGCCACTGCTCAGGGTCAACGGTGGAGGTGATGATGTCCACGATCTCCTGGACGCGGGCCGCCTCATCAACCTCGATGTCGTCGTTGTCATCGACGCGGAACACGCCGCGTCCGCCGCTCCCGCCGCTGCTCTGCTGGAGCACCGCGTCGAGGTCGAGTTCGGGCACATCGGTGTAGTTGGGGATGACAAAGAGCAGGTCGTGAATGTCGTACAACTTGACGGTCTTCTTGGAGTTCAGCCATTCCTTCGGGCCGACCTCCACGATGCCGTCCGCCGTGAGTTGCCATGTGGCCTGATTGAACTCGTCGCCCGTTCTGTCGAGCGCGAAGTCGAGCAGACTCTGGATGGTCATGTTCCGCGCGTTGACAGTGACGAGCGCGTCCTTGTCGATCCCGATAGGGTTGTCGCTGTCGAGCCACGCGATGTCGAACTGGACATTGCCCGCCTGCTCAAGGAACATCATGACATCTTCGAGCCGCGCCTCGTCGAGTTCGACGGTGACGCGCTTCTGCATGTCGCGCAGGGTCTGCACGCGCGGGTCGGGGTTGACCATGACGCGCCGCGCGGGACGAGCCGTGTCAGCAGCGCCGTCCTGCGCGATCGCCGTCGTCGCCATGCCGGCCGCCAGCGTCAACGCGCCGACCAAGCCCGCCGTGATGCTCAAGTTCGTGCCCCGCATACGCCTGCTCCTTCCTCAGAGTCAGAGTCCCCGGATCATCATCGGCCCGGCGGCCGACCTCTCCCAGAATACGGACGCCGCCGCCCGATGGTTGCCTCACTCGGCCGATGAACCCTTCGCGTTCGCATAGATCCCGCGTCCCCGGATCTCCCGGAGCACCGCGGGGGGCAGCACCTGATCCAGCAGGGGCGACTCGGGCCCGTCCTTCAGCAACGCCGCGCGGATCTTGGTCGCCTCGGCGTCCACCACCGGCACCTCAACGACCCGCGAACGCCACTCGGCCAGTTCGGGCTCTGTCCAGTGCGGCGCCAGCGCCTCCATCAGCCGATCGACCGTCTCCATGGGCGTGCGCAGCATCACCAGCGGTTCGGCGATGCGGATGATCTCGCGCGGCTCACGCCACTTGTGGAACTGCGCCGCCTGATCGGCCCCGATCAACAGCCGCAGCGTCGCACGCTCGCCCAGTTCCCGACGCATGTAGCGCAGGGTGTCCAGCGTGTAACTCGGCTTGCGAGGGTGCAGTTCGTCCGTCGCGTCGCTCTCGCGGGCCCGGTCGAGTTCCAGCGTCGCGACCGCGGCGTTCGTCTCGCCGCGATCCAGCAGCGCCAGGCGGAGCATCTCCACGCGGTCGGAATCGCTGGCGAGCGGGTTGTCCTTCTTGAGCGGCGAGAGGGCCGCCGGCACATACAGGATCCAGTCGGCGCCTACCTTCTGACGGACCATGCTCGGCAGTTCGACATGCCCGCGGTGAGGCGGGTCGAAAGTCCCCCCGAAAACCAGCACGGTGCGCGCACGCGGCGGGACGGGCAGAGGCCCGACGGGGATCGCTAGCACATCAGCGGCGGCGTTGGTCACTCGGGGCTCCTGACTCCTCGCGGTCCCTCGGACGCCTCCACCGAGTGTCCGGGCCGCGACCCGACCGTTCACGGAACCCTAGGCGCACAGGCCCCCACAGGCCCCGTCGCTCAGTCGAGGGACGATTCGAGCAGCATCAGCGGCTCGCCCGTCAGCGTCGATTCCAGTTCCGGGAAGTCGCCCATCCGGTCGATGGTCAGGTCCGGGTCCACCGAGTACACCTCGTTCGCGCGGAGCCCGTCGGCCACCACGCTCCCGTTGGCGTCGAGAACCCGGTAGGTCTCCGGCTCGCCGCCACGGCCCGAGACGATCTCGATGCGGAACTTCCGCCCGTCGAGTTCGCCCAGCGAGCGGCCGAGGTCCGACGAGGAATCCACCTGATAGAAAATCGCGGGGATGTCGCGGGAAACGCCCTCGGGGAGAACGACGCTGCTCGCCTGCTCGCTGGCCCGCGAAGCGCCCGGCTCGATGAGCGAGGCCGCGAGCACGAACGCCAGGGCCATCCCCCCCGCGATGCCGGCGCGCAGAATCGCGGTTCTCGCACGCGAGCGGCGGGGAGTCTCGTTGAAATCGGGCGTGTGATATTCGGGCGTCTGGGACATCGGAACTCCTGGGCCAGAGGGCTGCGCCACCTTCATCGGCGAGTTCTCAGGCCCCCTCGTGCGATCCCGACGGAATCCTTCATGTCCAGACCGTGGAGACCGGCCCTCGGCCCGATATACTCCGCCGCCTTGGACCTCCGGTCGCCCCGCTCGGGCGGCCAGCCCTCACGGGCCCCTTTCCGGTAAGGCCGACGACCCCATCGTCTAGTCTGGTCCAGGACGTCACCCTTTCAAGGTGAAGACACGGGTTCGAATCCCGTTGGGGTCGCTTTGCGCGCCCAGCCAATGAAAAACCGCCCGACGGATCACTCCGACGGGCGGCTGTGTTGCATCCGGGATCAGCCCTCAACAGGCCGAGCCGTCGTTACTCGCACGAGGTCCCGAAGTTCGAGAGCACCGTGTTCAGGTCGGTGAAGTTCACGACGCCGTCGCCGTTCACATCGCCGGGAACGGTGCCGGGCGCGCCGGAGTCGCCGAACGCCGAGAGCACCGCGTTCAGGTCGGTGAAGTTCACGACATTGTCGCCGTTCGTATCGCCCTCGCAAAGAACGGGGACGAGCGCGGCCACCGCATCGACATCCGACTGCGTGACCTCGGGCGCGTTCGCGCCCTCGTCGCCGTCGGTCTCGTCCATGTCGCGCATCATGAGCATCTGCTGGAACTCGCCGCCCTGCCAGGTCCAGTCGGTGATCTCGACATCGTCGTTGGGATCGCTCGGCGTGCCGGGATCGACCAGACGCGTGGTCGTGTCATCGAGCGTCGCGCCAAGACGGGACTGAATCAGCGCGAAGTCCGCCTGATCGACGACGCCGTTGAAGTCGAAGTCGCCGCGCACGAAGCGGAACTGCCTGATGTTCGCGTCGGTCGGGTGATCGTTGTACGCGAGCGGTGTGAGTTTGAAGCCCGCGATGTTCAGGTCGGTGAAGTAGTACTTGCCCGACGGGTTGGGTGTGCACGAGCCATCGGGCGCAACATCGTCGGGCTCGGGGTCGCACGAGCCGTCATAAGGCATCGCGTTCAGGTCGGTCGGCGCCTTGGTGGAGATGAACCCCTCGGCGTCGAGCGTCGTGTCGTACGCGAGCGCGGCGAGGGTGGTCAGTTCGCCGTAGATCCACGACTCATCCGCCGTGCGCGTGGGCAGGATCTCGAAACTCGAGCCCGAGTCCTTCGTGCGATGCCCGCGCATCGGGTTCTCGGCAAAGACGTTCAGGCGGCTCACGGCGTCCGGGTTGAACCCGGGCGTGTCGGAAATCTCCTGCTGGCTGCTGCGCACATACTCCTTGCCGCCGCCGTTCGACCACGCGACATCGTCCACCATCTGGTAGGGCTGCATCATGCGAGACGCCGGGCCCTCGAAGGGAAGGTCGTAGTCGAGGTCGCCGTCGAAGTTCACATCGGGCAGCGTCTCCTTGCGCCACGAGTAGCCCGGCGCGTACACGCTCTGGCCGTTCTCGTTGATGGAGTGGAACGGACGCTTGCGCACGAGCACATAACTCGACGAGTCGTCGTTCGCGAGGTTGCCCGCCGTGTCGGGCGCGGGGATGTGCACCGCGAAGAAACTGATCGCGTCGAGCCAGCGGCGGTTCGTGACCGAGTCCGCGAACCCGGGGTCGTACGACGGGTTGGGAGTCGCGAAGTTCGTGCCGAAGTACGAGAACTCCGCGGCGTTGGTGCTCACCAGGAGCAGGAAGCCGCTCTCGGGAATGGTCAGCCCGTCGAGCGAGAACGCCTCGTCCATCTCGGGAACGATCTCGGGATTGTTGTCGTTGTTCGCGTCACGACCGCCCTTGATGAGCGCGATCGCGTAGCCGGTCAGGTCCATGCCCGGCTTGCCGTGGAGTTCGATGTACTCGCCCGAGTCCTCGAGCGAACCCGATCCGGGCGGGTTCTCGAGCACCTCGCTGATCACGACCTGCGCCGAAGCGCCGAAACCGAAGCACACACCCGCGGCGCACACCAGTGCGCGGCGGAACAGCGTCGAACCGTTACCAACCATCGAAGTCGCTCCTCTTCACTCATCTCCGCGCGCCGCCGCCGCCGCGCGGCGGTCCCGGCGACGCGATCTCAATCAAATGTGCCGGGCTGATTCAGCCAGCCGCCGAACACCTTGCGATCCAGTTCCCGGTACCTCAGCCGCGGCGGGCTGGCCGTGCGGTCAAAGAAGGTGTCGAAATGCCCGTCGCGCGTGCCGGTCTGCGGGTTCGTCTGGTCCCTGAAACCCTCGACATGGCCGTCGGCGAACACGAGGTTGCCGAGCACACGCGTGGACTTCGCGTCGGTGCTTCTGGGCGACGCGTCGCCGTGCGCCGCGCCGAAATCGGTCATGTTCTGCAGTCCCCAGTTCCCGTCGGCGCCGATCTCCGGCCCGTCGCCCATGGCCTTCACCACGCGGAAGCGCTCGCCGACGAAATCGCCGTAGTCATCGACCTTGGTTCGCGCGTCGCCGAACAGCACGACGCGCGACGCGTTCACGCGGTCGGTGTACTTGGTCTTGAGCGGGCCGATGCAGTTGTCCGGGTCCTTGGGGTCATCGATCGAGTTGTCGAAGTGATCCTTCAGTCCCGTCAGCGCCATGTGCCACGACTGCGCGTAGTTCGAGTTGTACCCCGCCGTCAGCAGGCGGCGCTGTCCGTCCTCGTCGAACGCCTTCCACGGGTTGTCGTTCAAACGCGCGAAGTCGAGGTTCTGGTTGTGCTTCGCGGGGTGCGTCGGGCAGAGCATGTCGCCCGGGATGGCGTACTCGCCCAGGATGAAGTCGGCCATCCACCCCTTCTCGTCGATCGCGCCGTAACTGCGGTCGCGCCGGTTGTCGGAAGGCCCCGTCGAGAACACGCCCTTGTGATCGCCCGTGTGGGTGACCGCCGCCTGCCCCATGCCGCGCAGGTTCGACTGACACACAACGGTCTGCGCCCGATCACGCGCCCCGCCTAGCGCAGGGAGCAGGATGCCGATGAGGAGCGCGATGACGCTCACGACGACAAGGAGTTCGATAAGCGTGAACGCACGCGGAGTTGCGGCTGATTTCATCGGCCCTGATTCGATCTCGGAGAGAAGGAACGCGGACGCGAACATCGCCGCCACGCGTGGAGCGCAGGATACGAACGCGACAAAGAAATCACCGTCTTCACAGAGTCAAGAGTGTGCAAAGACACGCCGCCGAGAACCTGCAACAGTTGCGCAGCACCGTCTTCACACAACCATAAAGTTGACACGCTTGAAATGCGCGGCGGTCTTCCCCTTCCCTCCACTCCTTCGTGGACGCGAGACCGCCGCACGGGCGTTCCGTCGCTTTCTTGCGCCCCGCGAAGGGCACTTGAGAAGAGAGGAACGACTCAGATGAAGACCACCGCCCTGCTCGCCGCCCTCGCGCTCTCGTCCGTCTCCATGGCCGCCGGCCAGATCGTCATCACCGAGTGGATGTACTCCGGCTCCGACGGCGAGTTCATCGAACTCACCAACATCGGCGACATGGACATCGACCTCACCGGCTGGTCGTACGACGACGACAGCGAGACCCCCGGCGTGTTCGATCTCTCCGCCGCCGGCATCGTCGCCGCCGGTCAGTCGATCATCCTCGCCGAAGAGTCCGCGACCTACTTCCGCGACGCGTGGGGCCTCGACGCTTCGGTCGTCGTCCTCGCCGAGTACACCAACAACCTCGGCCGCAACGATCAGATCAACATCTACGACAACAACGACCTCCTCGTCGACCGCCTGACCTACGGCGACGAGACCGTCGGCTCGATCCGCACGCAGAACATCTCGGGCTGGACCACCTTCGAGAACCTCGGCGTCGACAACGCCCCCGCCTGGATGTTCTCCAGCCTCGGCGACCTGCAGGGCTCGTACTTCTCCACGAACGGCGACCTGGGCAACCCCGGCGTCTATGTCGTTCCCGCCCCCGGCGCCGCCGCGATCTTCGGTCTCGGCGCTCTCGCCGCCGGCCGTCGTCGCCGCTGAAGCCCCTCAGCAGCATTCTGACACTCCCGACGCCGAGGTCCTCATCGACCTCGGCGTTCTTCATCCCGGTGCGCGACGCTCATTCCCGACCGATAACTCCTGCATTCGCCCGACTTTCTTGCGCACCCCGGTTGGAACCCCGGGGTATTTGCTGTACCTTGTTTGGGTGAAGACACCGTGAAGGCCGGCGTCCCTCGACGCCGTGCGGTGTTTTGTCCCCGACAACGCGTGTGCGTGCTTGCCCCTTGAGGCGCCGCGCGGGCTATAGCGGAGGCCTCGATGTCGAAGTGCGAATCTGTTGTTGCGCCCCGGAAGGCAAACGCCCTCCTCGGCGCTTTGGCCACACTCACTCTCTGCGCGGGCGCCGCCCACGCCGCCGACTGGCTGACCCCCAGCAACGCCCCGACGCGCGTGGCCGCGTTCGGCCAGCGCGCCCAGATGACGCCCCTCGACGCCGCCCAGCGCCGCGCCGAAGCGCTCATCGAGATGCAGACCTTCCTCGCGCTCCCCCTCAGCGCCAAGCAGACGATCATCGACGCCGGCGCCGCCCCCACCGCGTACGAGTCCAACGAGTTCGACGACCGCGTCCTTGCCGAGCACGGCGAGACGCCGTACGAAGCGGTCTCCGCCGTCGTCTCGCGCGAGACCTTCGACAAGATGCGCCCGGTCCACCGCCACATGCTCAAGCGGGTCCTCGAGACCTGCGCCGAGCGCGGCCCCATCGGCTCGCTCTGCTTCACCCCCGACACCCCGAGCGACATCGTGCAGGCGTTCGACGACGCGCTGCTGCTCTTCGCCGACCGCTTCCAACTCACCGGCCGCTGGACCGAGAGCGCCATGGGCGAGTCGTCCTACGCGCAGGGTGAGCCCATCCGCCTCACCTATTCGTTCGTGCCGGACGGCACCTTCGTGCCCGACCTCATCGGCGCGAGCGGCAACAGCCAACTCTTCGCGTTCCTCAACGGGATCTACGGCACGCCCGCCGTCTGGCAGGCCATCTACGCCGACATGTGGGACCGCTGGGCGTCCATTTCGGGCCTTGAGTATGTCCTTGAGCCCAACGACGACGGCGTGACCCTGAACGACAACCCGGGCGTCGTCGGCGTGCGCGGCGACCTCCGAATGGCCGCCATCCCCATCGACGGCAACAGCGGCACGCTCGCGTACAACAACTTCCCCAACGACGGCGACATGGTCCTCGACGCCTTCGATTCCTACTACAACAACACCTCCGACAACTCGCTCCGCCTGTTCAACATCCTCGCCCACGAGCACGGCCACGGCCAGGGCCTGCTCCATGTCTGCCCGCGCGAGGAAACGAAACTGATGGAGCCCTTCATCAGCGTCATGTTCAACGGCCCGCAGTTCGACGACCAACTCGCGTCTCAGCGCCACTACGGCGACAACTTCGAGCCCAACGACAACGCGGGCGAGGCGCCCAGCCTCGGCGCGTTCGCCGGCTCGCCCCTCAGCCAGAACCTGCTCAGCATCGACGACAACTCCGATGTCGATTACTTCGCCGTGACCATCGCGGCTCCGACCGCGTTCATCGTGACGGCCACCCCCGCGCAGCGCGCACCCTACCTCCAGGGCCCGCAGAACTCCGGCTGCACCGGCGGCTCGCTCTTCGATCCGGGCGTCGTTCAGGACCTCAAGGTCGATGTCCTCGACACCGACGGCGTCACCGTCCTCGACTCGGCCGACGCGAACGGCTTCGGCGAAGCCGAGACCGCGCTCGGCGCCATCTCCACGCCCGGCACCTACTTCATCCGCGTTCGCGGGTCGGGCGCCAACAACATCCAGCGCTACGCGCTGCGTATCGAGAACGCGCCGTCGCTCCTGCGCCTCGCGAGCGATGTCGACGAGTTCGTCCCCGCCGGGACTTCCGTCGAGGTCATCGCCGACGCGTTCTCCAGCGCGGCCGATCCCATCGTGCCCGGCTCCGTGCTGCTGAACTACCGATTCGACGGCGGCGCCTTCCTCACAACCGTGATGTCCCCCACCGGCGCCAACACCTTCGCCGCCAACCTGCCTTCCGTCTCCTGCGCCGATGTCCCCGAGTTCTTCATCAGCGCGCAGACCGCGAGCGGCACGCTCCTCGATCCCCCGACCGGAGGCAGCGACCCCTACTCGTTCAATGTCGGCGAACTGATGGTCGCCGTCGATGACGACTTCGAGACCGACATGGGCTGGACCGTTTCCGGCAACGCCAGCGACGGCCAGTGGACCCGCGGCGATCCGGTCAACGACGATCGCGGCGACCCGGTCTCCGACTTCGACGGCTCCGGCCAGTGCTGGGTCACCGACAACGCGCCCGGCAACTCCGATGTCGACGGCGGATCGACCATCCTCACCTCGCCCGTCTTCGACCTTTCCCTCGGCGGCGCCATCTCCTACGCCTACTGGGTCAACTCCGGTCCCGGCGACCTCATCGCCGACTCCCTCGCGGTGCAGGCGGCCACCGATGCCGGCGGAACCAACTGGGTGACCGTCCGCAACTACACCACCGAGAGCGACAACTGGCGCACCGATTCGATCGTCGTGGCCATCGGCGGCGATGTCGAACCCTCCGGCACGCTCCGACTCCGCTTCATCGCGACCGACGGCGGCGACGCATCGCTCATCGAGGCCGGCGTCGACGCGCTCCTCGTCGAGGCGCTCAACTGCGAAGATGTCGCCAACTGCGACGGCGACACCAACGGCGACAACATCGTCAACTTCACCGACCTCAACGCCGTGCTCGCCGCCTTCGGGCAGACGGGCATGGGCAACCCCGCGGATGTGAACGACGACGGCGTCGTGAACTTCACGGACCTCAACATCGTCCTTGCCAACTTCGGCGCCAGCTGCATCTGATCTGACCCGAGGACACCGACACCCCAAGGCCCGTCGCGCACGCCGCGGCGGGCCTTTTTCGTGTTCCCGGTCGTCCGACCGCGCAGACATTCGCAACGGGTTCTCCAGATTCACCCCGGCGTAAATCTTCGCACAAGCGGATTCGCCCGGTCCGAGCCCCGGGGTATCCTTAGTGCTGACGCCGACTTAGGCGCCCCGACACCTCGCAGGAGAGAGATAGAGATATGCGTTCCACCGTTGCCGCGTTCGTCGCTGTGTCCGCCGTCGCCTCATCCGCGTTCGGCGCGAGTGTGCTCTCGAACTGGAACCTCGTCGTCCGCAACAACCTCTCCGGTACTTCGGAGGTCGACGGCAGCGCGCTGATCGGCGGCAACACCTTCGGCACGATGAACTTCGCCGTGCAGGGCGTGACCTCTTCCAACGGCGACGGCCTTGCCGTGGGCGGGAACATCCAGAGCAATGTCCAGGTCAACAACGGCGGCAACCTCCGACTCGGCGGCACGGCGTTCGGCGCGACCAACCTCAACGGCGGCGGATCGCTGATCAACGCGGGCGTGTCGTCGATGGTTTCCAGCGCGTTCAACGAGATCGTCGCGCTCCAGTCGGCGCTCGGCTCACTCACCGCGAACGGCACGCTCGACGGCGCCGGCAACATGAACGCCTCGCCGACCAGCATCAACGGCGCCAATGTCGCCGTCTACTCGATCAGCGCCACGCAACTGAACGGGCTGGGCCAACTCAACCTGAACTTCGGCTCCGCCGACGCGGTCGTGATCAATGTCGCCGCCGACGCCAACGGCGTCGTGAGTTTCAACGCTCCCCCGAACTTCGTGGGCGGGCTGGGCAACCAGAACAACTCCAGCAAGATCATCTGGAACCTCACCGACGCGACCACCGTCATCGTCAACAACAACTTCAACGGCGCCCTGCTCGCCGCCAACGCCGACCTCAAACTCCTCGGCGGCGGCATCAACGGCTCGGTCGTTGTGGATTCGGTCAGCGCCCTCAACGCCGAGGTCCGCCGCTTCACCTACAACGGCTGGCTGCCCGAGGAAGATCCGATGACGAGCATCCCGCTCCCCGGCGCTGGCGCCATGGGCTTCGCCGGCGTGCTCGCGCTCGGCGCCCGCCGCCGTCGCTCCGCCTGAGCAACGAACTCAACGCAGAATTACAAAGGGCGCGACGGGAAACCCGCCGCGCCCTTTCTATTTTTTGGATTGGCCTTGCGCGATCAGCCCTCGACGAACCCCTCGGGCAGATCGCCGCGCTTCTTCGCGACGATCGCGACATAGTGCAGCCAATCGCCCGCGATGTTGAGCCGGTGAGGGTACCGCTGGTAGGCGTGAATCTGGATCAGGTTCTTGTCGTCCATCGCGCGGATCAGCCGAGCGAACCCCGTGTCGTCGCCGCCCTCGAGGAAGTCCTCTTTCACATTGAACGCGAGCCAGCCGCCGTCGCGCACGAGGTTGTACGCCGACGCGAACGCGGCGGGCGGGATGTCGTTGAAGCCGAGCGCCGCGACGATCGTCAGCGCGCTGAACGACTCGGCTTCGAGGTCCGCTTTCTGCTCCCCGGTCAGGTTGGTGAGATCGGCGACGAGGTAATCGTCGTACACGCGGGCGCGGTCGCGCAGGGCCGCCTCGCGCGCTTCGGGGATGATGTCCACGCCTACAACGCGGTCCACGCCGATCTCGCGCAGGCGTTCGCCCATGATCCCGTTGCCCGCGCCGACATCGAGCGCCGCGATATCGGACGCGTCAAGGCCGTTGTCCTGAAGCACGGTGCCCAGAAGGCCCGCGACTCGCCTTGGCGAGGCGCACTTGAGTTTGCGATAGAACAACGCCTCGTACAGGCCCGGGATCGCGTAGATCGCGTCGTAGTCGTGGAAGCGAAATCGCCGCCTCTCCCCTCGCACCGTCGCTTCACACCATTCCTCGTCCTGCGAGAGCGTGTCTCGCGTGGGAAACTCGATCTGAAATGCGTCCTGTGCGCGACGAATCGCCGACGCCGGCTCGCTTGGGGCCGTGGTCATCGTTGTCCTCTCGCTCGATACCTGCGTACGCGGAAAGTGAGTCATACGCTGCGCGGAATCGATCCACGCGCGCAACGACAGCAATCGACCCTACATGCTTCGCGCATGATGTCAACCGAACAAAGCGCTGAGGTTTGGCGTCGAAACGCGGTGATCAGGCCTTCGGGCCGGCGTTGCGCACGGCGTCGGGCATCTCGAACTTCGCGTCGTTCGCGCGGAACTTGGCCGCAAGTTCCTTCGCCTTCGCGTCGTACGCGGCCTTGTCCTTCCAGGTCTCGCGCGGGTTCAGCACGCCGTCGGGAACGCCGTCGACGCTCTTGGGGATGTGCAGACCGAACACGGGGTCGGTCTCGAACTCCGCGTTGTTGAGTTCGCCCGAGAGCGCGGCGGTGATCATCGCGCGGGTGTACGCGAGTTTCATGCGCGAGCCGGCGCCGTACGGTCCGCCCGTCCAGCCCGTGTTCACGAGCCACACATTCGCGCCGTGCTTCTTGATGCGCTCGGCCAACTGATCCGCGTACACGCGGGGCTGACGGGGAAGGAACGGCCCGCCGAAGCAGGGCGAGAAGTTGGGCTGGGGCTCGGTGACGCCCGCCTCGGTGCCCGCGAGTTTGCTGGTGTACCCGTTGATGAAGTAGTACATCGCCTGCTCGGGAGTGAGCCGCGCAACGGGGGGAAGCACGCCGAACGCGTCCGCCGTCAGGAAGACGACATTGCGCGGGTGCCCGGCCATCGAGGGGATGACGGCGTTGTCGATGAACTCGACCGGGTAGGTGACGCGCGTGTTCTCGGTGAACTCCGCCTTGTCGTAGTCGGGGACGCGCGTCTTCTGATCGAGCGTGACATTCTCGAGCACCGAACCGAAGCGGATGGCGTCCCAGATCATGGGCTCGCCTTCCTTGGTCAGTTTGATGCACTTCGCGTAGCAGCCGCCCTCGAAGTTGAACACGCCCTCGTCGGACCAGCCGTGCTCGTCGTCGCCGATCAGCCCGCGCGAGGGATCGGCCGAAAGCGTCGTCTTGCCCGTGCCCGAAAGGCCGAAGAACAGCGCGACATCGTTCGGGTCCTTGGGGTTCACATTGGCCGAGCAGTGCATCGGGAAGACGCCGACATCGGGCATGTCGTAGTTCATGGCGTAGAACACGCCCTTCTTCATCTCGCCCGCGTACTCGGTGCCGAAGATCACGACGATGCGCCGGCTGAGCGACTGCGCGATGAGCACGCCGGTGTCGTTCACGCCCAGCGCTTTGGCCTCGGCGGAAGTCAGTTTGCGCTTGCCGCAGTTCAGGATGGTCCAGTCGGGCGAGAAGCCCTTGAGTTCGGACTCGGTCGGACGCAGGAAGAGCGTCTTGACGAACAGCGCGTGCCACGCGTGCTCGGTGTAGGTGCGCACCGAGAGGCGGCGCTTGGGATCGGCGCCGACGAACCCGTCGTTCACGAACACCGTGTCGGCGGCTTCGAGGTGCTTGCGCGCCATCTCAAGGGCCATGTCGAACTTGTCGGACGCGATCGGCTGGTTGACCTTGCCCCACCAGATCTTGTCGTGAACCTCGGAGGTGTCCTCGAGGAACTTGTCGGTCGGGCTGCGACCGGTCCGCTCGCCTGTGCGCACATTCAGCGCGCCGTTGGCGGCAAGCACGCCCTCGCCGCGCTGAAGCGACCTCTCGACGAGCTCGGCCACGCTGAGGTTGGCCAAAGTGCTGGAAAGGGCAAGTTCAACGCCGGACGAAGTCATCGTGGTCATGGCGGGATGTCTGGTCGCAACAAGGGGTTAGTGAAACACAGCGTCCCTGCCTCCCCCCGCGAAGAGGGAGGCGGATCGCGGCAATCGCAGACTGTAGGCCCCCCAGCCGGATACTCCAGTATCCGGTCCGGCCAGACGCCTTCCTTAGAGGACGCTCACGATGAGCATCACCAGAAACACGATCAGGAAGATGACCGCGAGCACCTTCGCGATCGAGGCGGCGGCTCCAGCAGCCCCTCGGAAGCCCAAGGCGCCGGCGACCAGAGCGACAACGAGGAAAATCAACGCCCACATGAGAAGCGGAGGCATGGCAGATCCTTTCCGGCCGCGGGCGATTCTCACCGCTGGCGGCCATCTTCAGGGAACCGAACTGTCCTCGCCCGACGATTTCTTGGGCGAGGTCCGCCGTTCCAGGACCAGCACCGAGAGTAACAGAAACACCCCGAACCCGCCCGCGATCCCCGCCAGGGCGTACTGCCCGATCCCGCACGCCAGCCCGATCGAGGCGGTCAGCCACAGCCCCGCCGCCGTCGTGACCCCCTCCACGCGGCCTCGTGACTGGATGATCGTCCCGGCGCCCAGAAACCCGATTCCCCCGATCAGCCCGCTGACCACGCGGAGCGGATCCAGCCCCCCGCCTCCCCCGCTCTCGTCGTGCATCTCGATGATCTCGAGCGCCAGCAGCGTAAACAGGCACGACCCCACGCCCACGAGCACGAAGGTCCGCAGCCCCGCTGGCTTGCCCGCCTGCTCCCGGTTCCAGCCCAGCATCGCCGCCAGCAGCCCCGCGACCAGCAGCCGGATGATCGCTTCCTGAATCGTGAACGCGGTTGGCATTTCCCCAAGATACCCAGAACCGCCGATGCGTTGCCGACGCCCCCCGCCCGGAATACAGTCGGCGTCGATGGCGGCCGTAGCTCAGCTCGGTTAGAGCACCTGGTTGTGATCCAGGGGGTCGCGGGTTCGAATCCCGTCGGTCGCCCTTGCAAGCCCCGAACACCCCGTCCGATCGGTCGGGGTGTTCTTCTTTTTACCTCGCGTCGTCGGGTTCGAGCCCCATCGCCCGCGCGGCGAACTCGATCGGGTGCAGCGCCCGCGCCTGCGCGCCGTCGTGGATCTGGTGGCGGCACGATGTCCCCGGCGCGACTATCACATCCTCATCGCCGATCGTTCGTGCGGCGGGCAGCACGCCCAACTCGCCGATCTTCATCGAGAGATCGAAGCGGTCCTTCGTGTAGCCGAACATGCCCGCCATGCCGCAGCAGGTCGTGTCGAGCACCTCGAGCCGATCACCCGCGATGCGCCGCATCAGCGCCGCGCTACTCTCAACGCCCTCGAGCGCTTTCTGATGGCAATGTCCGTGGAGCACCACGCGCGCCGCGCTGTTGGTCAGCGAAGGCGCGTTGGGATGCATGTCCCAGCGCTTCTCCACGAAGTCCTCGACGAGCATGGCTTTCTGCGCGAGCGCGCGGCGGACCTTCTTCGGCGCGCGAAGTTTCAGCATCTGCCAGTCGTCATGGATCGCGCTCAGGCACGAGGGTTCGAGCACGAGGATCGCCTCGACCGATTCGTCATCCACGAACGGCCGGAGTTGTTCGAGCGTCTTATCCGCCGTCGATATCGCCTGTGGAAGCAAGCCCATCGAGATCGCCGGCCGCGCGCAGCACCCCGTGCGCGGCAGGAGGACCTCGTATCCGAGCGCTTCCAGCACGCGCACCGCGGCCCGACCGATCTGCGCCTCGTTGTACGCGCTGAAGCAGTCCCCGAAGAGCACGACCTTCTTCGTCGCCGACTTCGAGCCGCCGCGCTTGTCGAACCAGCGGAACAGACTGGGCGTGAAGGGCGGGAGGCTCCGCCGCGCGTCGAACCCGAAGATCCGGTTCATCACGGCGCGGAATGGCCGCGACCGCGAGAGCGCGGTGTTAAGTCCCGGCGCGACGGCCGCGAGCGCGTTGAGTTCGCGGACCCGCGCGAGCACGCGGTACCTCCACGGAGCGCCGCCCTTCGACTTATTGCGCTGCGCGTGGTACTCCGACTTCAGCCGCGCGATATCGACATTGCTCGGGCACTCCGCCTTGCACGCCTTGCACGAAAGGCACAGGTTCAGCGTGTCGAGCGTTCCCTTGTCGTCCCAATTCGGCTCCGTAGCACGGTCGCCTTGTTCGTTGCGCGTCTGCCCGTCGCGACCGAGTTGCCCGGTGATCGCGAGGCGCAGCGCGTTGCCGCGCCCGCGCGTCGCGTGTCGCTCGTCCTGCAAGGCCATGTACGACGGGCACATCGTCCCGCCGCTGCGCTTGCGGCAGACGCCGGCGCCGTTGCACATCTCGACGGCGTGGTCGAACCCCTCCTGATCGTCGTACTCGTAGAAGGTCTCGACCTTCGGGACGCGCACGGCGGGCTTGCCGTCGCCGTCCAGATCGTTCGGCGACACGCGCAGCCGCGCGGTGATCGATTCGACCGGCCCCGGCGTCACGATGTTGCCCGGGTTCAGCAGGTTCTTCGGGTCGAAGACCGCTTTCACCTCGCGGAACGCGCGCATCAACTCGGGCCCGTAGAACCGTTCGAGCAGCGGCGAACGCACGCGGCCGTCGCCGTGCTCGCCGCTCATCACGCCGCCGAGTTCGCGGGCGAGGTCGGCCGCCTCGACCGCGATCGCGCGGAGCCGTTCGAGGTCTTCGGGCGACTTCGTCGAGAGCAGCGGCCGCACATGCAGCACGCCGACGCTCGCGTGCGCGTAGAACGCCGCCTTGGTCCCGTGTTTCTCGACGATCTCGCGCAGTCGAGTCACGAACTCCGAGAGGTTCTCGGGCGGGATCGCGTTGTCCTCAACGAAGGTGATCGGCTTGCGCTCGCCGGGCAGGCCGTGGAGCAGCGGCTCGCCGCTCTGGCGCAGGCGCCACGCGCTGAGCATCGCCTTCTGATCGGTGTAGGTCGCGATCCCGGCGTGCGGCACGGCGCGCTTCAGAACTCCGAATCGTTCCTCGATCTCCTCCACGCCTCCGTTGGCGAAGTATTCGACATAGAGCACGGCGCGTGGGACCTCGGCGCCTCGCTTGGGGAGCAGTTCGACATACCGGCGGCACTCCTGGTTCTGGAGCGCCAGATCGATCACGAGGTCGTCGAGCAGTTCGACCGCGCTGGGGCGCGTCTCGAGGATCGCGAGGTTGGCCGCGATGGCCGCGTCCACGGACTCGAACGACAGGACCGCGAGCCCCTTCGCGCGGGGGATCGGGTGCAATTTCAGCCGCGCCGAGAGCGTGGTCGCGAGCGTGCCCTCGCTGCCGCACAGCATCGTCGCGAGGTTGAGGTCGTCGATCGTGCGTCCGGCGTCGAGTTGGTTCAGCACGAGGTCGAGTTGGTACCCCGCGTTGCGCCGAACGGTCTTCGGGAACCGCTCGCGGATGAGCGCCGCGTGACGAGAGACGATGTCGACAACGCGCGAGGTGAGTTCGCGCACGCGCGGGTCGCGCTGCGCTGCGCACGCTTCCAGCCGCAACACTTCACCGCTCGCGAGCGCCACGGTGAGCGCCTCGATGTTCTCGCTCGTGCGACCGAAGAGGATCGACCTCGCGCCGGCGGCGTTGTTGCCGATGCACCCCCCCACGCTCGCCTGGCGGACGGTCGCGGGATCGGGCGCGAAGAACAACTGATGCCCGGCGCGCACGATGCGCTGGTTGAGTTCCTCGATCGTCAGCCCGGGCTCGGCCTCGCAGGTCCGCGTGTCGGGATCGATCTCGCCGAGCGATCGCAGATTCGGGGAAAGGTCCATCACCACCGCGCGGTTGGTGCATTGCCCGGCGAGTGAAGTGCCGCCGCCGCGCGGGAGCATCGCCACGCCGCGCTCGTTGCAGAACCTGATCGCGCGGACGGCGTCCTCGGCGTCCGCTGGGATCACCACGCCAAGCGGCTCGACCTGATAGAGCGACGCGTCGGTCGCGTAGAGCATGCGTTCGTGCAGCCCGAAGCGCACATCGCCCTCGACGGCGTTGGCCAGATCGCGCGCCAGGCGGTCGCGGTCGGCGGGAAGGTTCATCGTGTCGAGGATCGGGAATTGAGCCATGCGTGCCTTGCTACATCGGGCCGGGGGTCGCTCACTCTAGACAACCCCGGCCCGTTCGCACATTTCCGGCGGAACCGTGACAGGTCTGCGGCGTCGGAGACTCCGGTTTCGGACCGGCCGCTCGTTGTCGGCCGCCAACGGATGGGAGCATCACCATGACGACCACGATCGCCACGGCCGCGCTATCGGTGCGCCGCCCACGCTCGGAATCACCCCTCACCGCACGCCTGCTGCTCGCTGCCTTCGCGATGACCGGGGGCGCGGCGCTCGCCGCCGACGCGCTGCCCCTGCGCTCGGTCACGCTCTACCGCTCGGGCGTGGGGTACTTCGAACGAACCGGGCCGATCGAAGGCGGTGAATCGATCACGATGCCGCTCGACCTGAGTCACCTGAACGATGTGCTTCGCTCGCTCGTGGTGCTCGACCCCGGTGGCCAATCGCCGCCGATGGTGTCGTACACCTCGACCGAGCCGCTCTCGCGATTGCTCGCGGGGTACCAGATCGATGTGCGGCGGATCAACACGCTCGCGGAGTTACTGGGCCAGTTGAAGGGCGTGAACCTCGAACTGCTGACCGTCGAAGGCCCCGTGCGCGGGCTGATGATGAGCGTGGAGTCGCGGAGTCTTCGCGAAGGGCCGACCCAGTTCGTGACCTTGCTCACCGACAACGGCGTGAAGTCGATCGACCTCGCGCGGGTCTCCTCGTTCGATGTGCTCGACGAGCGTGTCGCGAAGGACCTGCGCGACGCGCTGCGCACGCTCGCGCAGCGACGCGCCGAGGACCGCGCCGACCTGACCGTTTCCTTCGGGAGCGGCGACGATCGCACGGCCACGCTCGGGTACATCCACGAATCCCCCGTGTGGAAGACGAGTTACCGGCTCGTCTTGCCCGACGAAACAGGCGGAAAACCGTTCCTGCAGGGCTGGGCGATCGTCGAGAATCAGACCGACGAGGACTGGGACGATGTTCGACTGTCGCTCGTGTCGGGCAGACCGGTCGCGTTCACGATGGACCTGCGCACGCCGCTGTTCATCGCGCGGCCGGAGATCGCTCCGCCCATCCCCGGCGCGGTGATGTCACGCGTGTACGACGACGCCGTACAACGCCAGATGGCCTCCGCGCTCGCGGCGCCGTCGGCGCCAGCGATGGAGCGCGACGCGAGCGCGTACACCAACCAGACTTTCACCAACGCGCGGCGCGGATTCGCCAAGGGCGCAGCGGACGAGGCGGCAGAGGTCCGTGAGCGGGTCGCGATCGGCGGGACGCTCGCGGGCCAAAGCACCGCGAGCGGCGCGACCTCAGGCGAGCAATTCCGCTACCAGATCGCGGAGACCGTGGACATCGGCGCGAAGTCCAACGCGATGCTCCCGATTCTTGCGGGCGACATCGCGGGCTCGCGCGTGTCGATCTACAACGCGAGCGATCTTGCCGAGCACCCGATGCGCGGCGTGGAGTTCACCAACACCAGCGGCGCCGACCTCGCCGCGGGACCGATCGTGGTGTACGACGGCGATTCCTACGCGGGTGACGCGCAGGTCGGGTTCACCAGCCGGGGTCAGGACCGCCTGCTGAGTTACGCGGTCGATCAGGATGTGCGCGCACTGCGCGACTCCGGACACACCAACCGCGTCACGCGCATCCGCATCGTCGACGGCGTGCTCGAACGCACGCAGGTCGCGACCTCGACGGTCACCATCACCTTCATGAATCGGGATCACGCCAACGGCCGCGAGTTGCTCGTCGAAGAGCCTCGCATGGACAACAGTTGGAATCTGAAGAGTCCCGTCAAGCCCGACAGCGAATCCGAGACACTCCTTCGCTTCCGGCTGGCATTGGACCCGGGGGAAACGGTCGATTTTCCGGTTGTGCACGAGCGGGTGAGTCGCACGACCATCGCGCTGACCGATATGGAACTGCGTGACCTGTTCGCGTACTCGAGCAACGGAGTAGCATCGAAGCAGGTCATCGACGCCGTGCGGCAGGCGCAGACGCTTCGTGCGGAAGTCCGAAGGATCGAATCGGTGATCCGGCATTTCGAGACCGAGCGCGAACAGATCGGGCGAAATCAGGCGCGCATTCGCTCGAACATGGGACCGATCGATCGGAACTCGGACCTCTATGCGAGGTACATGCGTGCGCTGAACGAACAGGAAGATCGCCTCAACGCGATCGAAACCGAACTGCAACAGCAGCGTCTCGCGGTCCGCGCCGCCCAGGAGGCCTTCGACAATTTCCTGCGGAACCTCAGCGTGGAGTGATCTCGCCGCGCAGTCGATCCCACAACTCGCGCACCGTGCTCTTCATGGTCGGATGGATCGCGTCCGCCGCCACCTCGGCGAGCGGGCCGAGCACGAAGTCGCGCTCGTGCATCCTCGGGTGAGGGACGACCAGCCCGTCCTCGTCGATGACTGCGTCGCCGTAGAGCAGCAGGTCAAGGTCGATGGTGCGCGGCGCCCAGCGCTCGCCGCTGGACCGATCGCGGCCCAGGGCGCGTTCGACGCGCAGGAGCGTGTCGAGCAGGTCGCGCGGCGGGAGGTTCGTCTCAACCACGATTGCGCCGTTGAGGTAGTTCGGCTGCGCGGGTGCGCCGGGGAGCGTGAGCGCGGGCGTCTCGACGAGCGATGAGATCGCTCGCACGGCGACGCGAGGCTCGGCGTCGAGCAGTTCGATTGCGCCGCGGATGGTCTCGGCGCGATCGCCCAGGT
>CAYGLT010000007.1:6777-25980 GCA_964350875.1 uncultured Phycisphaeraceae bacterium | reverse complement strand
GAAAGCCGCCCGCATCGTTCGACGCGGGCGGGGGAAAGTCGATGGTTGTGCCGCGGCGATCAGGCCTCGACGGGCTCGAACTCGCGCTCGCGGTGCTGCATCTGGGCCTTGAGGCGGGCGAGGATCGAGGAGTGCATCTGGGAGACGCGCGACTCGGAGAGGTCGAGGGTGGCCCCGATCTCCTTCATGGTCATCTCCTCGAAGTAGTAGAGGATGATGATCAGGCGCTCGGCGCGGGAGAGCCCCTTGGTGATGAGGTTGCGCAGGTCGTTGCGCTGGGCCTCGGTGAGGGGGTTGCTCTGGGTGTCATCGCGGATGACATCGATCTCGTGGAGTTCGCGGCTGCTGTCGCCCCCCACGACTTTGCGCGAGAGCGAGAAGACGCCCACGGCGCGGGAGTCGCGGTTGAGTTTCTTGTACTCCTCGTTGTCGGCGCCGAGCATCTCGGCGAGTTCGTTCTCGGTCGGCGCGCGGCCGTTGGCGAGGAGGAACTCGTTGCGCGCCTTGGAGACCTTCGAGGAGCGCTGGCGGACGAGGCGCGGGACCCAGTCCATGGAGCGGAGTTCGTCGAGGATGGCGCCGCGGATGCGCGAGGCGCAGTAGGTCTCGAACTTCACACCGCGATCGAGTTCGAAGGATTCGATGGCGTCCTTGAGGCCGAAGAGGCCGGCCTGCACGAGGTCATCGACATCGACTTCGTCGGGGAGGCGGGTGTGGATGCGCTCGGCGTTGTACCGCACGAGGTGCATGAACCGCTCAAGGAAGTAGTTCCGGATCGCGAGCGACTTGGTCTTCTGGAAGTGAACCCAGATGTCGCGCGGCTCGATCGAGTCGAGTGCTTCGCGGGTGATTTCCGCCTCGGGAGGGAACGAGATTCCCTTCTTGGGCTTGCCCGGCTTGGCCTTGGGAGCGGGAGCGGCGGCGGGGTGCGCGACCGTGGCGCTCGGGGCCTTTTTCGCGGACGATTTCGGACTCGGTGCTTTGACGCTCGTCGGCATGGTCCTCTCCTTGACCATCAGGACCGCTGGGGAAAGAGGTCCGTCGCCGGGGCCGCGATCATGGTGATCGGGGTGGCGAGGAGTGCGCGCGCCCATCCGTGGGCCGCCGATACGGCCCGCAGTATACAAAGCGCTTCACAATGCACAAGATGAGAATGGGGTAGAAGTCTCATAACTTTTGCTTTTTTTCACCTTCAGGCGGCTTGCGTTCGGTTGGCGCTCGGCGCGACGCCGGGCTCGATCTTTCCGGCGATGTCCGGCGCGGCGCGCTCGGGACGGTCAATGTCCTGCTCGGCGACGACCCGTTCGGCGATGATCGCTTCGATCGCCATCCCAACCACGCGGCCGACGACATAGCAGACGACCATCGCGGCGAGCGCCTTCGAGATCGCCGAGTTCAGGTCGCTGCCCACGAAGAGCCCGGTGAGGATCGCGACCGCGAAGGCGGAAGACGCCATGCAGCACGCGACAAGTCGGCCGGGAATTCCCTTGATGGTTGGATTCACTCTCGATCCCTCTCCGCCGCGGGCACGCCGCCGGCCGGATAGGAATCGGACGATCGACGACGCGGCTTAAGCCGTCCTTGCGGAATTTGCCTTCTCCGCGCCGCGATTGCGCGACGGGAGACTCAAGAGCCGCCGGATGAACCCGCCGCGGGCATTCCCGGACGGTCGGGCCTCGATCGGAACTCCTGCCAGCAAGTCACGGGCCAGCAAGTCGATGCGCTGACCAACGGGCGACTTCGAGCGTTCAAGCATGAACGGCGCCCGCGCCCGGACGGCGCGGTGCACGGCTTCATCGCGGGGCGTCCAGCCCGCGAGCAAAGGCCGCACACCGAGGAATCGTTCGCATACGCCGGCGATGCGTTCCTGTGCGGCCATGGCCTCGCGCGCGTCGTCGGCCATGTTCACCACCAGGCCCAATCGCTTGGCGTCGATCCGGGGAAGTCGCTCGCCGGTCGATGCGCCGGAACCGACCGCGACCTTGATGAGCGCATAAGCGTCGGTGATGGCCGTCGGCTCGGGAGTGGTCACGACGAGGCAACGATCGGCGGCGGCGAGGAACGAGAGCACGGTGCGCCCAATGCCAGCGCCGCAATCGATCAGGAGGACATCCGCGCCCTGATCGATCCCGCCGACGCGTTCCATGAGCGCTTCCACGGAGTGTTCGGACGCGTCGGCGAGCGAGGCGATGCCCGCGGCGCCCGGAATGAGCCGGAAGCCCCCGGGGGTTTCGACGGTGATCTCGTCCACGGTCCGTGACCCGGCCAGCACATGCCCCAGGTGGCCGTGCACGCGCACGCCGCAAAGGACATCCGCGTTGGCCAGACCGAGGTCGGCGTCGAGCAGCACGACCCGCGCGCCTCGAGCGGCCATCGCGACCGCGAGGTTCACACAGATGTTGGTCTTGCCCACGCCGCCCTTGCCCGACGCGATCGCGATCGCGTGCGCCTCGCGCTGGGGCTCCGGCTCGGGCGCACTGACCTCGACGGTGCGCGCGGGCGGGTCGATGCGCGCCGCGGTGGCTTCGAGCGAGGCCATCAACCGCCGAAGGGCCGCGGCCTGATCGTCGGCGCCGCCCACTCGTGGCGTGGCGGTCACCGGACCGCCTGCCCTTCAAGGATCAACCTTGCGATCCGATCCGCCCGACAATGCTCGATGCGATCCGGAACTTCCTGTCCGGTCGTGAGATAACTGATGTTCGCGTCGATCGCCCGCGCCACATTCACCAGCGTGCCGAAGTTGGCCGCCTCGTCGAGTTTCGTGAAGATCACGCGGTTCGGGCCGACGAGCGCGAAGCGCTCTGCAACCTGGAGCATCACCTTCTGGCTCGTCGTGCTGCTCAGCACGAGGTGCGTCTCGTGGGGCTTGGCCGCGTCGAGCATCGCGCGGAGTTCGTCGAGCCGATCGGCGTCGGTCGGGGCGCGGCCGGCGGTGTCGAGCAGGATGAGGTCGCAATCGTGGAACGAATCGCACGCCGCGGCCATCTCGGTCGGGGTCACCGCGACTTTCAACGGCAGTCCGATGATGTTGGCGTAGGTGCGCAGTTGATCGACCGCCGCGATGCGGTAGGTGTCCGCCGTCACCAGCCCCACCTTCAGGCCGTGCCGGAGTTTGTGCGTCGCCGCGAGTTTGGCGATGGTCGTGGTCTTGCCCACGCCCGTCGGACCGACCAGCGCGATGCGCCTGGGGGGATCACTGGGCTTGCGCGGCTTGAGGAACGCGGAGTCGTCCGCGACGCGAACGAACGAGGACAGCCGGCGCAGCGCGGCCGTATGGACCACAGCGTCCTGGGTCAATTCGTCGCGGGTCAGGTCGTCGCGCACCTGCGCGACCACTTCATCGGCGATGTCCGACGCGACATCCGCGTCGAGCATCCTCATATACCGGCGCTGGAGCAGTTCCGGCGCGGTCGGCGCCGCCGAGCCGGTCGTCCTCGCCAGCACCTGGTTCATCATCGACTTGATCGACGCGAGTTCGCCCTCCAGCGCGTGGACGGCGTTGGTGTCCGTCGGCGCGAAGGGCGCCCGGGTGGCCATCGCGGCCGCGAGCGCCCGGCCGTTCGCGACAGGATCGACCCGGTCCGCCTTCGTTTCGGGCTCGGCGACGGCGGGCCCGGCGCTCGAGCGGTCCGACTGGCCGTACGCGCTGCGCAAACGGTCGGCGAGGGCCGCGCCGGAGTTGGGCTGGGCGGGCTGAGCGCCGTTCATCGCCATGCGCGGCGACATCGGCGCGCCGGCCGCGTTGTTCCTCGGCGTTCGATCATGCTTGGGCGTCAGGTTCGCGGCGGAAGTCGCGGTGATCTCCACGACGGGCTTGGACAGCAAGCCGAGCAGGCCGCTCGCGCGTGTGTGACGCGTATGAAGAATGACAGCGTCCGAACCGAGATCGCGTTTGATCTCGACGAGGGCGTCCCCGACGGTTCGAGCGCGGTATGTCCTCAGGGACATGTCGGCCATCCTGGCTCCCTGCATCCGTTCCCGCTCTCGACCGCCGTGAGCGTTGGGTTCGCGGGAGGTCTCCGACCGTCCCGGGCGGCTTTAGCGCCGCCGATGCCTGTCATCTCGCCGAGTGTATCGACAATTCGCGGCTTTGTGCAGCATCACGCCGCGGATGATTGCTGACTCTGACCGGCGGCCTCGGGCGGCGGGCCGACCAGCCCCATCGATTCGACCTCGATCTCCGGAACGATCTCGTTGTACCCGAGCACGATCACATTGGGCAGGTGGGGCTGGACGATCTGCCTGACCACCGCACGGACCTGCGGCGACGCGATCACCACGGGCCCGTGCCCGGCGTTCACCACCGGGGTGATGGCGTCGATCACGGCCCTCGCGACGGCGTTGGCCGTGCGCGCCGGCATGTTGATGCTCGTTGCGCCGCCCGAGCGGTCCACATGGGCGCTGATCAGGTCTTCCAAAGAAGGATCGAGCGTGACGCAGACCAGTCGGGGCTTCTCGCCCGGTTGATTCGCGGGCGCGATGTGCTGCTGGCAGATCACCCGGCGCAGGCCGTGGCGGACATACTCGACCAGCACATCCGCGTCCTTGGTCTTCGTGCCCCAGTCGCCGAGAGTCTCGAGGATCGTCTCCATGTCGCGGATCGGGACGCGCTCGCGGAGCAGCGCCTGAAGCACGGTCTGCAGGTCGCCCGTCTTGATGACGCCCGGGACGACCTCCTCGACCAGTTTGGGCGCCTTCTCCTTGAGTTGGGTGAGCAGGTTCGTGACCTCTTCGCGCGTGAGCAGTTCCTCGGCGTGCGCCTTGACCACTTCTGTCAGGTGCGTCGAGAGCACGCTCGTCGCGTCGACCACCGTGAAGTTGAGGGTCTCGGCGCGGGCCTTGCTCGACGGCTCGATCCACCACGCGTCGAGCCCGAACGCCGGCTCGCGCGTCGGCACGCCGTCGATCGCGCCGCTCGTGAGCCCCGAGTCGATCGCGAGCAGTTTGTTGGGCTCGGTCCTGCCCTCGGCGACGACCGCGCCGCGGATCTTGATCCGGTACGCGCTCCCGTCGAGCGACATGTTGTCGCGGATGCGCACCGGGGGCATGACGAGACCCATCTCGATCGCAACCTGCCTCCGCGTTGCGGAGATCCGCTCCAGCAGGTCGCCCCCCTGCTTGGCGTCGACGAGCGGGACCAGCCCGTAGCCGACCTCGAGTTCCATTGCGTCGACCTTGAGGAGCGACTCGACGCTCGCGGGCTCGGCGGCGGGCGGCGCCGATTCGGATGCCGCTCTCTCCGCCTGCTGCTCCGCCTGCCTGGCCTGCCCCTTGCGCATCTTCCAGCCGATGGTGCTCAGCGCGCCCGCGGCGATGAGCAGCGGGAACGCGGGGAGCGGCGTGAGCGCCAGCGCGCTCAGGAATCCGGAGGTGATGAACAGCGCCGTCGGCCGCGCCGTGACCTGTTGCACAAGGTCGTCACCCAGCGACGACTTCGTCGAGCCCGATCGGGTGACGAGCAGACCCGCGGCGATCGAGATAATGAGCGCGGGGAGTTGGGACGCGAGCCCGTCGCCGATCGTCAGCCGCGTAAACACCTGCGCGGTCTCCGCCGCGGGCCAGCCGTTCACGAAGACACCGATGGCGAACCCGCCGCCGATGTTGATGAGCGTGATGATGATGCCCGCGACGGCGTCGCCGCGCACGAACTTGCCGGCGCCGTCCATCGCGCCGAAGAAGTCCGCCTCGCGCCCGAGCCGCTCGCGGCGGTTCTTGGCCTCGCGTTCGTCGATCATGCCCGCGTTCAGGTCGGCGTCGATCGCGAGTTGCTTGCCGGGCATCGCGTCGAGGGTGAAGCGGGCGGCGACCTCGCCGATGCGCGTCGAGCCCTTCGTGATGACCACGAACTGCACGATCACGATGATGATGAACAGGATGACGCCGACGATGATCGACGAGCCGGCCACGAAGTCGCCGAACGCCTGCACGACATGGCCGGCGACGCCCGTCGCCTCCTCGGCGCTGGACGCGTTGGCCGAGAGGATGAGTCGCGTGGTCGCGATGTTCAGCGTGAGTCGGAACAGCGTGACAAAGAGCAGCAACGACGGAAAGACCGAGAGTTGGAGCGGTTCCTCGACATAGATGACCGTCAGCAGCACCACCGCGGCGATGGTGATGTTGAGGGACAGCAGGATGTCCATCAGGAACGGAGGCAGCGGGACGACGATCACCGCGATCATCGCGACCATCGCGATGGGCACGATCAGCGACTTGTACCGGACCAGCGCGTTCACCCACGCGGGCTGGTTGGCGGCGGCGATCAGCGATCCCGTGGAGACGGCGCTCACGAGGCCATCCTCCCTTCAAGCCGGTAGACATACGCGAGCAGTTCCGCGACCGCCTCGTATTCGTCGACCGGGATCTCCTGCCCGACATCGCACTTGTTGTAGAGCGCGCGGGCGAGCGGCGGGCGCTCGATGATCGGCACGCCGTTGGCCGCGGCGATGTACCGGATCTGCATGGCCATGAAGTCGGCGCCCTTGGCCACCACGCGCGGGGCGTGCATCTTCCCGTGCTCGTACTGGAGCGCGACCGCGTAGTGCGTGGGGTTTGTCACCACGACATCCGCCTCGGGGACCGTCTTGCGGATCTGCTGGTTCAGGATGTCGCGGCCGAACTCGAGTTGGCGGCGCTTCATGTACGGGTCGCCGTCCATGTTCTTGCGCTCGTCCTTGACCTCCTGCTTGGTCATCTTGAGGTCTTCCGTGTGCTGCCACCGCTGGTAGAGGTAGTCGATCACCCCCAGGATGAGCAGGAGCAGCAGGCACCACAGCGCGAGTTCGACGATCAGCCGCGCGACCGCGGCGACGCCGCCCGTGATGTGCAGGAGCGGGAGCGAAGCAACTTCGCGCACATTCGCGCGGATGAACAGCACCCCGACAGAGCCGACCAGCGCGAGTTTGGCGACATTGACGACGCCCTTCACGAGGTTCTTCTTCGCGAAGAGTTTGCCGATGCCTTTGACGATGTCGAACTGCTTGAACTTGGGCTCGAGCGCTTTCGTCGAGACGAGCCAGCCGACCTGCACGAAGTGAACCAGATAGGCGATGACGAACGCGATCGCGAGCGCAGGCCACGCGATCTTCACCACCGAGACGAGCAGGCGGCGGATGAGGTCAACGCCGCCCGGCACGCCCTCGACCGAGTTCCTCGCGATGAGTTCACCGCTGAGCGTCGTGCGGATCATGCCGGCCGAATGCTCGATGAACCCCGCGCCGATGGCGAGGAGCATGATGAGGATCGCCAGCAGCAGCATGGCCGAAGTGAGATCGGTGCTCTTGGCGATCTGCCCGCGCTGGCGGGCGTCGCTGAGCCGCTTGCTGGTTGGGGCTTCGGTTTTCTCGCCCAGGTCTTCGGCCATGGATCAACTCCCGCCCTGGGCGATGGTGGATGGATCGGCGAGCGGCGGCGTCCCGATCGATGCGCCCCCTGGCGGCCCGAGCGTGGTCACCCACCCCAGCGCGCGATCGGCGGCGGCGTGCACATCCGTCGCGATCGTCTCGCTCAGGAAAGTCAGCGAGAAGTACACGGCGGAGATCCCCGCGAGGATGCGGATCGGGAAGCCGAACGAGAGCACATTCAACTGAGGGACCGTCTTCATGATGAAGCCGACGGCGACCGTCTCGATGAACAACACGCACATCACGGGCATCGCGACGCGGATCGCGAGTTCGAACCCGCTGTGCACGACCGCAACGATCGTGTCGAGCGGTGTCTGGGAGAGCAGAAATCCGCCGATCGCGACTCGGTCGAACGAGGACACCACCGAGTAGACCAGGATGTCGAAACCGCCCAGCGCGAGGAACACCCCGAGCGCGACATAGAACAGGATCTGCCCGATGATGTCGCCCTCGGTGTCGATCGCGGGGTTGTAGAAGTTCGCGAGACCCAGGCCCATCTGCTGGCCCATCACCAGGCCGCCCATCTGGACGGCCATCATGGGCATGCTCGCGATCATCCCGATCGTGTACCCGATGAGCGTCTCGGTCGCGCAGATCGGCGCCAGCGCGACGAGATCGAAGCGGAACGGCACATTCGCGTCGAGGTTGATCGTCGGGTAGATGACCATCGTGAGCGCGACGGCGATGAGGATCTTGACGGGCGTGGGGATCGTCCCGCCGCCCAGACCGGGCGAAACGATGAACAGCCCGAGCATGCGGAACAGCGCCGCGAGGAACACGGGGACATGCGGCAGGATGTGCTCGATGGCGGGCATCATGACGCGGGTCTAATGGAGCATGAACATCTCGACCGTGAAGTCCGCGACGCGCTGGACCACCCAGTGCATCAGCAGGATCGCGACGAAGAGCATGGAGAAAATCTTGGGCACGAAGACCAGCGTCTGCTCCTGGATCTGCGTGACCGACTGGATGATGCTGATGAGCAGACCGATCACCACGCCGGCGGCGAGGATCGGCCCGCTGATCTTGATCACCACGATGAGCGCCGTGCGCACCACATCGATGGCCGATTCGTCGAACACCATGGGCTACCCTCCCCCCCCTGCGGCGACCGCCGCGTAGTTGGACAACCGCTCCATCTGTCCCGGCTGGACGAAACTCGTCATGAGCGAGCCCACGATCAGGTTCCACCCGTCGACGAGCACAAAGAGCAGCAACTTGAACGGGAGCGAGATCAAGACGGGCGGCAGCATCATCATGCTCATCGAGATGAGCAGGCTGCTGATCACCATGTCGATCACGAGGAACGGGAGGTACACCCGGAACCCCATCGTGAACGCGACCTTGAGTTCGCTCAGCATGAACGCGGGGACCAGCGTGACGACATCGACATCCGCGCGGGTGAGTTTCTCGGGCTCGGAGGTGTCGATCCCCCGGTAGTTGAGCATCATGAAGACGCTCGACATGTTGCCGCTGGCCTCGATCTGATCGAACATGAAGTCGCGCATCGGCTGCTTCGCGCGGTTCCACATGTCGAGTTGGCTGGTGATCTCGCCGCGCTGGTACGGCGCGATGGCCTCGTCGTACACGCGCTCGAAGGTCGGCGCCATCACGAGGAAGGTCATGAAGAGCGCGAGCCCGGTGATCACCTGGCTGGGCGGGAGGCCCTGCGCCCCCAGCGCCTGCTTGAGGAGCCCCAGCACCACGATGATGCGCACGAAACTCGTGCTCATGATCATGATCGCCGGCGCCAGCGTCAGCACCGTGAGCAGCAATACGACATTCAGCGTGGTCGAGAGCCCGCCCGGCGCGCCGGGCATCACCGGCGCGGGCGTGGCGCCCGATTGCGCGCCGGTGATTCCGCCCACCACAGAGAGCAGATCCCCCGCGCTGTCGAGCACGCTCACGGGCGTGATCGGCTGGAGCGGATCGACCGGAAGTCGCGAGGTGATGCGCTGACGCGCAAAATCCTCGGGCGTGGGCGGGCCCATCTGCGCGGACGCCGGAGAAACGAACACCGCCGCGATGAACGCGGCGAGCAGCGCAACCAGGATCGAACGGCGGGCGCTCATGCGACCGACTCCCGGAGCGTCGCGAGCCGCTTGCGGATCGCCTCCTGCGCCTCGCGCGGCGTGGCGACGCGCTGCACGCCCGTCGCCGCTTGCTGCGCCGGCGCGGACCTGCGCGAGACGAGCGGGGCGCGGCGTGTCAGATCGATCTGGTCGGATGCGCTCCCCATCGCGGGGTCGCGCTCGAACGCGCTGAGCATCTGCCTGAACCGCCCGGAGAGCGACTCGCTGTCCTCGTCGCGCGTCTTCATCAGGAGCGACGCGACATCGGACGGCTCGTCGAAGTTCGCGAGCGTGCTGAAGCCGCTCGACGACTGGCTGAGCAGGAGCACGCGCTGATCAACGCGCAGGAGCACGAGCGAATGGCCGCGCGAGATCGGGTAGCGCCCGAGCACCTCGAGAACGCCCGACGGCGCGCGCCCGCCCGCGCCGAGTTGGCCGCGCAAGCCGCCCGTCGCGGAGACCTTCTTCAGGATGAATCGCACGGCGAAGATCAGCCCGATCACGACGGCCAACGCGCCCAGGACGCGCGGCCACGACGCGGGCTCGGACCGTTCGGGCGCCGCTTCGCCCTCGAGACTCGCGGGCGCCGCCTTGGGCGCAGCGGAGAGCAGCGGCCTTGATTCGACCGCGGCCTGCGCCGAACCGCGCGGTTCCTGCGCGGCGGGGGCGGCCGTCGATGCGCCGGAGTTCGATTGGAGGTCGATCGGGGCTGGCCCGAAGTTTGCGACAGGGCCGATCGTCTGTGCGTGCGCCCCGGGTCGGCCGAGGCAGAGCGCAAGAAATGCGCCCGCGAGGAGCGCGCGCGACCTCTGCGTGCGCGGTGAGATGTCTGAGCGAGCCGCCATGTCGCCGTCCTTGGCTGGGCGCGTCGGGCTCCGCCCGACGGTTGAAGAATCCACCACGATTGTCGCCGGGTCGGGGCGGGACGGACCATCCCGCCGCGCCGGCGTTGTGTATCAGTCGTCAGAGCCGGGGTTTCGGCTCAAGATTTCGGAAACGCGGACGCAGAAGTTGTCGTTCACGACGAGCACCTCGCCGCGCGCCACATGGCGTCCGTTCACGAACACATCGACGGGGTCGCCCGCGAGTTTGTCGAGTTCCACGACCGAGCCCTCGCCCAGCCGCAGGACATCCTCGACGAGCATGCGGGTGCGCCCGAGTTCGATCGTCACATTGAGGTTCACATCCGCGAGCAGGTCGATGTCGCGCGCGCTCCCGTTGGCGGCGGCTTGCGCCCCGTTGAAGTCGGGAAGCGCCACGGCCTCGGGGCTGCCGTTCGCGTTCTTCGTCGCCGCGGGGGCGCCGTTGGAAGTCTCGCCCTGCCGGCCCTTTGCGGCAGCGACCGCGGCCTCGGCGGTCTTCAGCGCGCCGTCCGCCGCCTCGCTCACATCCTCGGGCGGGGCGTCGGATTGCGTGTCGGCGTCGAGCGACTCGGCCGCACGCTGGGAGCGGTCGATCGCCTCGGCGATGTCGTCCGGCGCGGGCGCATCGGAACCGCCCGCCGCTTCGGGCGCGGCGTCCTCGGGCTGCTCCGGGATGTTCTCGGGATCCTGATCGGCCATCCGTGACCTCGTTGGGCGCGCGCTCTGAGCGCGTCGGCTCCAGCAACCATCGGCCGCCATCCATGGCGACCCGCAGTTTCCTGCGCGTTCTCCCCCACTTTGCCGCGCGCGAGGCGTCGTGTCAATGCCCCTCGGCCGGTTTCACGCGAAATGCGCGATCAATAATCGGTCGGGTACCCGACGCACCTCGCCAGGAGAACCTTCTTGATGTACGAGTGGCCCTCGGGGTCGGGGCCGAGCAGGTCGTCGAGGAACGCCGTGACCAGACGGGTCAGGGTCTCCAATCCCGGCTCATTGAAGTGGGCGTGCTGCGCGGTGCGCCAGATGCGCCCGATGCCGGTGCGGATCTCCGCCGAGCGCGATTCGAGGATCGCTTTCACATGCTCGCCGTCCACGCCCTTGGTCTGAACGATGACCTCGGTGTCCCAGATCCACGGGCGGCCGGTGCTGCTGTTGGGGAGGCGCTCCTTGAGCACCCCGATCTCCATGATCGCGGGGATCGGCCCGCCGCCCGAGTCGCCGTGGCCCCCGCCATGCCCGCCGCCGTGACCGTCGGACTTCGCGGCCCCGTGAGCGCCGTCGACCTCGGCGGCCGCGGTCTCCTTGGGAGCGCCGGTCGCGCCGAGCACGAAGTACATGCCCGCCGCTTCGACGACCAGAAGACCCACGACGATCCCGATCGTCTTGATCGGGAGGCCCTTCTTCTTCGCCTCGGTGGCGGGTTGTTCGCTGGGCTTGGCCGCAGCCTGTTCCTTGGCCATCGTGGGATCGCTCCGCGTGGTCGTGACGGGAGCGCGCGGCGCATCACGGGCCGCGCGCGGACACGCGGATCATCGGACGCGTCGGAAGGTCGGTTGACGGCGAGGGCTGCGCAGTCCGGACGACAGCGGCGAAGTGTGCGGGTTATGCCGCCCGCTCAGCCGGTCCGCGCGTCAGGGGCCGCTTATCGGCCCAGAACCAGGAGTTGCTGGATCAACTCGTCCGTGGTCTGGATCACACGGGTCGCGGCCGAGTACCCGGTCTGGGTCAGCACCAGGTTGATGAACTCCTGACCAAGATCGACATTCGACTGCTCGAGCGCGCCGCCGATCATTCGCCCCGTGCCGAAGTTGCCCGGGGTGGTGATCAGCGCGGTGCCCGAGTTGGGGCCGACGGCGAACAGGTTGTTGCCCGCGTCGATCAGGCCCTCGGGGTTCGTGAAGGTCGCGATGATGATCTGCCCGATCGTGCGCGTCAGGCCGTTGCTGAACCCGCCCGTGATCACGCCGTCCTCGCCGACGCTGAACGAGTCGAGCACGCCCAGAGGCGAGCCGTCCTGGTTGACCGCGGCGATCGCGGATTCGTCGGAAGTGTCGGTCAGCGCGGTGACCGAGTCGCTGCCGCTGTCGAGCGTGAGGGTGAAATCGAGTGGATCGACGGCGCCGGTCTGATCGCGGCCGAGCGAGATGCTGATCGGCGCGGTCGTCTGCAGGCGGCCGAAGTTGTCGAACTCGAGCGTGCCCGTCGTCACGAGGCGGCTGGGGAGCAGCGGGTCGATGTGATCGGGCGACTCGGCGTAGTAACGCCAGACGGTGCCCGCGTCGCTGGTGGACTCGAGCGCGAGGGTCAGGTCCACCTCGAGCGGTGTGCCCAGCGAGTCGTACACGATGAAGGTCGTGCGGATGCTCTCGCCGTCGGCTTCAACGGCGGTGGTGATCGAGAACGGGTTGGTCGCGATCGCGCCCGCGTTGTCGGTGAAACTGATGTCGCCCGCGTCGAGTTGGATCGTGTTGAACGAGCCCGTGTTGCCGACGATCGAGAAGTTGCCCGCCGCGTCGATCTGCGCGCCGGAGGTCGAGCCGTCGGGGTTCAGCACGCCCGGATCGATGCCGAACGCCGCATCGATGAAGTCGATGACATCCTGCACCGTCGTGACGGCGGGGTCGATCGTCAGGGACGAATCGGGAAGAGTCTTGTCGCCCTTCTGCGCGCCGGAGATCGTGAAGGTGTACGGCGCGCCGGCGCCCGGGAACAGCGGGTTGCCCGGGTTGGCGGGGTCTTCGAGCGTGCCCATCGTGCTCGCCGGGGTGAGCGGGACGGCGGCGATGGTCTGCCAGACCTCGTTGATGACGGTGGTCGAGCCCATCGTCGGGAGCGGGCCGCTCGCGTTGAGGTTGCCCGCGAAGTTCACATTCTCGGTGGCTTCCGCGATGGTCAGCGAACCGACGGGGATCGAGATGTCCTGCGCCTGCCCGGTGACGAGCGTGAAGTTGTCGTCGATCGCGTAGCCGCGCACACGCTCGCCCGAGATGGTGACGAGTTCGTTCGCGGAGTTGAGTTGGAACGCTCCGGCGCGGGTGTAGAACTCGCGGCCGGCGCGCTGGACGACGAAGAACCCGTCGCCGTCGATCGCGAGGTCGGTCGGGATGCCCGTGGGGCTGATGGGCCCGGTAGCGAAGTTGCGCTGGGTGCCCGCGACGGTGACGCCTAGGCCAACCTGCGCGGGGTTCGTGCCGCCCGTGTTGGCGCCCGGCGCCGTGCCGAGCGAGATGTTCCGCGAGAAGGCCGGCGCGAAGTGCATGCGGTTCGACTTGAACGCCGTGGTGTTGACATTGGAGATGTTGTTACCGATGACATCGAGGCGGCGCGAGTTCGCGACGAGGCCCGACAGTCCGGTGAGCAGCGAAGTCGTAGAAGCCATACCGGCGTCACTCCTGGGAACGCGGCGCGGCGAACGATGCGCCGCGTCGATTCGTGCGTTGTGTGTCGCTCCTCGGCTCCGCCGAGGGTGGCGTGTCGTGCGCGGCGGCGTCAACCGACCGGCGTATCTCTCTCGCGGCGGCTCAGCCGGCGCGGTTCTCGATCAGACGGCTCAGCGTCTGATTCAGGGACAGGGAACCGGGCAACGCAAGCGGTGCGCCACTCCCTGATTCCTGCGTTCCTCCAAGCGGGGCGTTGTCGAGCGCAACGAATGCGTCCACACCGGTAAACACCGCGTTCGCCTGCGCGGGCTTGACCTCCACGATCTCCCGGCGGTGCACATCGATCGTCACGATCTGCCCGTCGATCTGCGCCGCCAGACGAGCGGCGCCCTGCGCCTCGGCGGCGTCGGTCGCGATCGCCAGCGCGGCCAGCGCGTCGTCGGACAGATCCGGGCGGACATCCTGCGCGAGGCTCAGCGGCGAGCCCGGCTCGACATTCCCTTCCTTTGCCAGCGCCAGAAGGTCGTCGAACGACGCGCTCTCCAGACCGGACGCGGCCTTGTTGCTCTGCGCGCCGATCCCGTCCGGGCGTACGCCCGCACCGAGTTGGCGAAGCAGGTCCAGGGGATTGCCGGAAGTGCGCACGGGGCTCATTCAGCGCCCTCCTCACGGAGCGACTCGAAGAACGCCGGGTCCACGATGTCCTCGACGCGGTCGAACGGGAGCGTGTAGTTGTTGCCCAGGTTCAGCACGGGGCCGGTGCGCGTTGATTTGACGGAGATCACGATGCCGTCCACGCGGATGCCGCTGGTCGTCAGACCCGAGACATACTTGCCAACGAGCCCGCCCGCGGCGGAAAGCCCGTTCTGCTTCACCAGCGTCTCGATCGAGGTCTTGAGCGACAGGTCGCTCTCGATCGAGCGGATCGTGCCGATCTGGTCGAGCAGCGCCTGGGTGTCGGTGGGCGAGAGCGGGTCCTGGTTCGCCAGTTCGGAGAACATGATGTCGAGGAACTCGCCGCTCGAGAGCGCGCTGAACGCGTTCCCGGAGGACTGAGGCACATTCGTTGAACCGCTTGCGTCAATCGCAGACATGGCTTGGTCCCGTGTGGTTCGTTCGTGTCAGGTCAGGCGATCGTGTGCAGGCCCATCCGGTATTTGAAGAGCCGCTCGTCCGTCTCGTGGTCCTTCGCGCCGCGCTGATCCTGACGGTGACGCTCGTGGTGCTCGAAGAAGCCCCTGCTCCGTTCGCCGCCCGCGTCGTGGTCGGAACTCTGCTGTCCCCCGCTCCCCTGCGCCGGCTGGTGCTGGCTCTGAGGTCCGGAGTTGGTGTTGAAGGACTGCCCGCTTGACCCTCCCTGGCTCGCGGGCGCGAGTGTGATCGAAAGGCGTTCCACGCTCAGCCCCTTCGCCTCCAGCGAGGAACGGAGCGTTTCGATGTTCCGCGTAAGCAACTCGCGTGCCTCGGGCGTCGACGCCTGCAGGGTCGCGGCCACAACACCCCGCGAAATCGTCATCTCGACCTTGAGCGCACCCAGCGATTCGGGCGCGAGCCGCATCTGCACGCTCCCCCCCTGCTGTTTCAGCGCAACATCGAGCCCCCGGTTCGCCGCCGCGACGGTCGCCTGCTCGTGCTGCGCGGCCTCGGGCCTCGCTTGGGCAAGATTCGCCGTCGATGCGCGGGACTCGCCGACGCCGCGCGGTTCGTGCGCCGTGTTGGCGTTTGTTGCGTTCGTCGTGGTCGGCTCGGCGGGCCTGCCCGCAGACTCGACGCGCTCCACGCCCGCTTTCTGCCGGGATGCCCCCTTGTGTCGGTCCTGCGCGCCGTCATCGTCCGACGACAGGCGTGCGCCGGCGTTCGCCGCCTGCACTGCGCCGGGGCTTGCGGGGGTGGGCGCCTCGCCTTCACCGTCAGTCGCAGTCGATTGCGCCGGCTCGGTCACCGTCCGCTCGCGCGAGACCACAGGCCGCTCGACACGCACCGGCTGGGTCTCGGGAACGGGCCGCGGCTCGATGTCCGACGATTCGGTCGCGCCATCGGCGTCACCGAAAACGGTCGTGCTCTCCGGTCGCCGCACGCGCTCGCCGTTCGCGGGCCGCTCTTCCACACGAGGCGCGGGCTCCTCGCTCTCCGGAACAATGCGCTCGCTCAGCCGCACGGCGCGCTCCGCCCGCTCGGTGCGTTCTGCCGGCGTTCGTTCGCTCGAGTCCGTGGCCTGCGCTTGGGACTCGGACTTGTCGACCTTCGCCGTGCCGCGCGGCAAGTTGGTCTTCAAGGGCGCGTCGGCCCCATCCGCATCGGGCGCAGACTCGGTCGCTTGTGCGGGCGCCGTGTTGGTCTTCGGCTTGCCATCCACAGGCTGCGCTGCCCGCTCGGGAGCACGGTCTGCGGTCGTCTTACCTTCCAAGGGCCGCTCAGAACGCTGCCCGCTCACTTCCGCGGACCGCGCTCCGGCCCCCCCCCGCGGCTCGTTGGTCGCGGCCACTGCGCCGGCGATACGCTGCGCTGACTCGTCGCTGTCCGCAGCCGAGGTCTCATTCGAGACCGTCTCGGCATCAACGGCTTCGCCATCCTGGGCCGCGTCGTGCTCGCCCTTGGACTCCGGTGGCTTGTCATCCGCCTCGACGGGACGATCCGCCGCGTCGGTCACTGGCGTGTCGGCGACAGAGTCGGTCGGTTCGGGCGCCGTCTCTCCGCTCTTCGCGGGGGTCGCCGCGGGCTCGTCGATCTTGCGAGCCCGGTCGAGCGCATCATCGAACGACGATCGTTCCTTGGGCGCTCTCGCGCGATCGTTGCGCTGGCTCGGCGCGTCGGCTGCGCGTCCTCCGTCGGTCGTGCGCGACCGCTGAGCGGTGCGCGGGTCGCTCGCGGGCTGTTTCGGCGCGGCGGGCGTCGTCGGGATGGGGCTTGCGATCGCTTGAGGAGGCATTCACTGGCTCGAAGGCGTCGTCTGCGCCGCGACCTCCAGGCCGCGCGTCCTGACGCGTTCAAGCAAAGTGGCTGCCAGATACGGATCCTCGAACTCGGCGATGATCTTGCTCGCCGTGCGCACCTGCAGCGCATTGAGGTATGACACCGCCTGCTCGATGTCTCCCTGATCGATCAGCGTTTGCAGGAGTTCCTTGGCCTGCTTGGGCTTGAGTTGCTGGTACAGCGCCACGGCCTTCTCGAACTGCTCGCTGCCTTCCAACTCCGCGATCCGCGCCCTGAGCGCATCGAAGTCCGCCCGCTCCTGCCTCAATTCCTCTCGGGCCCGCTCGATCTGCGCGAGTTCGCGGGCGAAGGTCCGGCGCAGGTCCTCGGCCTCGCGCGTCAGCCGCGACAGGTCCTGCTGGGCCGCGTTCGAGACCTCCTGCTGCGCCGCGACCTCGTTCTCCGCGGGCGTGGGCGGCTCGCCGAAGAACGCCTCCTGCGCCGCGTCCGCCGCCTTGCGCGCCTCCTCGGCTTCGCGGGTCTTCTCGGCGGCCATGTCCTCATCAACGGTGGTCTTGAAGATCTCGCGAACCTGATGCAGGCGCTCGTTGGAGAGCCGGCCCGTGCTTCCGAGCCACGCGACCACACCGACAACCGCAAGGAAGTTCGCGAGGGCCAGCGTCGTGATGATGATCCACAGACTGCGCATCAGGCGGCCTCCTCGCCCGTTCGGATCCGCCGGGCGGCGCGGGCGTTGACCATGTCATCGACCGCCGACGCCTCTTTCTTGTTCTCTTCCCGAAGCCACGCCTCATAACGCCGCTCGCGGAGCAGTTCCACGGCCTTGCGGTCGGCCGTCGCCCTGAGCAGTTCGGTCCTGGCCCGCTCGATCCGCTGGTGAACCCCCGCGAGCCGCACCGCCAGTCGCTGGAGCGACCCGAGCGAGTGAAGGGACGCGTGGCTCTGGAGACGCACGCTGCGCAGATCGACGGCGGCGCCCCCCTGCCCGGGACAGAGCGCCGAGCGGAGGTCCTGCTTCTGATCGGCGATGGCGCGCTGCGCGTCGAGGATCTGCCGCTCGATGTCGAGCCGCTCGCGCTCGATGGCCGCGAGGTCGCGCTGCTTGGCCTCTTCCTCGCGCACGCGCTGTTCGAGGAGTGTCTGCAGGTTGAAGCGGAACTTCGCCATGACGATCGTTGGTTCTTACCGGCGGGTGGAGAGTTGCTGGATGAGCGCGCCCGACTCGACGGCGAGTTGGAGCAGGCGCTTCTTGGCGGCGTCGAAGTTGTCGCCGTCGTGGGTCGCCTGCTGGAGGATCGCGTCGATCTTGGGCTTGAGCTGGATCGCGGCGTCGACGGTCGGGTTGCTGCCCTTCGCGTACGCGCCGATGTTGATGAGGTCCTCGACCTCTGCGTACGCCGCGAGGAGTTTCTGGAGTTGCTGTCGCGCGGCGATGTGCTGCTTGTCGGAGACCTCGTTCGCGACGCGCGAGACGGAGTCGAGCACATCGACCGCGGGGTAGTGCCCTTTCTGGGCGAGGCGGCGCGACAGGATGATGTGCCCGTCGAGGATGCCGCGCGACGCGTCCGCGATGGGCTCGGTCATGTCGTCGCCCTCGACGAGGATCGCGTAGAACGCGGTGATCGAGCCCGCGCCGTCCACGGCGCCGGCGCGTTCGAGAAGCAACGGCAACGACGCGAACACGCTCGGGGTGTAGCCCTTCGTCGCGGGGGGCTCGCCGACGGCGAGGCCGACCTGGCGCTGCGCCTGCGCGAAGCGCGTGACCGAATCCATCATGAGCATGACATCGGCTCCCTGATCGCGGAACCACTCGGCGATGGATGTGGCCGCGAGCGCAGCGCGGATGCGCATGAGCGGGGATTCGTCGCTCGTGGCGCACACGACCACGGAGCGCGCGAGCCCCTCGGTCCCGAGCGCGTGCTCGAGGAAGTCGCGGACTTCGCGGCCGCGCTCGCCGATGAGCGCGATCACCGAGACATCGGCGGCGGTGCGCCGCGCGATCGAACCCATGAGCGTGGACTTTCCGACGCCGGGCCCCGCGAAGATGCCCATCCGCTGGCCGCGACCGACGGTGGTCATCAGGTCGATGGCGCGCACGCCGGTGGGCATCGGCTTCCTGATCGGCGTGCGCGAGAGCGGCGAGAGCGGCGGCGGGCAGAGCGGCGTCGCGGACAGATCGACCGGCGCGGGACGGTTGTCGAGCGGGCGGCCCAGCGCATCGACGCACCTGCCGAGCAGCGCATCCCCCGCGAGCACAACGGGCGCGGGCTGCTCGCCCGACACGCGGTCGCCCGGGCGCACGCCCGAAGTCGTCGAGAGGAGCATCACGATCGAGGCGTCGGCGTCGAAACCGACAACTTCGCCCAGTTTGATCCCTTCGAGCGTTCGCACGGACACGAGCGATCCGATCGGGAGCGGCAGGTCGTCAACGAGGATCGACAACCCTCGCACGGCGCGGACGGCGCCGGAGATGCGCATGGGCTGCACACGATCGAGCGTGGCGCGCTGGGGCGCGAAGAGCGTCACTCGTCGCTCGCTTCCGGCGCGGCGTCGG
>CAYGLT010000007.1:0-6677 GCA_964350875.1 uncultured Phycisphaeraceae bacterium | reverse complement strand
TTCCCGAACCGCGCGTTCAGCGCGGGCATGAGATCGACGAGCAGTTGCTTGTCCGCTGGACTGCACGCGATGCGCAGGCGCGTGGGTCGCGAGAGCATCTCGAGCGCGGCCTCGAGTTGCGCGGCGGCGGCGTTCTCGTCGGCGTCGATCGCTTTCTTGGCGACCTTCTCCGCGATCGCGACGGCGAGTTTCAGGACATCGAGCCGCGCCTCGCGGAAAAGGGCCACGCGCACGGTCTCGAAGTGTTCGAGCGCATCTCCCCACGCGACGGCGAGCCGCTGGAGGTCCTGACCGATCTGCTCGCGTGCTTCCTCTGCGCCTTGCTTCTGCCCCTTCGCGAGCCCCTCGGTGTATCCGGCTTTCTCGCCGCGTTCGCGGCCGACCTTCTCGGCGTCGCCGATGAGCCGCGCACGCTCGGCCTGCGCCTCTTCGACGATGCGCTGCGCCTGGAACTTCGCCTGCGCGAGGATGACATCGCCCTGGCGCGACAGTTCGCCCAGATCGAGCACGATGGCGTCGCGCGCCATGGTCTGCGCTTCGGCGGAACGGATGACGGCCATTCAGCGCGCCCTCCCGGGATGGAGCGGTGATTTGCGCATCAGACGATGAGGTCCTCGTCGCCGCCGCGGCCCGCGATGACGATCTCGCCCGAGTCTTCCAGACGCCGCACGATGTCCACGATGCGCTGCTGCGCGCCCTCGACATCGCTGATGCGCACCGGGCCCATGTACTCCATGTCCTCCTTGATGAGTTGCGCGGCGCGCTCGGACATGTTGTTGAAGATCTTCTGCTTGAGTTCCTCGCTGGCGGTCTTGAGCGCCAGAGCGAGTTCGTCGTTGTCGACCTCCTTGAGCACGCCCTGGATGCCGCGGTCGTCGACCATGCGGATGTCCTCGAAGACGAACATCAGGCGGCGGATCTGCTCGACGAGTTCGGGCTCCTCGACCTCCAGACCCTCCATGATCTGCTTCTCGGTCGTGCGGTCGGCGAGGTTCAGAATCTCCGCGACGGCGTCGATGCCGCCCGTCTTCTCCGTGGACTGGCTGAGCATGTTCGCGAGGCGCGATTCGAGGCCCTTCTCGACCTCGCGGATGACCTCGGGGTTGGTCTGCTCCATGTTGGCGATGCGCTTGATGACCTCGATCTGCTTCTCCTGCTGGAGCCCGACCACGATCTCCGACGCTTTATGGAACGGGAGGTGGCACACGATCAGCGCGATCGTCTGAGGGTGCTCGTCCTGGATGAAGGTCAGCAGGTTCTCGCTCTCGGCCTTCTGGAGGAACGAGAACGGCGTCTTCTGCACCTGCGTCTGGATCTGCGACAGCACCTTGTCGGCGGTCTTGCTGTCGAGCGATTCCTTGAGCAGGATCTTCGCGTAGTCGAGCCCGCCCTCGGCGGCGTACTGGGACGCGATGGTGATCTGGTAGAACTCTTCAACGACCGCCGAGCGCATGGGCGCAGGGACCTGCCCGAGCGACGCGAGTTCGCGCGTCACCGATTCGATCGCGTCGGGCGGGAGGTTCTTGAGCATCTCGCCCGCGGTCTGCGCGTCGAGCGAGAGCAGCAGGATGGCCGCCTTGGTGACGCCGTCGAGGTACTCGGCGCTTTCGGGGAGTTTGTCGCCTGGCTTGCGTGGCATGCGCGGTTCGCTCTGCGTGGTGAACGATTACTGATCGGCCTGGATCCACCGATTCAGCACGCCCGCGGCCTCTCCGGGGCGCTGCTTGACCATGTCGAGCACCTGCTCGAGCACCTTCTGGCTCTGGATCGATTCGTCGGTGAGTTCGATGCCCGCGAGCGCGGCGTCGGCCTCGCCCGCTTCGCCCACGAGGTCCGCCTCGCCCGAGAGCGCGGGCGGGAGCCCGATGAGTTCCTCGGCGGTCGGGAGTTTCTCGGCCTTCGTTGCGCGGCGGACGGTCAGCGCCATCAGCCCGAGCGCGGCGAGCGCGAGGATGCTCAGCACGATGGTCTTCACGCCGCCCGCGGCCGCGAGCACGCCCGACATTCCGCCCGTTGCGCCGCCGCTGCCGCCCATGCCCGCGGCGAAGCGCTCGGGCATGGCGTTGCGCAGGTCTTCGAGGTCGGGGATCACGGAGACCACGACCTCGCCCTCGGCGCCGCCCGCCGAGGCGGAATCGACCTGGGGCTGGATATCGGCCTTGATGCGCGAGACTTCCTGCGCGATGACGGGCGCAAGATCGTCGTCGGCGGGCTTGTCCGTCGAGTCGTTCGCCGCGCGCCACTGCGCCACGAAGAACGAACGAGGGATGTTGATGGTCGCGGCGATCTTGAGCGGCGCGCCGCGCGGGTCGGTGATGCGCTCGACGCGACGGCCGAACTCGGTCTCGAAGTCGCTGGTGGTCTGGATATCGCTCAGCGCCGTGCCCGCGGCGCCTGCGTTGTTGATGTCGAGCCCTGTGTTCGGTCGCACGCCCGGTTCGGCGCCGCGTGCGGCGGTCTGCTGGACGCGCTCTTGCGAGGTCTCGCGGAGCGGCGCGGTGACGGTGCCCTTGCCCGAGTCGAGCACGGTGTTGGTCTCGACGACGCTCTTGCGGATATCCACTTGCGCGTTGACCGCGATGATGACGCCCGGGATGTACGAGAGCATGGTCGAGAGCCGGTCCTGCACGGTCTGCTCGACCTTCATCTGATGCTCGAGGTAGCCGGTGGCGACCATGTCGTCATCGGAACTCACGCGATGGCGCCGGCCGGTGTTGCCGTCGATCACGCGGACATTCTCGACGCGCAGGCCCGCCTTCGAGGATGCGACGAGGGCGGCGGCGCCGTCGATCATGTGCTGGGGCAGCGGGCGGTTGCCCTGCATCTTGATGCTCACCGACGCGGTGGGCTGGCGCACGGCCATGCCCAGCGAGCGCGGCTCGGGGGCGTCGATGACCACGGTGGCCATCGCGACGCCCTTGAACCGGCCGATGGCGCGCGCGACCTCGTTCTGGAGCGCGATGATCTGCTGCTGCTCGACCTGCGCCGAGGACATCGTCCAGTTCTGCTTCTCGACGAGGCCGTTGAAGTAGAGCGTGGTGTCCGAGGGCGAAAAACCGTTCTCGTACATCTGCGCGACGAGGAGGTCGACCGAGTCGGGCTTGACGAGGACGACCTGATTCGCGTCGCGACGGAACTCGATGCCTTGCGATCGGAGGAAACTCGCGGCCTGATTCTGATCCGCGGCCGGCGCGCCGGGGAGCAAGGGCTTCAGCGCTGGCTCGGATGTGTAGAGAAAGACGAGGAACAGGGTCATCGCGAGGATGACGACAAGCGAGCCCGCGAGGAGCTTCTGCGTGCCGGTCAGTTCGCCCAGCGCGCGCTTGATCTGTTCAAGGATGCCGTTCAGGCGATCCATAGGTGCGGCCTCCTGCCTTGCTCACCCGCCGACGGACCATCGGGGGCGTGTCTGCCGGCGCAATCCGTGCGCCGGTCGCGCGGAAACCTCCGCGCAACGACAGTCTTAGGTCGTCGGCACGATCGACGCCAGGCCTTGAGGGGAAACCAACTTCCGGAAATCAGGCGATCGGCTCAGACGCGGATCTGGCGGACCTCGTCGTAGGCGTCCATCACCTTGTTGCGCACCTGAAGGAGCATGCGGAACGCGGTGTCCGCCTTCTGGGTCGCGATGATCACGCTCTCGGGGTCGTCGCGACGCCCGGCGAGGAGGTCCTCGGTCGCCTGGGTGGCGTCCTGCTGGAGTTTGTTCACCTCTTGCAGGTTCTGCAGGAGGAAGTCCTTGAACGAGGGCGCATCGGGATCGGTCGGCTGACCCCCGCCGGGGAGTTTGCGCGGCTGGAGCGGGCTCGCTCCTCCAGATCCCGAGATGAGTCCGAGTGGGTCGCTCATGGTGAGTAACGATCAGGCCAGCAAACGGAGGGCCGCTGCCATCATCGACTTGGTCGCGTCGGCGGCGGCAAGATTTGCTTCATATGACCGGGACGCCGACAGGGCGTTGATCTGCTCGGTCACGGGGTCGACATTGGGATACGGCACGAAGCCCGCCTTGGGGTGGCCGTCGGGGTAGGCGAAGGGGTGGTCGGGGTCCCAGACGAGGCGGAAGTCCCCGTCGTCCTCGGTGATGGCCGCGACCTCGACCCCGCCGAGACGCTCGTCGCCGAACGCGTCTTCCCCGCCCACGGCGGCGAAGTGCACATGCCGGGCCCGGTACGGGCTCAACTGCCCCGTCACGGGATCGATGATGGCGTCGGCGTTGGCGATGTTGGCGGCGATGGCCGTCATGCGGGTCCGCTGGGCGACCAGGCCGCTGACCGAGATGTCGAGTGCGCCGAACATGCGTGGTGGGTGCTCGTTGCGGGTGATTTTTGCGCGACGCGCAGTTCATGCGCTCACGGTGGGGACTCAGATTCGTTCTGCGATGGCCGTGTTGAGCATGTCGGAACGGCTCTTCTGGAGTTCGACGGCCAGTTGGAAGGTCGCGTTGTTCTCGACGACGCTCTGCATCACGCGCTCGATGCTGCGGTCGTTCTGGTCGTGGAAGAGGATGTTGTCGTGGACGGGCTTGGGATCGAGGTGGAACGACGGGCGGCCCATCGAATCGACGCCGGCTCGTATCGTCCCGCTGGAACCGAACTTAAGATCGCCGCGATGGCCGCCCCACTCCGTCCGACGCTCGTCGATCGCCTTGCCGAGGGCGGCCTGAAAATCGCGGGGGCGGACATCGATGGGCTTGTAGTACGGCGTGTCGATGTTCGCGACATTCTGGTTGATGAACTTCTGCCGCTGGGCCGCGAAGCGGATCGTCGCCTCCAGAGCGGGCATCGCGTCAGATGTGGCCAGTTCGCGGATGAACATCGCACGGCCCGTCGCAAACGGCGGGCCAGTCCCCTCTTGCAGGCAACCGAGTTCCCGGCCCGAACGAAGCGCATCGAGTGCGCGAAAGCGCCGATGGAGAGAGAGATGCCCCACTTCCGCACCCTCGCCGCCCTGCTGTGCCCGCTCGCGATCAGCGCCCCCGCCCTCGCCGGGCCGCTCGATCCCCCGCCGGGCCCGGTCGCGCCCACGATGAAGCCTCTCGCCGAGGTCGAACCGCGCATCGCGATCGATCACCTCCCCTACACCATCTCGCTCAGCGGGTCGTACTACCTCACCGAATCGCTCGTCGGGGTCGCGGGCGAGGTCGGCATCCTCGTGCGCGCGCGGCATGTCACCATCGACCTCAACGGGTTCGAACTCCGCGGCGCCGCCGGAACACTCGACGCCATCCAGGTCCTCCCGGGCATCGCCCCGTGCACCGACCTCGTCGTGCGCAACGGCGCCATCCACGGGTGGGGACGCGACGGCATCAACGCGTCCTGCGCGCCGGGCGCCGTCTTCGAGAACCTCCGGCTCGAGAACAACGCCGGGGGCGGCCTCATCGCCAGCGACTTCGCGATCGCGCGCAACTGCTCCGTGCGCGCTAGCGGCGGGTCGGGCTTCGAGTTCGGCCTCTCGTCGCTCGTTGAGGACTGCATGGCCGCCAACAACGGGCAGGACGGCATCGGCGTGGGCGAGGAATCCGTCGTGACCAACTCCGTCGCGTTCACGAACGGGCGCATCGGCGTGCGCGCGGGTGAGCGTTCCGTCGTTGAGAATGTCACTTCGACCGGCAACACCGCCGTGGGCGTGCGCGTCGAGGCGCAATCGACGGTCGCGCGCGTCACCTCGAACAACAACGGGAACACCGGCATCGCGATCAACGGGAAGGGCCTCGTCGTCGATTCCACCGCGACCAACAACACCCCGACGGGCATCCTCGCGTTCGCCGGCTCGCGCATCGAACGATGCGTCGTCAGCGACAGCGCCATGAACGGCATCCTCCTCAACGGGCCGGGTGTGCTGGTCGGGAATTCACTCGTCGACAACCCGACCGGCATCCTCGTCAACGGCGAGGGCAGCCGCGTCGACGGCAACGATGTCACGGGCGGTACAACCGGGATCAAGGTCGCCGCGGGCGGGAACCTCGTCGTGCGCAACACGGTTTCCGGGGTGACGACCGCGTTCGACCTCGCCGCGGGCAACACCGTCGGGCCCATCTCGGGGGTCATGATCGACCACCCGTGGGCGAACTTCACGCCGATGAAGTAGTCGCCGAGGCCCTACGATGGACGCATGGCCAAGCGCGTCCTCCACGACCAGTATTTCAAGAAGGCGAAGACCGAAGGGTACCTCGCGCGGTCGGCGTACAAACTGATCGAGATCGATCAGAAGTACCGCGTCTTGCGCAAAGGGAACCTGGTGCTCGACCTCGGCGCTGCGCCGGGATCGTGGACGCAGGTCGCGTCCGACCGCGTCGGCCCGGCCGGACGCATCGTCGCGCTGGACATCCTCGACATCCGTGTCTCGCTCATCAACGCGGCCACATTCCTCGCCGATGTGAACGAGGTGACGCCCGAGATCCTCCTCGGGCACACCCAGGGCGAGCGATTCGATGTCATCATCTCCGACATGGCGCCCAACACCTCGGGCCACGGCGACCACTTCCGCTCCGTCCGCCTGTGCGAGCGCGCCCTCGAACTCGCGACCGATGTGCTCCGCCCGGGGGGCAACCTCGTGATGAAGGTCTTCGAGGGCGAGGCCTACCCGGAACTGCTCAAGGAAACGACGCGGCGGTTCTCGAAGTGCAAGGGGTTCAAGCCCAACTCGACGCGCGACATCTCGAAGGAGATGTTCATCGT
>CAYGLT010000006.1:43108-54751 GCA_964350875.1 uncultured Phycisphaeraceae bacterium | reverse complement strand
CGCGCCGCGTTCAAGGAGATCGTCTCCACCAACGCGCCGGAGGATTGATCGACCTTTCCACCCTCTCCCGCTTCCACCTCTCCCCTCCGGGGAGAGGTCGACGAGCGCAGCGAGTCGGGTGAGGGGCTAAACACGACTTGCCAACCCCGCCCATGCGGGGTTTTTTCTTGCTCCCTCCCACTCGTGGGAGGGGCTTAGGCGGAGGGTCTTCTTCCCAGGCGGAGTAATGGCAGCGGATATCTGTGTGCCACTGGTTGAGCATCGCTCAACCAGTGCGCTGGGCGCAGAGCACGGGTTGAACTGCATTCAACCCGTGACACACTCACACCACATCAAACTCGCGCACGCCGCGCGCCCGGCGGAGCGTCTCCACCTGCTCGCGCACCGCTTCGAGCACCGTCAGCGGCTCGCCGATCGCCGGGAGCGTCATCTCGGGCGTCGTCGCGTCGCTCGTGACGATCCGCACCGAGCCCAGCCCAACCAAACGCTGGAGGAGCGGCTCGCGCACGGTCACATCCTTCACGCGGTACAACTCCAGATCGTCGTGGTGACGGTTCAGGATGCCGTGCGTGTAGCGCAGGCGCTGGGTCGTCAGCGTGTAGGTCGTGCAGCGCACGGCCAGCCAGCGGTAGATCGCGTACGGGATCGGGATGATCAGCACGCACAGCGCGAACGGGATGACATTCACCCACTGGCTGGGCCGCCCCGTCCAGATCTCCTCTTCAGGTCCGATCTTCATCCCCGTCGCGTTGTGCATTCCGTCGTCCATCGTGTGACCTTCTTCGGAAAGCCCGTCCCCGGGTTTCTCCGCCCCATCGCCAATTGCCGACTGCCTATTGCCCCCCCGGGGGATCAGAACCTCTTATGCGCCTCCCGCTCCGCCGCGGGCTTCAGGCCGAGCACCGCCATCGCGATCTTCATGTCGCTCGGCCGCGTGATCTTGATGTTCGTCACCTCGCCCTCAACCACAACTACACGCTCGCCCAGCCGCTCGACCAACTGCGCATCATCGGTGCTCTCGAGGTTCTTCTGCGCGTATGCGCGCCTAAGCAGTCCCGCCTCGAACACCTGAGGCGTCTGCACCGCCACCACGCGCTCGCGGCTCAGCGTCTCCTCCACCGCGCGATACCTGTTCTTCCCGCCCGCCCCCTCCGGGCCGCCAATCCCCAGGATGTCCGCCAGCGGGTCGACCTGCTCGTCCTTCACCTCGTCCGACGCGACCCGCTTGATCGTGTCGGGAAGATCGACCGCGGGGATCACCGCCGGGAACTTCCTTGCCGCCAGCAACACCCGGTCGAGCAGCGCGCCGCTCGCGCACGGCCGCGCGCCGTCGTGCACCGCGATGTGCGTGATGTCGTCGCCCATCACCTCGAGCGCGTTCCGCACGCTCTCGTAACGGTGGGTCTTCCCCCCCTTGCACAACTGCGCGCCGAGCAGACCCAGCCGGTCGGCGTGGCGGAGCGAGAACTCCTCCCAGGCGCCATCCGGCTCGATGGGCCCCGCGACCACGACCTGCGCGGCCTCGTCGCGGTTCATCCACATCTCGACCGTCCGCTGGAGCACCGGCCGCCCGCCGAGGTCCTCATCCAGTTTGCTCCGACCGCCGAACCTGCGTGAGGCGCCGGCGGCGGCAATGATCACTCCGAGTCGAAACTGATCGTCCATCGCCGCGATCGTATCGTTCTTCGATCCCCCTGACCCGCACCGAGGCCCCTCCCCTGCTCGTCCACCTCGTCATCGCGAGCCCCGCCGCCGCCACCCCGGGCGTCTCGCGATCCCGACGCCTCGCCGACGCGTTCCTGAGCGGCCTCCGCGAATCGGGCGCCTCCTTCTCCCTCGCCGAGTTGGATGTCTTCGCGCAGGGCCATTCGCTCGACCTCGCCGCCCGCGGAGCCGCGGCCCTGCACGCCTCCCACCACCGTCCGCTCACCGATGCCGAACAACACGATCTCGCCGGGCTCGATCTGCTCCTCGACCCGTTCTTGCGATGCGATCTGCTCGTCATCGCCACGCCCGTCTGGAACTTCGGTCCGCCGTGGCGGCTGAAGCAATGGATCGATTGCGTCGCCCAGCCCGGCCGCACCTTCCGCTTCTCCGCCCAGGGGCCGCGCGGCCTGCTCTCGTGCAAGTCCGTGCTCCTCGGCGCCATCGGAGGCCCGCCCGACGACCTGAACACGGGTTGCTTTGTGCACCTTGCGGCAACACTCTCGCTCATGGGCGCCGCGCCCGCGGGTGAGGTCATCGCCCACTCGCTCGATGTCGATCCCGCCGCCACCGATGCGCTGGTCGCGTCGGCCGAGCACGCCGCGGCGAACCTGGGCCGCTCGCTGGGCGCGGGCTGAAGCGGTTCCGAACATCGACCGATCCCGTGCGTATCATTCTCTGACGCGCGGCGACCCCGCGCGACTCTTTGACACTTTGGGGCCGACAGGTTTCGACCGGGCATGTACTTCGCATCGTGGCGCGTCGCGGCGCACGCATCGCCGCGTCAACAAGCGTGCACAATTTCAACTGCCAACACGCAGTACGCTCTCGCTGCCTGAGATTTCAGCAGCGCGATCCCCGCCACACGCCCGCTAGGGCGGGGATCGACGACAGCGGGCTGGCGCACATCCGGCGACCCCGGGGATGAAAGCGCGAGAAACCACCGGGTTCATGGCCACGCTGGGACGCCGTCGTCGGCGGACGCAAGGCCGAGATCAAATCGACGACTACACGCGTAGAGGCGATGCGCAGACTGCATCGGGACGGGGGTTCGATTCCCCCCGGCTCCATTTCCACCACACCCCGTGCCGCACGCGGGGGTTATTTGTTTTTCAGCAGCCCCTCACCACCCGACAATCCGCAGCGTCCACACTGCATCTCTGCCATATCCATGCTCAACGCAAGGAGACTAGAGATGCACACTTCCACGCCCACCACCAAGAAACTCGACGAACTCCATGAACTCATCGAGGAGATGGAGATCGCCCTGCTCACCACCGTGCGGCCGGACGGGATGCTCGTCACGCGGCCCATGGCGACCCAGCGGCAAGGCCCGCTCGGCGACCTCTGGTTCGTCACCAACATCGAGACCCACAAAGTCGACGAAATCGACGCCAATCCCGAGGTGAGCGTCGGCTACCTCAATCCGAAAACGATGGAATGGGTCTCCGTGTCGGGGACGGCGCGCATCACGCAGGACCGCGCGAAGATCCGCGAACTCCACAAGCCCGACTGGAAGGCGTGGTTCGAAGACGAGGGCGGCGACCGCGACGGCGGCCCCGATGACCCGCGCCTTGCGCTCATCGTCGTGGACGCACACTCGGTCACCTACATGAAAAGCAAGCACTCGCGACCCCGCATCCTCTTCGAAATCGCACGCGGCGTCGTGACGGGAGCGCAACCCGACATCGGCCGCGAAGAGCGGCTTTCGAAGAGCGAACTCAACCACGGGTGAGAACAAAAAACCCCGCGGCGGCGCGGGGTTGTGTTCAGTGTCTCGATCGCGAACGAATCAGCGCCGACGGCGCAGCGCCACGAGGCCGGCGATGCCCAGACCCGCCGCGCTTGCCGGGGCGGGCACCACGCTGTAGTACACCTCGCTGATGGCGGCGAACTCGGTCCCCTGACCGGGGTTGGTCACCGTCACGGTCGCGTTCGAGAACGGCCCGCCGTTCGCGAACCCGACGAAATCAAAGTTGGCCTCGAAGATCGAGTCTTCGATATTGAACGACTCGCCGTTGATCGTCACGGTCAGGCCGTTCGAAACGAACGAGTTGAGCCAGGTCGCGCCGAAACCGTTGACCTGCTCGTCGAAGGTGAAGGTGATGGACTCGAGTTCGGCGCCGAGCGTGAACACGAGATTCGACGCGGCGTTGATGCTCGCAGCCGCCCCCGCAGAGCCGGTGAGCGTCACGGTGTACCCGTCGAAGAAGGTGTTGTCGCCCAGTCCGAGCGCCACCGTCCCGTACGAGGTGAGATCGTCCAGCGTGGACGGGCCGGCGACGGCCTCCCATGCGGCAAAGTCTGTGTAGGCATCGAACGCGAGCGCGGACGACGCGAAGGCGGCGACCACCGAAGCAGCCAGCAGAGTGCGTGCGGACATGACGGTTCCTTTCTGTTCGTTCACCGGCGGCGGTGAACTTCCCCTTCCGTGTGTTCTTTCCCTCCTTCGCCGATGCGTGACCGGCGAAGCGCCGGCAGCGACGCCGACATTCCGAGGGTACGGATTCGCGGGCAGAACACAACCGCCTTGTGCCGAATTCACACAGTCCGACGCGGATGTCGGGCGCCTGCTCGGGTGACGCGGCCGATCAATACTCGGGCTTCGGCGCCTGGTACACGCCAGAGGGCGGCGTCGTGTAGTTGATGTTGCTGTTGTACGGGACCTTCGTGTCGTAGTTGATCTGCTCGTTCTGCTGGTTCGCGTTCGCGGCGGCCGCGCCCGTCACGAGCCCCGTGCCGAATCCGGAGCCGTAGCACCCGCCTACGGGGTACGAGCACCCGTTGTAGCCGTAGTACGTGCCGCCGTAGTAGCGGTTCGTCGTCCCTGACACATGGCTGCGCGAGTAGGTGTTCCCGTCGGGCGTGGTGACGGAAGTTGAGCCGCCTCTCACAACTCCGCCGTAGCCCCCCTCGGTCCAGCCCGTATGCGAGACGCTCCCGCCGTGCACTCCAGCGGCGGCGAACGAATGGCTCCCGCCCCACGCGCCGGCGTGCGAAGCGCAAAGCGACGCGACCCCAACAACAACGAGAGCCATCGCACGGTTTCGGTTCAACATGATCGCACCTCGATATCGGTTCGTTCTGTCGCGTTCAGTTCGCACGCTTCATCGTCATCACGGGGCTGTTCGGGAACGGCTTGTCGTCCAACTTCTGGTCAATCGTCTGCACGGTGATGGTGTTGTCATCGACGCGACGGACGATGTTGGTGGACTCCATCACGCTCCCCGAACTCAGCACCGACTTCGTCGTGATCGTCCATGTGTCGCCGTTGCTCGTCCACACGCTCTCCCCGAACCCGCCGTCGGACTCGAAGTTCCACGAACGGATTTGCTTCGCCGCGGCGTCCCATCCGATGGTCTGCCTGCCGTTCTCGAGGACGACGCCGTTCACGCGCACCGCGCGGAACGATTCGATGAAATTGCCGTCGGCCGCCCAATCGAACCCGATCACCCCGACGGGTCCCTTGTCGGTGTCGTGCTCCCACACGCCGATGGCCCAGTCGAGCGGCATGAGACGATCGCGGTTGCTCGGGGGCGTGTACGGCGATTCGCGCACGCTCGAGAGGAGCCACTTCCCGTCTTTCTCGACCAGCACATTCGTGTAGTTCGCGCGGGCCACCACGGTCCCGTCGGGCCCGATCACGGAGGTCGTCCCGTCTTCGACCGCGGTTTGAGGCGTGGGGAACTTCAACGACGCGACCTCGATCCGCAAACGCACCTTCGGCCCGCTCGCGAAGCCGTCTGTGTAGGTCTTCAGGATCGCTTCGCGGCCGCGATAGGTGCGGCCCGACAGATCCGTGTAGTCGGCGTCCGGCGCCCAGAACGCCGCGATAGCCCGCGCGTCGCCCTTCTCGAACGCCGCCACGAACGCCTCGGCGGTCTTGTGGATCGCCCGCCGCTTCGCGTCATCGCCGTCCGCCGCACGCGAGAGCGGAGCAACGACCGAAATCACAACTGTCGTCAGGATCGCGAGAAACACAGATGGATGTCGAGATCGGGTCATGGCTGGATCGTGGCCTCTAGGACGCGAGTGGTGATGGGGAGTGCCTCCGGCCCGCGATGGTACCGACTCCCGCGAACAAGTGAGTTCGCAGGGCCGGAATTCGCGCACGAATCCCTGATCTGCGGCCGTGCGAGGCGGCCCGCGAAATCCGCGCCGACTCATCCCTATCGATCTCACGCGTGACCCCCAAACCCCGTATTATCTCCGGCTCGGTGGCGCGGGATCCCAGATCCGATGGAAGCGGATCGCCCGACGCAACGCCGCGAGTGAAGGTGCTCGTGAACGAAACCGTGAATCCGCCCGCCGCAATGACCGCGGCCAGTCTCTCCCCTTCGCCCGACGCCCCAGTCGCTACTCCCTACCAGAAGCCCCCTGCTGCGCCGCTCTCGACGCGCATCATCTACCTCATCGCCGTCATTCTCCCGTTCGCCGGCCTGTTGACCGCGATCGGTCTCCTCTGGCCGCTCAAGTTCGGCTGGACCTACATCGGCCTGCTGCTCGGGATGTACATCCTGACCGGGCTGGGCGTGACGGTCGGCTACCACCGTCTCTTCACGCACAAGTCGTTCGAGACCGGACGCGTGATGACCTTCATCATCGGCGCGCTCGGTTCGATGGCCGCCGAGGGGCCGATCATCACCTGGGTCGCCACCCACCGGAAGCACCACCAGCACAGCGACGGCGAGGAAGACCCCCACTCACCCCACGCGCACGGCGGCGGGTTCTGGGGGATGCTCCGCGGCCTCTGGCACGCGCACATGGGTTGGCTCCTCTACGCGCGCGATGTCGACGAGAGCCGCTACGCCCCGGACCTCCAGCGCGACGGCGTGGTCCGCGCCCTCAGCAAGACCTTCCCGATCTGGGTAGCCCTAGGCCTCATCATCCCCGCCGTGCTCGGCGGCGTGCTCACCATGAGTTGGTTCGGCGTGATCCTGGGCCTGCTCTGGGGCGGGTTCGTCCGGATCTTCCTCGTCCACCATGTGACCTGGAGCGTGAACTCGATCTGCCATATCTGGGGCGCGCAGCGGTTCCAGAGCCACGACGAGAGCCGCAACAATCTCGTGTGCGCGATCCTCGCGTTCGGCGAGGGCTGGCACAACAACCACCACGCGTTCCCCGCCTCCGCGCGACACGGCCTGCGCTGGTGGGAGATCGACACCAGTTACATGGTCATCAAGTCGATGAAACTGCTCGGCCTCGCGAGGAACATCCGCACGCCCGCCCCCGAGCGCATCGAGGCCAAGTCGATCCGCTGACAGATCGATCCCTCCGCGTCTTCTATTCCCGGCGTTGCTCGTCAACCTGCTTCAACATTCGCGCGCGCTCGCGATGCCTGACCCATGCGCCAAGGAGCGCTGGGCCCCACCCGTAGATGTAGTACCCCGCGAAGACAACGGCTCCGAGCCCAACCGCCAGCCAGCCCCAGATGCAGTGCAGCGCGACCCCAGTCCCGACGATTCCCACGATGATCAGCGGGACCAGAAGTCGCATTTCTCGCCGAACCGTCGCGCTGTCTGCCTCGACTCCCTCGGGGCTGTGAGACTGCATTCGATGGAGCAGATCGTCCCGTTCCGATCTCTCGTCGCGTGCGTCAGATCGATGGGTCGTCATGTTCCGGGCTCCTTTTCTCGTGGAACATGGTAACCGCTCGTGCCGGTTCCTCTCGAGAACAGTCCCAACGAAATCGCCCCGAGACGGTCTCCCGCCTCGGGGCGTTGTCATTCATTCACGATCGGACGAGCGTCGCTCAGTTGCACTGGGCGCCGAAGTTCGAAAGGACCAGGTTGAGGTCGGCGAAGTTCACGACCTCGTTGCCGTCGACATCGCCCGCGAGACCCATGCCTGCCTGACCGAAATCGGCCAGCACGGTGTTGAGGTCCGTGAAGTTGACGATGTTGTCGCCGTTGGTGTCGCCGGGGCACTCGCCGCCGCCGGTGATGATGTCGATGTCGGCCTGGGTCACCATGCCGTCGCAGTTGACATCGCCCATGGCCCAGCCGCCGTCCATGCCGAGATTCGACAGGGCGATCGACTCGTCCGTGCCGTCGACGACGCCGTCGAGGTTCACATCGCCGATCTGCGTGCCGAGGAAGTCCTCGACGATCACGCGGACATCCTCGGCGTCGACGAGCAGGTCGCCGTTCATGTCGGCCGAGAGGTCCATCGCGACGGCCTGATCGAGGTCCGACCAGTCGCCGAAGTTCGCGCAGACATAGTCGATGTCGTAGGCATCAACCACGCCGTCGAACCCGATGGGGGCGAATCCGCGCGTGGTGAGCGCGCCGTCGCCGGAGACATCGCCCGCCGAAGCGCCGTTGGTGTACGACACGCCGGTGGCGAGGGTGGTGCCGAAGAAGTTGCCGCCGAACGCGCTGTCCACGGCCTCGAAGCCCGCGAAGCGGTTCAGGGTCGCGTCGACGCCGCGGCCCGAATCGACGGCGAGACCGTCGGCGTAGTAGCGGATGTCGGCGGAATCGAAGTTGCCGTCGCCGTTGAAGTCACCGAGGATCTCGATGCAGGCGTCGGTGCCCGGCGCCCACGCGGCGCCGCCGTCGCGGTCAACCCACGCGGCGATCATGCCCGGGACATCGGCGAGCGTGCGGGCGTTGTCGCCGTTGAAGTCGCCCGCGATGCGGTTGCGCGCGTTCAGCGCGGCGCCGTAGAAGAGGTTCGCGCCCGCCTGGGTGATGTAGTTGCTGCCGTTCGCGACGCCGTCGGTGTACACCACGCCGGTCGTGCGGGTCGGGACGCGGCCGGTAGCGCTGGTGTTGAACGCGTCGTACGCAGAGTTGTTGTAGACGCTGTTCGCGGCGGTGTAGTCCTGGAGCGCCTGGTTCAGGTTGGCGTTGGCGACGAAGGTCTCCGGGTCGGTGAGCACCGGGACGGCGTCGAGCGCGGTCGGGAGGATGAACTCCTGCGCGAGGAACTCGGCCGGGGTGAAGAGCGTGGGGTCGCCGCCCGGGACGCTCTTGAACGCCTCGATGGAGCGGGTGATGTTGTTCATGTAGGCCGCGGCCGCGGGGTTGCGCATCGCGGGGTTGGTGTTGCCGGCCTCGCCGCCGAACGAGTTCTCGTTGCGCGGGTCGCCGATGGTTGCGAACACGGCCGGGCCGATGACGCGGTACGCCGTGGCCGGGTCCGCGTTGTCGAGGAGAGCGGAAGTGGTCGGGCGGACGAAGTCGCCGCCGGTGGTGCGCACATCGTCCTGGATCGCGAGGATCTCGGCACGGGCGGGCAGCCAGCCGTTGTTGATGCCGCGCTCAGCGCCGGAATAGCCGACGGCGAGGCGGTGATTGAACACGGTGGCTTCCATGCGGCTCGAACCGCCCTTGTTCGAGGGCTGGAAGTTCGCGCCGAGCAGGTCGCCCGAAGAAACGGTGATGCGGTCGCCGATGTTCTCGCCCACGCCCCACGAAGGATCGAGGAGGATGCCGTTGTTCGCGGCGTTGCGCGTGCCCGAGCCGGAGTCACGCGTGATGGCCATCAGGTTCTCGCCGTTGGCGCGACGGCCGGTGGCGAAGAGGTGCTGAAGGTCAGTGATCGTGGTCTGCTGGAGACCGGTGCCGAGGTTGGTGAGGTACGCCACGGTCGCCCAGGAGATCGGGGTGTCGTAGATCGTGAAGGCGTCGGGCGAGGCGGTGTTGGTGTTGGTGATCATGAGTTCGGCGAGCGAGTTCGCGGTCGAGAGTTCGACGCCGTCCTTGCTGACCGCGATGCGTGGGTTGCGGCCGTAGCCCGAAGCGGTGGGGTCCGCGGTGGGGCTGGCGTCCATCGGATCACCCGCCTGTACGGCCCACGACACCGGGACATCGAGAGGAGCGATGTCCATCTGGATGCCCGTGCCCGCCCCTTGCGAGGTGGTCGCCATGTAGGTGCCGTTGGTGAGCGAGCGGACCGGCGCGCCGAACGGGTTGGTCGACACGAACGGGCCGGTGCCCATGCCCGCGCTGATGAACTGGGTGCGGTTGTTCCAGCCGTTGTCGGCGTTGGTGATCGGGATCTCGCCGACGGTGGTGGCGAACAGCGTGCCGAAGGCGTCGAGTTCGGTCAGACCGAACACCGAGCCGGTCGCGCGGTACTGGACCTGCCAGTACTGGCTCGAGAGGAAAGGAACGGAGACATCGAACGGGGCGAGTTGGTCGCGGATGGTGCCGCTGTTGTTGACATCGAGAAAGTCGATAGTCGACGCGGGCGCGGTGAAGAAGTTCTGCTGGAGCGTGGCGCCCGAGATGTTCACGACGAAGGGCTGCGCGAGCGCAGACGATCCGAGGGCGGCGCCGCTGAGCGCCAGAAGGGTCTTCAGGGTGATCTTCATGAGGGGTTCTCTCCTTGCCTCTCTCAAGATGCTGGCGCGCCGATAGCCCCCGCACACGCGGGATCCGGCCGCGGCGCACGATCAACGGACAATCACAAATGAACCGGCGGCTCACGACCGCCGGGAGTTGCTGTTCTGGTTACGGGGCGGGGACCTCGATGCTGTCCGCGAGGTTGTTGTTGCCCGTGATGGAGTAGAAACGATCGCCCCACAGACGGCGCTCGACCGTCTCGCGGATGCCGAGTTGCGCGACATGGCCGTCGACGAACGCGAAGTTCGCGCGCCCCCCGTAGGTCTTGTCGCCGCCGCCGCCGGGATGGTGACGACCGACCGCGTTGAGTTGCGTCTGCCCGGCGCCCGCGAGCGCGCTGTCGGGGATCTCGCGGAGCGGGAGGATCTCGTCGAGCGTGGGGTAACGGAAGCGCGCCCCGCCCGAGAGTGGCTCGTCGAACACATCCACGCCGCGGGTGAAACCGAGGAAAGGCGTGATCGGGCGGTGGCTCTTGACGAGGTTGGGGTTCTCGTCGTCGCACACGGAACGCCATTCACGGTTTCTGGTGACAGCGAACTCGGTGAACAGGATGGTGCTGCCCGGGAACCCGATGATCGTCGGCTTGACCTGCTGCTGATAGCGAATCGAGGAACCGTCATTGACCAGGCGAGCGCGGGGAATGATCGCGTCGTTCGCGGTGAACGCCATGCGCGGCGCCTGACGGTCCGTGAGCGAGTCGGGAGACTGCGCGGTCTGGCCGGCGGCGTTCTCCTGCCATTCCTCCCAGTCCTCCTGATTGCGCCCCGGGTTGGTGCGCGGAGCACCGCCGCGCGGCACGGCCGGGCCCTTGAAGGCTTCGTCGTTCGCGCCGAACTCGATGGTCTCGTACGACCAGTGGATGTACCCGTTCGACCGGTCGAGCGCATCGCCCGCGGCCGCGCTCTGATCCTGCATGTTCCACGACATCCCGTGCGGCGAGGCGCCGTACAGATACGAAGCGGGGAATTTGTTGTTCTCAAGCGATGCGGTGATCGACCCCTGCGCCGCGGAACGCGCGTTCGCCGCGGTCGTGATCATGCGGGCTTGCGCAATAGCGTTGCCCATGGTGGGAAGGAGAATGCCGATCAGCAGCGCGATGATCGACACGACGACGAGGAGTTCGATGAGCGTGAACCCAGCGCGACGGGCTTGGTATGGCATCCTGCCGGTTCTCCGAAATAAAGGGCGAGAGAATGAACCGACGGACACTACCAAGGACGCTCTTCCACAATGATGAAGGGTGAATGTTCCTTCCGTGAAGACTCTGCGCGCCGCGCGCTGCGTAAATCATGCCGTGCCTGAACAAAGTAAAGAATGTTGTTGTCCACCCGAGCCGCGCGCCGTGGCGTGAGTTGCCACTATGCGCGCACAAGTCGGTTCTGGACGCACACTTCTGCACACACCGCATTGTTCACCGGCGCGCGACACACCAAGCCCGTGTCCAACCATCGTTCGCAATGTCACGCGAACTGGGGCCGCTCTCCGCCGATCGCCACAACCCAACCGGATAAGTCTGTCGGATGTCGCGAGTCACGCCATTGACCGTCATCCGAGGGCGTCAAACGGGCGAACCCACGCCCATGAGCGA
>CAYGLT010000006.1:0-43008 GCA_964350875.1 uncultured Phycisphaeraceae bacterium | reverse complement strand
CTGACCACGGCGTTCATGGTCGTCCGCGCCGCGGGCAAGCACATGCGGGGGAACGGCGATCCCGGCGGTTCGGTCGTGCTCATGAGCACCTGCGCCGCACGGGTCGGTCTTCCCAATCACGAGGCGATCGCCGCGGCCAAGGCGGGAGTGATCGGCCTCACCCAGGCCGCAGCCGCCTCGTACGCCAACAACAGGCTCCGATTCAATTGCGTCGCGCCGGGGCTCGTCGAGACGCCGCTCTCCGAGAAGATCACGCGGAACAAGGCCGCGTTGGACGCCTCCATCGCGATGCACCCGCTCGGGCGGATCGGGAAACCTGCTGAGGTCGCCCAGTCGGTGGCCTGGCTGCTTTCTCCACAGAGCGGGTTCGTCACCGGACAAACGATCGGCATCGACGGCGGACTGGCTACCGTCAAGACCCGACACTGACGGCGTACGAACAGACGCGGGATTCCCGCCCGTTTTCGTGTTCTCGGACCCCCGGCACGCACGCGAGGCCGGGTCGCTCCGTACAGTTTGCGTCCGGCGCGATTCGTCATTGCAGGCGCTCCGCCTCCGTCGCCGATGGGAATGTCGTGAGCCACACGCACGAGAACGACAATCCGCTCCCGCCGCTCTCACGCCGGGACGCGTTGCTGAAGGGCGCCATGCAGATCGCGGCGCTCGGTGGCGTCGGCGCGTTCCTCAGCGCGTGCGCATCGTCCGGCACATCTTCGGCTTCGCTGCCTTCCGTGCGCTGGCCCTCGATCGACGACAAACCTGCGCCCGTCAAGCCGCTGCCCCGCTACGAGCCGACGGTCACCCGGCCGTCCGTGCCGTCGCCCGGACACGCGACCCCGGGCGTGCTCCCCCGCACGGCGTGGGCGAGCGCGGGCGTCATCCCCTCGCGGATGAACCGCATGCTCCCCGTCCAGCGGGTCACCATCCACCACGACGGAATGCCCCCCGTCGCCTTGCGGTCGCGCGGCGATGTCGCCGCCCGGATCGAACTCATCCGAACCTCCCACACCCAGCGAGGCTGGGGCGACATCGGCTACCACTTCGTGGTCGATCCGAACGGGAACATCTGGGAAGGCCGCCCGCTCTCGTGGCAGGGCGCCCATGTCGGCAGCCAGAACGAGGGCAACATCGGCGTGCTCGTCCTGGGCAACTTCCAGGAACAGCGCCCCACCGGCCCGCAGATCGGCGCGCTCGACAACTTCGTCGCGGACCTCATGAGCCGCTACCGCGTCGGGGTCAACCGAGTGCACACCCACAGGGAACTCGCGAAGACCGAGTGCCCCGGGCGCAACCTGCAGCCGCACCTCAATGTCGCCCGCGCCCCGGGCGGCGCGCTCTACCTCGCGTAAGCGACGAACCGACTCAACCGATGACACCGAATCGACGCAGCGCGTGCGCAACCCCGGCGTTGTCGTTCGTCCGTTCGATGGTCTCGTCGGCGGCGTTGGCCGCGTCCCGCGAAGCGTTCGCCATCGCGACGCCCAATCCCGCCCAGCGCAGCATCCCGATGTCGTTCTCCGCGTCGCCCAGCGCGAGCACGCGGCTCTGATCGATCCCCAGCCCCCCCGCGTACCGAGCGAGCGCGGCGCCTTTGTCCACGCCGTGCGCGGCGACCTGCACCATGTGCGGATCGGTCACGAACACCCCCGCACGCCGCGATGCCTCGAATACGGTCATCCGCTCGCGCAATCCCGGGATATGCGAGGGCTCGGCGAGGAGCATCAGTTTCGTCACAGACCGCGCCAGCGTCTCGTCGAGCGGGCCGACATAATCGGGCGGGAAGAGTTTGCTCGTCTCCATCGACAGCGCCGGATCGTGCCGGTCGGTGTGCCACACATCGAGGGTCTCGACCGACACCATCGTGTCCGCCAGATGCCGACGCGCGATCGCTACGACCTCTCTTGCGGTCGATGATTCCAGCGGCGTGTGCTCGAGCGCGGACCGCGTGTGCGCGTCCCAGACCAGCGCGCCGTTGTAGTTGATCGAGACCGCGTCGTGCCCGGTCTCGCCGAGCATGCCCAGTTCGTCGAGCACCCACCTCACGCCGCGCGGCGGGCGCGCCGTCGCCAGCACGATCTTCACGCCTCGCGCAACCGCGGCGCGCAGCGCCGTTGCGTCCTCGCTCGCCAGCCGCTTGTCGGAAGTCAGCAGCGTTCCGTCCAGATCAATCGCGATGAGGTCGTAGGGCGATCCGCTCACGGCAGCCGCTTCTCGAGGATCCGGTGAGGGATGACCCCCCACTTCGTCGGTCCGAGCCCGATGTCGCCGTACCCGCACCGTTCGTAGAACCCGAGCGCTTCCTGTCGCGCTTCCATCCAGAGGAACCGCACGCCGCGCTCGCGCGCGACCCGCTCGAACTCGGCCATGAGCGCGCGACCGACGCCAGCGCCGCGCGTCTCGCCGTCAACCGCGAAATACCGGAGTTGTGCGCTCGGGCCTTGCGCACGATCGGGCTGAATATCGAGCCGCCCCACGCCCGACACGCGGTCGTTGAGGACCGCCGCGCGGTGGAAGACATCCTCGCGCGAGCGAGGGTGATCGAGCGCGCTGTCCGCGCAGGACGGGGGCAGGCCGTACGGCGTGTAGAGATTGCGGACCCGGCAGGCGACATAGTCCGTCCAAAGGGTGTCGGACTGAGGGTCGACGATGGTCAGGGCGGCGGTCTGGCTCACAGTTTGGTCCTGAATCCCATCGCGCGCACGGCGCACCACCCGTTGGCGGCCTCGAACAGGCAGAACCCGCCGCCGACGAAGAGACAGATCCCCGCGATCAGCGATACGAGTGACGCGTTGCCCGTCCCGCTCGCCGCGAAGTAGAACGCGATCGCCGCGCCGAGGACAAGCACGATCCCGACCGCCGCACGGGCGCGCTGGCCGGTCCGGTCGATATTGCACGCGAGCCCGAGCGCTGACTTGCGGCCTTTCACATCGTCTTGGGCGTCCGACATCGGCTGAGTCTAGGTCGATCGCGTCAGCGACCGAACGCGTTCATCAGCCCGGCGCCCTCGGGATTCTGGCCGTTCACCCTGAGCACCTCGACGAGGTAGATCCGCCACTCCTCCGCAGAGTCGGCCCGCCAGTTGAGCCGGAACCAGGCAGTCCCGGGCCCAGCGTTGCTGGTCGCCCGGACCAGGAACTGGCTCGCCCCGCTGTCACCGTTCTGACCGACGGTGGCTGATTCCTCGCTCACGAAGTGATTGTCCACCCGGATGTCCGCTCGGAGCGCCTCGAGCCCTCGCCGGGCGATCGCCTTTCCGGGAAGCGTTGTCCCCCCAACCGCGATGACCAGATCGTCCGCGAGCATCGCCTCAGCATCATCCACGCGACCATCGGCCGCGGCGTCCACGAACTCGTTCGACAGCCTGATCAGCCGCTCGTGGGTGGTCTCGACCATCACGCCCACGACGGCAATGAGCGCCGCGCCAGCGAACAGAGCGCCTCCGACGATCAGCCCGCGCTTCTGATCGCCGCGCCGAAAGAGGAGCACCAGCGCGGCCAGACCGAACGCGGCCAGAATCAACGCCGACAGCACCGGACTCTCGAACAGCCACCGCTGGAACGCCGGCGAGGGCGGCAACGGGGCGGGCACGCTGGCGAGCAGCGGTTTCGATGGGCCGAGAATCTCGTGAATCGTTCCAAACACGGGTGGAGACCCCCCTTTCGACGCTCCGATAAACCACTGTACCGCCCGAGAGGTGCATGCGGTTCCGGTTCGCGCCGGGACTTCGCGTTTTCCATGACGATGAGCCAGATCCCGACATCCGCGTTCCCCGATGCGTCGCATTCCACGACCCAGCCGCCCGCGGGCTCGATCCTGGAGCGAAACCTCGCCGCGCTCGCGCGCACCTCACCGATCGCCGCCGAGCAGATCCGGTCCGCGTCGCCGTCGACCGAGATCGAGTTCATCGAAACCCCGGAAGGCGGTGCGGTGTCGGCGGTCATGAACGGCCGCGCGCTCGCGAGCAAGCGGCGCCCGCTGGAAGAGGCGCGGCGTCTCATCGACACGACCGACATCAAGGCCGCGGCCGTCTTCGCTGTCATGGGCTTCGGCGTCGGCCATCACGCGGCCTCGATCGCGCGCAAGGTGCACCGATCCGGCATCGTCATCTGCTTCGAACCGGACCTCTCATTGCTCCGCGCGGTCTTCGAGCGCATCGATCACTCCGAGTGGATGGGACTCAGCAACTTCGCCATCGTCACCGACGCGCAGGACGCGGCGTCGGTGTCGTCACTCGTGCACGGGATGGAAGCCCTCGTCGCGATGGGCGTTCGGATCATCGACCACCCCGCGAGCGTTGAACGACTGGGCGAGTCCGCGAAGACCTTCGGTGACTCGCTTGCACGCGTCGTGTCGGCAGTACGCACCAATGTGCTCACCACGATGGTGCAGACCGAGACGACGGTGCGCAACCTCGTCATGAACGCGGACCGCTATCTCTCGGCGCCGGGCATCGAGGACCTGCGCGGCGTGCTGGATGGAAAGCCCGCCGTGGTTGTGTCTGCGGGCCCGAGTCTCTCGCGCAACATCCACGAACTGGCGAAGCCGGGCGTTCGCGACAGGGTGTGCATCGTCGCGGTGCAGACGACACTCAAGCCCCTCCTCGCCGCGGGCGTAAAGCCGCACTTCGTGGTCGCGCTCGACCACCACGAGATCAGCCGCCGGTTCTACGACGGGATCACCGCGAGTGATGTCGAGGGCGTCACGCTCGTCGTGGAGCCCAAAGCGAATCCGGCGATTCTGGACGCGTGGCCCGGCGCCGTGCGCATGCCGCGTGATCCCTTCCTCGACGATCTTCTGGGCGACGACCTCGCGAATCCGGACCGCGGCGCGATCCGCTCCGGCGCGACCGTCGCGCATCTTGCGCACTACTTCGCGCGTCACCTCGGCTGCGATCCCGTCGCGCTGATCGGGCAGGATCTCGGCTTCACCGACGGCCAGTACTACGCGGCCGGCGCCGCGATCCACGAGGTCTGGGCGTGTGAACTCAACGAGTTCGTGACGCTGGAACTCCTCGAATGGCAGCGGATCGTGCGTTCGCGCGGGATGCTCCGCCGCGCCGAGGATCATCTCGGACGACCGATCTACACCGACGAACAGATGGCCACCTATCTCGCGCAGTTTGAGCGGAGCTTTCTCTCCGACACGCAGGCCGGGCTGCGCGTCATTGATGCGACCGAGGGCGGCGTGCGCAAGGCGCACACGACCCCGATGACGCTCAACGACTTTCTTCGCGAGTTCGCGACTGACGCTCTCCCGCCGCTTCCAGCGGCGAGCACCGAATCCAACGCTGACGACTCGGCCGCACGCGCAGCGGATCGCCTCCGCGAAGTGCGTCAGGGCGTGTGGCAAGTCGCCGGCGCCTGCCGTTCCGCGGGCGGCGTGCTCGCGCAGATGATCGAGCATCATGAGGATCGGGCCCGCGTCGACCGCCTGATCGGCGAGGCGCACCGGATCGCCGCGGAAACAGCGAAGATCCAGCCCGCGTACAAACTCACCCAGCGCTTCAATCAGACGGGGATTTTCAACCGGGCGCGCGACGACCGCGCGATCTCGCTCGAAGATCTCGACCCGTTCGAGCGTCAGCGGCGCCAGATGGAGCGTGATCAGCGCAACCTGCGATGGCTTGGAGAGGCCGCGGACGCCTTCGGCGCAATCCTCGACGCCGGCGCCTCGGCCATGCGGACCGGCGAGCGAGTCTCCCGCGATGTGTCGAAGCCGGCGCAGCGCGCCGAAGCAAACGAGGACCGCGTGACGCAGTCGACCACCTCTGTCGCGGCGATGATGATCGTCAATACGACGCATGGCGCGCTCGGCAACCCCCGCGACCTGAGCCAGTCGATCGACGGCATGAACGCGCTTCGCCGCACAGTCGAACGACTCACGGAGTGCACACGACTCGAGTCGATCAACCTCCTCACCGACGAACCGGGGAGAGTCAGCGAACTGCTCGCGGGATCACCCGCCGCTCCGCGCGTCACGATCCAGCGTGTGTCGCTCGACGCGTATCGCCGCGACCGTCGGTGGATCCGCGGCGCGCGCGCGTGGGCCGCGTCGTGCTGGCGCGGCGGGCTCGGCGGAATGACCGTCTATGACGAGGCCGTGGACGCGGAACTGTTCGCATCCGCGCTCGAATCAAGCAACACCCGCGCCGCACTGGTGATCGGCGCCGACTGGACGGATGTGGACCCCGCGCTCTGCGACGAGGTCATCGCGCGGCACGAAGAAGACCCCGACAATCATCGTCTCGTGTTCACGCAGGCCCCTCCCGGCCTGTGCGGCTGCGTAATCGACCGCGAATTGCTACGCGAAATCGCCGTCAACCGTGCGCAGGGCGCGATGCTCGCGAGCATCGGCGGGCTCCTGGCCTACTCGCCGCGGAAACCGCGCGCCGACGCGATCGCCAAGCCGATCTGCGTGCGCATCCCCGTCGAAGTGCGGGATCGCCAGTCTCGATTCGTTGCTGACACGCCCGATCGCGCGTTGAGCAACATCACGGTGCGCATCGACGATGGGACACCACTCGAGACGATTCTCGAATCACTGGGGACGGACCCCGCCGGCGTTGCGATCACGCTCGACGCCCGAGATGTTCGGGATGGGCACGCGCTTCCCGAGATGGTGCGCGAATTGCGGTCCCGGGGCGTGCTCGCGGTCCATCTGCGTGTCGATGCCGCCCATCTATCCGCACTCGTCAAAGATGCGATGCTCGCCTCCCCGGAAGTCATCAGTGTTGACATGCACGCCGACTCCGCGGACGGCTACAGGGCGGCGAAGGGACACGACGGTTTCGCCGATGCGCTTGGCGGGCTCGAGAAACTCGCCAATGCTGCCCGCGAACTCGACGCCGCCGAGCGGCCGTGGATCGTTCCGCGCATGATCAAACGCGACGCGGTGTACGCCGATCTCGAATCGTTCGTGGACAAGTGGACGCTGGTCTTCGGCCACGCGGCTGTCGACCCGTTCGACAACGCGCCCCCGGCGGAGCGAGTGCGAGCCTTGCCCGTGCCCCGCTCAGCGCGCGATCGCTTTGAACGCGACACTCGGACGGTTGATCTTCGATCGGAGGCGTCGCGATGAGCAGCGTCGTCGCGATCATCCTCGCCCGCGCCGGGAGCAAGGGGCTTCCCGGGAAGAACGCCGCGCTGGTCGCGGGTCGGCCGTGCGTCGCGTGGACCATTGACGACGCGCTCGCCGCGTCAAACATCGATCGTGTCGTGCTCTCGACCGATTGCGTCCGGGTCGCGGACTGCGGCCGCGCGATGGGCGTCGAGGTGGTTGAGCGTCCGAGCGATCTGGCGAACGACCTTGCGACGGTGGACGACGCTGCGCGTGATTGCGCGGTGCGCGTGTTCGGCTCTGACGCTGACGCGATCCGATCGGCGGGCGGGTATGTGCTCCTGTACGCGAATGTGCCGGTTCGTCCGTCGGGGCTGCTCGACGACGCGGTGAGCCTGATGCAGGCGACCCGGTGCGACAGCGTGCAGAGTTATGCCCCGGTCGGCAAACACCACCCGTGGTGGACCGCGATCGTGGACGATGACGGCGGCGCCGTGCGTCCGTGGGAAGGCGATGTTCTGAATCACGGCGTGTTCCGGCGTCAGGATCTGCCCGCGGCGCACATTCCCGACGGGGGCGTGCTCGCCGTTTCGTCGCGTGCGCTCTTCGGGCGCGTCGACGGCGTTGCGCCCGGGCCGCACGCGTTCCTCGGGAGAGACCGCCGGGGTGTGATCACGCGTGAGGGCGAGGTTGTCGACATCGATACGCGAACCGACCTGCTGGTCGCCGACGCCCTGCTCCGAGAGCGGAAGAGTCCGGTCGGACTGACGCTATGAGCACGCGCAGGATCGAGATCAGCGGCAGACCGCTCGGGGACGGTGCTCCGCCGCTCATCATCGCCGAACTCGGCGTGAACCACGACGGCGACGCGTCGAAGGCCATCGAACTCGTGGACGCCGCGGCCGACGCGGGCGCCGACGCGATCAAGACCCAGTGTTTCCGCGCGGAACTGCTGATGAGCCGGGCATCTTCGCTCGCAAAGTATCAGCGCGACGCGGGTGAGCACGACCCGATCGAGATGCTCCGCCGGCTCGAACTCGACGACAGCACCATGCGCGAGGTGATCGCGAGGGCGCGTGAGCGCGGCGTGCTGGCGATCGTGACCGTGTTCTCGCTCGAACTGGTCGACTCGGCGTCGAGCATGGGCTGGGACGCGTACAAGTTCGCGTCGCCCGATGTCATCAACCGGCCTCTGATCCGGTCGGTCGCTGGAATCGGGCGACCGGTTCTCGTCAGCACCGGCGCGGCGACACTCGACGAGGCAGTGAGCGCGTACGGCTGGCTGAACGACTTCGGCGCCGCGGATCGATGCGCTTTCCTGCAATGCGTGAGCAGTTACCCCGCGCAGATCGAGGACGCGGCGCTCGGAGGCATCGGTGCGCTTCGCGACGCGCTGAGATGCCCGGTCGGGTACAGCGATCACACGCCCGGGGTGGACACCGGCGCGCTCGCCGTGTGCGCGGGCGCGAGCGTGCTGGAGAAGCACCTGACCTATGACCGCTCGGCCAAGGGTCCGGACCACTCGGCCTCGCTCGATCCCGATCAGTTCGCCGAATATGTGCGTCTCGCGAAACGGGCGCATGCGATGCTTGGCCCGCGATCGAAGTCCTTCGCTCCGTGTGAAGCGGATGTTCGGCGAGTCTCACGGCAATCCATCGTCGCGACGCGCGTGATCGAGGCGGGCGAGGCGCTCACGCGTGATGCGCTGACGATCAAACGCCCGGGCACGGGGCTCGCGCCGTACTTGCTCGATGACACCGTCGGGCGCTCCGTATCGCGCCGGATCGAGGCGGACGCTCCGCTCGTGGCCGAGGACCTCGCGTGAGCGCCGAAGCGACGATTGCCGTCGTCACGGGCTCGCGGGCCGAATACGGGCTGCTGCGGTCGACGATGCGCGCGATTAACGAACGGAACGACCTGCGCTTGCGTGTGATCGTCGCGGGGTCACACTTCGTGAAGCCGGCGGAGACCTGGCGCGAGGTCGCCGCCGAGCACGAGATCGCCGCCCGGGTTGCGATGCAACGCGACAACGAGACCCGCGACCGCGTTGGCGATGCGCTGTCGCTGGCTCGCGGTATCAGCGGACTTGCGGACGCCTTTGCCGCTATCAAACCAGATTGCGTTCTCGTGCTTGGCGATCGAATCGAGGCATTCGCCGCCGCCAGCGCCGCGAGTGTCATGGGCATCCCAGTCGCGCACATCCACGGCGGCGACCGCGCCGAAGGCGTGGCCGACGAGGCGATGCGCCACGCTATCACCAAACTCTCTCACATCCACTTCCCGGCAACGGAATGCTCGGGCGAGCGGATCCGCCGCATGGGCGAAGATCCGCAGCGCGTCCATGTTGTCGGATCGCCCGCGATCGACGGGCTCGACGCGATCCCGGCGATGGACGAGAGCGACTTCGCGGCCCTGGGCAGCCCGGACACGCTGCTGTCCATGCACCCGATCGGGCGGAGCGACGGCGAGGAAGCACGAGACGCCAAACCGGTGTTGAAGGGCCTCCGCGGGCGTCGCGTGCTCGCGATGATGCCGAACCACGACGCGGGCCGCGAGGGAATCGCGCGCGCGATCCGTGAGGCGGAGGGCGAGGGAACGGTCGCCGTGCTGGAACATCTCCCCCGCGATCGATTCGTCGGGCTCTGCAAAGCGATGGCGGCGCGGGGCGGCGTGATTGTCGGGAACTCGAGCGCGGGACTCATCGAGTGCGCGGCCCTCAGGCCCTGCCTCCCGTGTGTGAATATCGGTCCTCGCCAGTCGGGCAGGGAACGGCCGTCGTGCGTCTTCGATGTCGCGAAACCAGACGGGGGCGATCTCGCGAACGCCATCGGTCGCGCTGTGGCGATGAACCGCGGCGGCGTTGAGCATCCCTACGGCGACGGCGGGACGGGCGAGCGGATCGCGTCGATTCTCGCGAATGCCGGGCTGAACGACCCCGGGATCCGCGCTGCGCTGGTCCGGAAACACAACTCGTACTGAGTGTTCGATGGTGCGCAAGTCCGGAATGACCGCGGCGCCGCGAAAGTCGGGGCGGTTCTGAGCCGATGTCTCGCGGTGCGGGCCTGATAGCGCAACGAGCGCGGCCGCTTGGATTCATGCCGAGACGAGGGTGTGTCATGGGCGATCAGACGGTGACCCAACGGGAGAAGATCGTTGACAGCGCGATCCTGGAGATCTCGCACATCGCGACGCTCCCGGAGATCACGCTGCGCATCGTTGAACTCGTCGAGGATCCGACGAGCACGGCGCAGGACCTCCAGGCCATCATCAGCAACGATCCCGCGCTGTGCAGCCGCGTGCTCAAGGTCGTGAACAGCGCGTTCTACGGCCTCCCCGGGCAGGTCGGCTCGATCAACCGAGCGATCGTCCTGCTGGGTCTGAACGCGGTGAAGAACATCGCGATCGCCGCCAGTCTCGCCAAACTCTTCCGCGGCGGCGAGGTCAACGCGCACTTCTCGGCGCGTCGCCTCTGGACTCACTCGGCGGCGACGGCGACGGCGGCGAAGATGATCGCCGACAAGATCCGTCTGGGCATGCCCGACGAGGCGTTCCTCGCCGGTCTGATGCACGACATCGGCGTGATGGTCGAGATGCAGTACGACCGCCACAAACTCATCACCGTGCTCGAGCAACTCGATATCGACTCCGAGGGCGTTCCGACCAACGACATGATCGAGATCGAGCGCGAGATCTTCAACGCGGATCACCAGGACTTCGGTTCCGGGCTCTGCCGCAAGTGGAAGTTCCCGCGCTCGCTGATGCTGGTCACCGCGCACCACCACGATCCGTTCTCGCTCCCCGAAGAGGAGCGCACGCTGGCGTTGATCGTGTATGTGGCCGACCGCCTGACGGCGGAATGCGAGGACGCGGGCTACCGGCTCGACATCAACGACGCGACCATCGCGCCGGAAGCGCTCGCCGAACTCGATCTGACGCAGGCGGACATCGAGGAGATCGCCGCCGCGCTGCCCGAGCAGTTGAACGATGTCCAGCGTCTGCTGGGCTGAACCGACCGACACTCCCCCGGCGTTCCGAGGCGTTCATCGCCCGCCGCCGGACTCTGAACCTCTCTCTCTTTCTCCCTCCGGGCGGCCGCGTGAAAGCGCAGCCGCTCCTTTTCTTTTGGGGCGTAGAATTGCCGCACGATCAGGCTCAGGAGCCCGGTTCTCGGTGATTCTTTTCCCGCTCTACATCGCGGCGATCTGGATTCCGGCGTTTGTCTACAGGCGGACGCTGACGGGCTTTGTCATCGCGGTGATCGGGCCGGCGCCCGTGATGCTGATCGCGTGGATCATCGGGATGTTCATACCCGGGATGTCGCTTATGCGCGAGCCGTGGTGGCTTGCGCTGTACGGCTCGTTCGCCGGGGGAATCCTGCTCGGCGCGTTGCTGCTCGCGTGCGCTCCGATCCGCTCGAAGCCCCACGAGTGCAAGGCGTGCCATTATGACCTGCGCGGCAATGTGACGGGCGTGTGTCCGGAGTGCGGCGCGGTGTATAACGCGGCGCTGCTCGCCGAGGACGAGGACGAGGTCAGCGCGCTGTCGGCTTCTGGCGACCGACCCGGTCCACAAGCAGCGTGATCCCGATCCCGACGACGACAAGTCCGACTGCGCCTGCGCCCTGCGCGGGGCTCGGCGCAACGAGTCGGGTTGGGTAGTCCTCCATCGCGAGCGTGTCGATCTCCTCGGCGGTGAGAGCAGTTCCTTTGTGCACGAATCCCGGCTCGGGTTTCTCGTACACGGCGAAGGGCCAGAGACCGACGACCGCGCCGAGCAGCAGGCCGATCAGCGCGCCCAGCGTGGGTTTGGGGAAGCGGTCGAGCAGGAGTCTCATGGCGTTGCTGACGCCCACGATGCCGAAAACCACGCCCAGCCCGACGGGGATGCAGGTTTTGGCCGCGTTCAGAAAGAGCGAGAAATCCCGGGAGATATCGCCGTCGCCGAGCAGTCCGACCTTGGCCTGATCGATGGCCGCGAGGATCGGAACATAGAGCCCCATGAGCAGGAGCAGGTACGCGCCGGAGACACCGGGGAGGATCATGGCGCTGGCGCCGGCGACGCCGCCCGCGAAGAGCAGGATCATGGACGGCGAGCCGCTTCCACCCGAGGGTTTGACGAAGGCCATCAGCGCCATGAGCCCGAACGCGACGGCGGCGGCGATGATCGCGCGCGCGTTGAGCGGGCGTGCGAGCCGGTAGACGAGCGGAAGCCCGCCCAGGGTGAGCCCGATGAAGAGCGAGTACATCACCCAGCGGTGATGCACGACGAGGTGTTTCGTCGGCGCGGCGAGGAGCACGATGGTGAGCGCGGCCGCGAGCGCGACGACTGCGATGAGCGTGATCGCCCGCGGGCGGAACTTGAAGGTGCTCAACTCGGCGATCGCGTTGATGAACCGCGGGTAGATTCCCGCCGCGAGGAGCATCGTTCCCCCGGAGATGCCCGGGACGAGGTTCGCGAGTCCCATCAGGGCGCCGCCGAATGCCCCGCGCAGGCCGAGCGAGGTGAACGAGGGTTCGGGGTCGCGCAGGGGCTGGTCGTGCGCCTCGGGGGTGGTGGTCGGCTTCTCGTGGTCGCTCACGGGTTGGGGGCCCTTCGCGTTTCGGGATCGGGGTTTCATGAAGCGGGCGCAGCGGCTGTCCGATACGCTCATTTCATGCGGATCGTGGTCACAGGCGGAGCAGGGTATATCGGCTCGCACGCCGCGCGGCGTCTCCTCGAAGACGGCCACCGGGTGCTGATTGTCGACAATCTGTCGCGGGGGCACATCTCGGCCGTCGAACGCCTGCGGACGCTGCCGTCGGTCGCGGATCGGCTCGAGTTCGTGGTGATGGACACGCGATCGAGGACCGAACTGACCTCGCTGCTCCAGGGATGGGCGCCGGACGCCGCGATGCACTTCGCCGCGATGGCGTATGTCGAGGAATCGACACGGATGCCGCTCGAATACCACTCGGTGAATGTGGGGGGCACGATCTCGATGCTTCAGGCGTGCCGCGACGCGGGCGTCGAGCGCTTCGTGCTGTCCTCGACCTGCACTTACTACGGCGAGCCGGGCCCGGACCGGCTGCCGATCACCGAGGCGTGCGAGACGACGCCGATCCATCCGTACGGGTGGTCCAAGCGGATGGCCGAGCGGGTGATGTTCGATTATGCGGCGTGGTGCGCGTCGGAGCACCGCCCGTTCGCGTGCGGCGCGCTGCGGTACTTCAATGTCGCGGGCTGCGATGCGCACGGACTGCTCGGCGAGGACCACCGGCCGGAGACGCACCTCATCCCGATCTGCATCGAGGCCGCGATGGGCCTGCGCCCGTTCGTCGAGGTGCGCGGCGACGACTACGACACTCCCGACGGGTCATGCCTGCGCGATTATGTGCATGTCGATGACCTCGTCGATGCGCATGTGCGACTGCTCAACGATCTCCGTCCGGGCGACGCGCGGGCGTACAACCTGGGCATCGGGCGGCCGTTCAGCGTGAAGGAAGTCATCGAGTCGGTGCGCCGCGTGAGCGGGAAATCGATCGAGGTGAGGATCGGGCCGAGGCGCGCGGGCGATGCGGCCGCGCTCTACGCGAGCGGGGACCTGGCGCGTCGTGAACTGGGGTGGTCGCCGCGATTCGAGACGCTGGACGCGATCGTGGAAACGGCGTGGGCGTGGCGATCGGCGCGGCCCGAGGGTTACGCGTCGTAAGACGCGATCAGAGGGGGAAGGTGTAGGAGAGGTAGAACATCACGCCGTCGCGTGAGGGGTTGTTGTCCTCGCCGTCGATGCGCGCGTTGGAGATGTGGTGCCATCGCACGCCCCCGACGATGCGTGCCGGGCCGTCGCCCAACTGGTGCGACGCGCCGACGCCCAGTTGGGGGAGAAAGTCGAGGTTGGTTCCGCCGTCGGGCACTTCGTCCGCGGCGACGAGCAGGCCGACGCCGCCGTCGAGGAAGAGCGTGGTGCGCCGCTCGTCGTTGAGCGGGAAATGCAGGCGGAAGAGGAACGACCACGACGCGCCGATGGTGTCGGAGCCGGGCTGCGAGAAGCCCCAGAGACTCCAGTCCATGAGGAACTCGAAGTCCTCGGCGATGAAGAGCGAGGTGGTGAGGGTCAGCCGGCCGTCGAGGGCGAACTCGCCGTCGGTCTGTCCCGGGCCGAGGCCGCCGCCCAGACCGATCCACCACTGGCCGGGCATGCCGTAGGGCTGATAGACGCGGACTTCGGGGGCGGACTCGCTCTCGGTGTCCTGCGCGGCGATGGCCGCGCGGGTCTCGTCGGCGTTGAGGCGGAGCGTCGAGTTCACCTCGTCGAGCGCCGAGCCGGCGATGCTCGGGGCTGTGAGGAGGAACGCGGCGAAGGTCGCGGCCGCGCTCCGGTACGAGGCTCGGTGATAAGTGTGGGGCATGGGGCCGTGAGGATAGCAACACGCTCGGGAGATGGTTGGCCGCGGGCGAGGCGCCGCGCGATCTGGCGGGCTACATATTCGCTATGGATTCGGACATTCGCGAGCGTGTGACCCGGCTGGAAGAGGCTCAGGCCTTCAGCGAACGAACGGCGGAGCAACTCCACGAGGAGATTCTCACGCTCGTCCGCCGCGTCGACGCGCTGACAGCGCGGCTCGCGAAGGCGGAATCAGAACTCGCCGAACGGCCCACGAGCGCAGCGGGCGAGGGTTCGGGTGACGACGAAGGCAAGCTGGAGGTTCCCCCCCACTCGCACATGCCGCTCGATCGCCAGGCGGGTCGGACGACCGATCCGTTCGGTCCGACGACTCCGCCGCCCGACGCTGTCGGGTGAGTGCGCGAACGCGAGCGTTGACCGTAGAATCCGGCCCATCACCGATCTCACTCTTCTTTGCACGGAGTCATCCCATGAAACGCGTCGGAATCACCCTCGGAATCGCGGCCGTTGCTCTCGTTCTCGCGGGGTGCGCGACACACCATCAGGTGACCGATCCCTCGTCGGGTCGCGTGTACTACACCAACGACCTCGACACGATGAAGAACGGCGCGGTGCGGTTCACTGACGGCAAGACCGGCAGCACCGTGACGATGCAGAACTCGGAAGTGAAGAAGGTCAGCGAGAAGACCTACAAGGCCGAGACACGCGACGAGAACTGAGTTTGATCGCGGTCATTGCTCGATGCGCGGGTCGATCCAGCGGTAGAGCACATCGACCGCGAGGTTGAACAGGATCAGGATCGTCGCGTAGATCAGGACCACTCCCATGATGAGGAAGAGGTCCTTGTTCAGCACGCCGTTGACGAAGTGCTGGCCGATCCCCGGCACATTGAACACTTTCTCGATGACGAACGATCCGGTCATCGCTGCGGCGGCGGCGGGCCCGAGGTAGGACATCACCGGGAGAAACGCGTTCTTGAGCGCGTGCTTGAGCACGACCTGGTTGCGCGACAACCCTTTGGCGCGCGCGGTGCGGATGTAGTCCGCGCCGAGGGTTTCGATCATGCCCAGCCGCGTGAGTCGCGCGATGTACGCGGCGAACGGCAGCGAGAGCGTGAACGCGGGGAGGAAGAGATCGCCCACGCTCCCCCACCCTCCGACGCTGCCCACTCCCAGCCAGACCGGGAACATGATCAGAAGGACGGCGCCGATGACGAAGGTCGGGAGGCTGATCCCGATGAGCGCGAGCGCCAGCGTCGCGAAGTCGGCCCACGAGTTTGGCTTGAGCGCGCCGATGACGCCCGCGGCGAGCCCGATGACGGTCGCGATGAGGATGGCCGTCAGCCCGAGCGCGATCGAGACGGGCAGCGCGCTGGCGACGATCTGGTTCACGGTCCAGTCCGGGTAGCGGAGCGACGGGCCGAAATCGAGGTGGAAGACGACATCGCGCAGGTACGAGAAGTAGAAGCGGACGGGATCGTCGAGGCCGTACCGCGCCTCGATGGCGGCGAGGACCTCGGGCGGCGGGGCGCGTCCCTCGTCGTTGACGACGGCGCTTCCCGGGAGCGCCCAGGCGAGGAAGAAGGTGACCGTGTAGATCGCGAGCAGGATGAACGGCATCTGGAGGAGCCGGCGCACGATCATGGAGATCATCGCGTGGGCTCCCGCGTCCCAAAGAACTCGCGCTGATACGCGTTGTAGTTGGGGGCCTCGCCCTTCTTGCGCTTGCCGATCCAGTGGAGGTACTGCACCTGCCTTGGGTGCGGGCTGATGCCGAACATCTCGTCGGGGTCGTAGAGGTGGTAGTCCTGATAGAACCAGACGGGCAGGACGGGGAGCGATTCCTCCATCGCGTAGCGTTCGGCTTCCTCGAGGATCTCCATGCGGCGTAGCGGATCTCGCTGGGCGTTGGCGCGCTGGATCAGCCCGTCGAAGTGCGGATCGCTGTAGCCCCGGTCGTTGTTGCCGTCGCCCGTGACATGGAGCGAGAGGAAAGTCATGGGGTCGCCGTAGTCGCCGAACCATCCGCCGCGCGCGAGCATGTAGTCCTGTCGTTTGATGTCATCTTTGTAGGTCTTGGATTCCTTGACGACGATGCGTGTGCGCACGCCGAGGGCTTTCTCCCACATGGCGCCCATCGCGAGGGCGATCTTGTCGTGGTACGAGCCGGCGGAGCAGAGCATCTCGACGGTCGGGAACGGCGTGCCGGCGGGGTCGTCGATGAACCCGTCGCCGTCGCGATCGACCCATCCGGCTTCTTCGAGGAGCGCGCGGGCGGCGGCGGGGTCGTACGGGACGCCCTTGATCGACTCTGCGGTGTCGAAGCCGGCGATCGAGCCGGGAGGAATGATGACGCCGGCGGGTTCCTCGCCCAGATCGCGGACCTTGTCCACGATGTCGCGCTTGTTCACGCTCATCGCGAACGCGCGGCGGACACGCGGGTCGTGGAACGGGTTGGAACGGCCGTCGGTGAGCGTGGGCGTGCAGTTGAACGACCAGAAATAGGTGCCGAAGCGCGGCACGGAATGGATGGTGTCGCGCTCGCCGGCGCGCTGCTCGCGGAGCATGTCCCCGACATAGTCGACGAGGACATCGGTCTCCCAGTCCGCGCCGCCCGTCTCGAAGGTGAGCACGCGGGTGTTCACATCCTCAATCTCAAGGGCGAGGACGCTCTTGGAGACGACATTCTCGGCGTCCCAGTAGTACGGGTTGGCTTCGAGGCGCATGTCGCGCTTGAAACGCCACGACTTCACGACGAAGGCGCCGCTGGAGACGAGGAGCGGCGGCTTGGTCCAGTCGTAACGCTGATCGAGACGCCCGCTCGACGGATCGACGGAGACATACTTCTCAACGGTCGCGGGGTGGCACGGGAAGAAGACCGGGAACGCGCAGAGGTCGAGGAAGAACGGTGTCGGTGTCTCGAGCGTGACGACGATCGTGTGCGCGTCGGGCGTGCGGAACCCGACCATCTCGTCGAACTTCGCGTTGGCCTCGTCGCGCAGTTCGATCGCGGCCTGAAGCGTGCGTTCACGGGCGGGGCGTTTCGCGTACTCAGCGAGTTGCGAGGAGCGCCAGTTGAAGAAGTCCTCGGCGCCCTCGATCATGAAGAAGAGCGTCGTGTAGTCGGCGGCGGTGTCGGGCATGAGGGCGCGGCGCCAGGCGTAGCGGAAGTCCTCGACGGTGATCGGATCGCCGTTGGACCACCGCGCGTTGTCGCGCAGGTGGAAGGTGTAGGTGACGCCTTCGTCGTCGATGCCCCACGATTCGGCGACGCCCGGGATGATCTCGTAGGTGTAAGGGTTCCAGCGGACGAGCCCGTCGTAGATCGAGTGCGCGATGCGCAGGTCCTGCTCGTAGGACATGCGCTGGGGATCGAGGGTGAAGACGGTGATCCCGTTGATGAAGGTGTAGTCGGCGGGCGGCTGGGGGCGATCGCTGGCGACGGCCGCGATGATGGCGGCGATGAGGAGCACGAATGGTGCGGCGATCTTCCACATCGGCGTGCGGGGTCTCCTGAGCGCGGCGCTTCCGACTCACGCTGCGCGAGCGCCGTTGTGGTGTTGTACCGCGCCGGGGATGCGCCGTTGACTCGTCAGTTGCCGAGCGAACCGGCGGGCAGGCTGAGCGGGGCGCTGAAGAGCAGCCCGTTGCGCCCGATCCACGCGTCGATGGCCTGGCGGAGCGCGGCGTCGTTGCCGCGATCGACGGCTTCGCGGATCTTCTCGCCCGGTCCCGCTCCCCCGCCGCCCATCTGGTCGCGGGTCTGGAGGAGGATGAACTCGCTGGCGATGAGCAGGTTGTTGAGTTCGGCGCGATCTGCGCCGGAGGCGTTGAGGTTCGCCTCGGCGAATTTCAGGGAGTTGCCGGCGAGCAGAACCGAGGCGCGGGCGAATTCGGCGTTGCGCTGGTTGGCCGCCGCGAGGTCCACGAGCAGGCGGCGGGAGGAATCGACCGCGCGGACGACGGGTCTTGTCCAGCGGGTGTCGGCGCGGCCGGCGTTGTCGAGCGAGCGGATCCGCTGAACGACCGCGTCGTTCATGATCCGCAGGGCGGCGGCGCGTTCGGTGGGCGTGGCGAACTGCACGCCGAAGGGCGTCATCATGCCCTCGGCGACGACGGGGTCCGTCTCTTTGGCGAGTGCGTCGGCGAGCGCACGCATCTGCTGGGTGATGGCCTGCGGCGTCAGCGACGAGCGGCCGCCCACGAACTGCTGGAACAGGATGCGTGTGCCCAGGGCGCCGCCGTAGCGGATGGTGGGCTTGGGGCTGTTGAGCGCGCTGACGAGGATGTCGGCGCCTTTCTCGGTGGCGAGCGCGCCGGCGATCTGGAACGCGTTGAAGGCGCGGGTCTCGTCTGCGCCTCGCGCGAGTTGCTCGAGCGATGAGGCGAGGGCGCCGCTGGCGTCGAGCCGGAAGGCGACGCTGGTTTCCTTGGTGAGCGCATCGAGGAGCGTGGTGCGTGCGGCGCTGACCTGCGCGGGGTCGCCGTCGCGGAGGGAGTCGGCCAGATCGCCGGCCCAGGCGCGGACCGCGGCGGAGTCGGCAGAGGACAACTGCGATCGCGTGGTGATCCCCTCAGGGAGCGGCGCGGCCGTCACGACGCACGAAGCGGCGAGCAGCGCGAGGATGGACAGGCGGCGTGCGGGTCGGGTCGGCATGAGGGCTCACACTGGGCAGTCCCGGCGCACAACACGGCGCGCCCGGCTCGGCTGGGGCTCGGGAGGCAAGGCGGGACGGTAGCGACGGGTCGAGAAAGCGTCAAACCTCCGCGCCACCGGGCTGTTTGACGCTCGATTGGTCAAACGGGGCAAGGCCCGGTATCTTCACGCCTTCGTTCGCGGCGAGGATCGTCGCGGTTCCTTTTCTGTGCGGAGCGGATCGCCCTCTTGACGCCCCATCGCCTTAATCTCTTGGGATTGCTGTCTTTAGGAACAGTGTGGTCGATGGTGCTCGTGATCGGAGGCGCCGTGGTGGCCTCCACCCCTCCCGAAGCATGGGGCTGGATGGGATCAGCAACCCGATTAGGGGGGTTTGCGGCGATCGCGGGCGGTCAGTTCGTCTTTCTGGTCGTCGTGGCCGATAGGCTGTGTCCCGGCGCGAACCGAACGGTGGTGGCGTCCGTGGAGGGTATCGCGGGCGGGTTGTTCGCCCTGTGTCTGTTGGGGATCTTCGTCGCGCTCGCCGCGGGAGCATCGTCTTGAGGTCGCGCCATCTGCTGTCGTCCGCGTTCGCCGTCGTCCTGCTTGCGGGGACGGCGATCTCATCGGCCCCCGTCGCGCTCGCGGCTGACGCCTACCTGCCCCCGGCCGAGTACCAGACCGGGTCGACCAAGACCCGGTCGACCGTGGCGCGGCTGATTGCGCGGCTCGGCGTGCTGTCAATCAGGAGCGTCGGCGCATCGCCCACACCGAACGACTTCGTGCTGACGGCCACGCTCTTGGACGCGGCCTGCGAACTCGACCCGTCGAATCTGGACCTGCTCCGCCGCGCGATCGACGCGTGGCACGGCGCCGGGAACAACGCGCGCGCCACGGAACTCACGGCCCGACTGGTCGAGATCGATCCGTCGGACAGCGTGGCGCAACTGCGGCTCATCTCGACGCGCATCAACAGGCTGCAGACGGCGGACGATCGCATCGCCGCGTACGACCGGATCATCGGCCCGGCCGGGGCGTCGCTCGATCCCGCGATCAGGAGCCGCCTCGCGCTCGACGCGGCGCTGCTGGCCCGCGAGCGCGGCGATGAGGACGGCTTCCTCTCGCGGCTCACGCGCTCGACGCAACTCGACTCTTCGAACAAGGACGCGGCCGCGCTCGCCGCGTCGGTCGTGATGGAGTCGAGCGACGACGCGCTGGCGCGATCCGAGGCGTTGCTGAATGTGGTGCTCGCGGACCCGATGGACGCGAACAGCCACGCGAACCTCGCGAGCGAGTTGCGCAACGCCGGCGCGTTCTCCTCGGCCCAGCGCTTCCAGGACAACGCCGACGCGATCTACGCGGCGGAGGGGCGTTACTACGACCCGGAACTGACCTACGACCGCATGCTGACCCTCTGGGGCCGCTTCGGGCCCGAGGCCGTCGCCGACGCGCTTGACGACCGCGAACGCGCCATGCGCGCCAACCGCGAGCAGGAGATCGCCGCATACACGGCGGCGGGCCGGCAGCCCCCTCCGGGAGCGGCGCCCGAGCAGGTCACGCTCGAGCCGATCCTCGAAGTCCTGCGCGCGGCCGCGAACATCTCGCTCGGGCGCGCCACACGCGTCGAGACGACTGCGCGGCTCATGACCCGAGAGGCCGCCGAACTGCAGCGGCTGATCGCGAACGCGGCGGAGCAGGGCGCGACGCAGGACCAGATCCTGCAGGCCGGCGAACGGCTGAAGGTGATCCTGAGCGAGGTGCTCTGGCTCCGGGTGTGGGCGGGCGTGCAGACTAACGAGGCCGCCGGGCTGCTCGCGCGGATGCAGGAAGCGGGCTTCCTGACCGATCCGGAAGTCATCGCGCGGTACGAGGGATTCATCGCGGTCCGCGAGGGCGACTACGCGAAGGCGCAGGAGTTGCTTCAGCCGATCGCGGTGTTCGACCCTCGGGCGCGCATCGGTTTGTCCCTTCTTGAAGAAGCACGGGGCAACCCGCGTGCCGCGGCTGCGCAACTCGCCCCGCTGGCGATGGGTCAGACGGGCAGCATGCTCGGGCTGTATGCGCGCTCGACGATCGAGCGACTTCTGGACGGCCCTGTCGCGCCGTCCGCGAGCGCGACGCGGATTCAGGAATACTTCCGGAGCGTGCCCACCTGGCTGGACGCGATGACGCGCGACCCGCGCGAATTCATGGTGATGGACGCCACCTGGCCCGCGCAGTCGCTGAGCCTGCTCGACGGCATGCCGCTGACGATCCGCCTGCGCAACATCGGGCGAATCCCGCTGTCGGTCGGGCCGAAACTCTCGATCAATTCGCGTCTGTTGCTCTCTCCCGATCCGACGATCGGCGGGGAGAAGCCCCCGAACTCGCTCCCGCCTGAGGTGGCCGAATTCGGCCGCGCGCTGCGCGTGATGCCCGGGCAGAGCACGGATGTCGTGGTCAGCACAAGCCTGGGCGCCGTCGGCGCTGCGCTCGACAGTTCGGTGACGCAGATCGCGACGATCCGCTGGCAGGTCGCGCAGGGATTCCTCGTCGATCAGCAGGGCGTGTTCTACAAGGGGCCGACCTCCGTGAGCGCGTCGTCCCCGCTGCTGACGCGACGCCAACTCTCGATCCCGGACGAATCGCCCGAGGGCATCAGGCGAGCGCTCGACGGCGCGCAGGGCGATCGGATTATCGAGGTGCTGGCGGTGTTCCGCGATATCGCGTACCGGACGCTGAGTCTCGAAGATCGCCAGTTGGCGACCCAGGTGACGGGCGCCATCCTGCAGACCGTCGCCCAGCACATGCCGACGATGAATGAACTCGACCGCGCTGCGGCCGTTTTGCTGGTCGCTTCGGTGTACCCCCGCGAGTTCCTCACACCGATCGACGAAGCGGCGCTGAACGATCCATCCCAACTGGTCCGTCTCGTCGCGCTGGCGGCGAGGGTGAACAATCCCGACCACCCGGCGTTCGAGACGCTGCTCGCGGACGGCTCGGACGAGATGGACGAACTGGTCCTCTCCCTCCAGCAGCGACTGCGTGTCGCCGCCGAGGCAGCCCGACGCCGCCAGGAGGCTCAGCAGAACGCCCCCGGCGCGAACCCGGCGGGTCAGAGCGGCGGGCTGCGATTCGATCCGACGGCGAAATAACCCGCGACGGACCGGCGCTCGCACGCCCGAGAATCCGACGAGCGCGCGCCTTGCCGACCCATCGGTGCGCGATTGTGACGGTTGTGACGCGTGCCCACCCGCACCCGGGCGAGGCGGACATCGCTTCCGGTGGACTCGTTATGCACACTTGAGGTGACGCTGGAGACCCCGGCGTCGAGGTGTGCCATGAGCATCGAATCCAACAACCCGATCGCAAGCCGCGTTGATCAGACCAAACTCGACGCGTTGCAAGCCCAGCAGGCGGCCGATCGCAGGGAGCAGCAGCGCCAGCGGGTCGAGCCGGCCGACGAAGCAGGGCGGCCGCAGGTCTCGGATCAGGAACGCCGCACGCCGCGTGGGCCGCTCTCGCTGACCGGCCCTTCGTCGAGCGATGTTCTCCGTCATGTCGCGGACTACGCGAGGAAACTCCCCCAGCCGGAGGACCTGCTCGCGATCCAGGCGTCGGCCAACACCTTCGCGCTGATCAATCTCGACGCGGCCAAGGCGATAGCGCAGGAAGTGCGAGCGTCGATCGAGCGCGGCGACGCGCCGGGCGTGGTCGCGCTGCAGGAATCGCTCTTCAGCGACCACACCGATCGGAACGAAGTCGCCGACACGCTCGTGAGTTGACCACCGGCATACGCCGCGCAATGCCACCACACACGATCAACCGTGCGGCGGGACGCGCACGCGAGAACGCCAGCCCCGGCACAGGGGCGCCTCTCCGATCACCCGCCGCGCGGCTTCAGGCGAACGGCGCCCCCGACGGCGCCGTTCTTCGCTTTCACGATCTTCCCGATGACATGGACGCGCTCGCCGAGTTTGGCGAGTTTCTCCGCGACGCCTTCGGCGAAGGTCGGGCGCACGATGACGCAGTACCCGATGCCCATGTTGAACACGCGGCGCATCTCCTCGTCCTCGACATCGCCGTGCTTCTGGAGGAACGAGAACACGCGCGGGAGTTCCCACGCTGATTCATCCAGGTTCGCGTCGACGCCGGGGTGGAGCGCACGCTCGAGGTTCATCGCGAGCCCGCTGCCCGTGATGTGCGCCATGCCGGTGACGACCTTCTTGACCTTGTACTGTCGGAGCATCTGCGCGACGCTCCCGGCGTAGACACGCGTCGGGGTGAGGAGCACCTCGCCGAGCGTTCGCGTTTCGTCGAGATCGGGATAAACCTTCGCGAGGTCGAGCCCGGCGTGCTTCACAATCCGGCGCACGAGGGAGTAGCCGTTGCTGTGCACGCCGTCGGATTCCAGCCCGAGCACGATGTCTCCCGGCTCGACGCGTTCGGAATCGGTGGCACGCTTGAGTTCGACGACGCCCACGGCGAAGCCCGCGAGGTCGAGTTCGCCCTCGGGGTACACATCGGGCATCTCGGCGGTCTCGCCGCCCAGCAGCGCGGCGCCGCACTGGCGGCAGCCCTCGGCGATGCCCTTGACGATCTCGGCGAGTTGCTCGGGGACGACCTTTCCGGTGGCGATGTAGTCGAGGAACAGCAGCGGCTCGGCGCCCTGCACGACGAGGTCGTTGACATTCATCGCGACGAGATCGATGCCGATCGTGTCGAACTTCTGCATGTCGACGGCGAGTTTGATCTTCGTTCCGACGCCGTCGGTGCACGCCACGAGGACCGGGTCCTTGTAGTTGCGCTTGAAGAGTTTCTCGTTGAAGTCGAGGCGCAGGAGGCCGGCGAACCCTCCCGGGTTGGCGAGCACGCGCGGCCCGTGGGTCTTGCGCATCTCGGACTGGATGAGATCGACGAAGCGATCCCCCTCCTCGATGTCCACGCCGGCGTCGGCGTAGGTCAGGCCCTTCCTGGCCTTATCCCCGGGTGAAGCCGGGGCCGGGGCGTCCTGAGCCGCGGCTCGATCGCCCTGTTTGCCTTTCTTCGCCGATGCTCCGCCTTTACCCATAGGGCTGGAGGATAGTCCACGGATCGCCTCCCCCCCACTACCACGGGCGGGTCGCTTCCGGTATATTGCCCGCCCCCAATGCACTTCGATCTGGTCGACCACATCGTTGAAATCGACGCGGGACGCATTGTCACGCTGAAGCAGGTCTCCGCCGCCGAGGAGTACCTCCTCGACCACTTTCCGTCTTTCCCCGTCCTGCCCGGCGTCCTGATGCTGGAGGCGATGGTTCAGGCGGGTCGGCGGCTGCTTGTGCAAACGCTGCCCGAGGCGGATCGCTTCGTGCTGGGCGTCGCACGGAATATCAAGTACGGCAGCTTCGTTCGCCCGGGCGACACGCTCCGGGTCGAGGTCTCGATCGCGATGCCGACTCCGGACGAGTCGGGCGCGGTCGATTGCAGGGGCCAGTGCATGGTGCTCAGGCCGGGCGAGAACTCGGACGACGCCCGCGTGAGCATCTCAGGCCGGTTCAGTCTGCGTCCGCCGCGGACCTGACCGCCCTCCTTGCCGCAAGAATACCTCGCGGTCTGGAACCCCCTAACCACAGGCCCTACCCTTCGCACTTCCCAAGGAACGAGGCAACGCACATGCCAACCATGACACGCGATGAAGTGTATTCGAAGGTCCAGGAAGTCCTTGTGGACGCTCTGGGCGTCGATGAGGACGAAGTGACCCCCGACGCGGTCCTCACGACCGACCTCGGCGCCGAATCGATCGACTTCCTCGATATCGTCTTCAAACTCGAGCAGACCTTCGGGTTCAAGATCGCCCAGGGCGAGTTGTTCCCCGAGAATGTCGCGCAGGACCCGAAGTTCGTCCAGGACGGCAAGGTGACCGCCGAGGGCCTCGCCGCGCTCCGCGAGAAACTCCCCCACGCGGACTTCTCGAAGTTCGAGTCGAACCCCGAGATCACCAAGGTCGCCGAGGTCTTCACGGTCGACGCGCTGGTGAACTTCGTCGAGCGGAAACTCGCCCAGAACGGCTGATCCGGGGACCCTGACTCCATGCGATGGATCTGGATCGATCGCGTCCTCGAGCTTCAACCGCGCGAGCGCCTCGTGGCCGTCAAGAACATCACCGCGGGCGAGGACTGGGTCTCGAACCACTTCCCGGCGCGTGCGAACGGCGACGCGGCGATGCCCGTCTTCCCGGGCTGCTTCATCGTTGAGGGCATGGCCCAGACCGCCGGAATCCTCGTCTGCGAAGCCAGCGGCTACAAAGAGAAGGTCGTCCTGGCGAAGATCGGCAAGGCCGAACTGACCCGCGAGGCGCGGCCGGGCTGCGTCCTGCGGTACACGGCCACGGCCGAGCGGATCGACGCCGCGGGCGCGTCAACCAAGGGCGTGGTCGAACTCTCCGACCCTCAGCGCAACGGCGGCGCGTTCGAGGTGATCGGGCAGATCGACCTGCTCTTCTCGCATCTCGACAACAACTTCGGCGGCGCGAAGTTCCCCGAGCACAACTTCGTGTTCAGCGACGGGTTCAAGGACCTGCTGCGCAACAGCGGGTTCTACGACGGGAAGTGAGTCGCCGGCTGCGGGCCGCTCACCAGTTCATGTCGTTCTTGATGTCGGGGTTGTCCACCGCAAGGTTGTACTCCTTGGGCGTGATCTTCTCGACCTTGGGCGACATCAGCAGATAGCCCTGCCAGTCGCGCGGATCGACGAGGTGGACGCTGTTGCTCACCGGGCGGAAGTCAGAGAGCACATTGTTGGTGTAGTACACCTTGCCGCTCTCGCGGTCGGTCACGCGGTAGTAGGTGACGCATCCGCTCAGCGCGGCGAGCATGCCCGCCGCCGTCACGGTCGCAAGCACCTTCCCGACTCTCGATCGACTCAGCGGCATCGGCTCACTCCAGCGGGGCGTGTCCCCCGGACGGTCACTCTCACGGACAGGATCTCTCTCGGGGGTTCATCGGCACATCGGCCGCCCGCGTTCGACGCGTTGCCCGTCTTTGTGTTCTCGGACTCCTCGAAACTCGGGCTCATCAGACCCCAGAACTCACAAGCCGGGCGTACAGGCCGTCTTCGGGTTCGCGGCCCGTCCAGAGCGAGAATTGCGCCTCGGCCTGCCCCACGAACATCGCCTCGCCCTCGATGACCCGGAGCCCCATCGCCCGGGCCATTCTCAGGAGCGGCGTCTCGCGAGGGCGGTAGACCGTGTCCAGCACGACGAGCCCCGGGTTCGCCTGCGCGAACGCTCGGAGATCGTCCTCCGTGATCGCGGAGTCGCCCTCGCTCGCGCCTCCGGCCATGCCCGCCGGCGTGCAATTCACCAGCGCGTGAACCTCGGTCGAATCGGTCGTGACCTCGACAGACCCGAGACTCGCCAGCGATTCGGCGAGGGCCTGGGCCTGCTCGGTTCGTCTCGCACGCACAGATATCCGTGCGCCGCGCTCCAGCAGCGCCGCGCCGATGGAGCGGGCCACGCCGCCCGCGCCGAGGAGCAGCACGCGCTTGCCGGTCAGATCGCCGAGCGCATCCGTCAGCAGCGACGCCACCGCGGGCCCGTCCGTGTCGTGGATCGACGACTGGCCCTGACCATCGACCGCGTGCGTGTTGGCAGCGCCGACGATCTTCACGCGAGGCGCGCACTCCCAGCCTTGCTCCCCCGCGAAACGCACGAGGTGCTGCTTGTGGGGCGCCGTCACGCTGAGCCCGCCCAGATCGAGCAGCGAGTCGGCCGCCATCGCGCCGACGGTCGCCTTGAAGTGTTCCCATTCGGGAGGAACGGGCATCGGGAGGTACACGGCGTCGATCTCGGCGGCGCCGAATCCGGCATTGTGCACCCTCGGCGACATCGAGTGCGCCACCGGCCAGCCCACAACGCCGTACACGCGCGTGGACTTGCGGATCGAGCGGAAGCGGTACAGGCCGAGGAGTTCCTCAACGGTCGGCTGCCCGGGCGCGGTGACCTCCGCCGAGCGCAGGGCCGCGAAGGTGAGGAACCCTCCCCACTTCGGCGCGAGCACACGCGACATCAGCCCGAACTCGCCCATGCCCAGCGCGATCATCGGCTTCGTGCGCTGCGCGAGCAGTTCGGCGATCTCGAGGTTGTCGCGGAGCGAACGCGCGCGGTACGCGACCTTGTGCACGCTCGCGAGCGGTTCGTCGGCCATCGCGCGCAGGCGGCGGAGCAGATCGACAGGACGGCCCTCGAAGTCGTGCGTCGAGAGGATCAGGCCCGTTCGTGAGGGATCGGCCGCCGCGAACGCGTCGCGGAGCGCGCCAGCGCGCGCCCAGGATGCGTGCTCGACATCGATCCAGCGCGGCGGCGCTTCGCTCGCGATGAGCGCACCGAACAACTCGGCCCGCGCGTCGTCGTCCCCGCCGTACCCGCCGCCTTCCTCGGCGACGCGGCAGGTGGCGATGACGGGAAGCGGCGAATCCTTCACCAGACGCACGGCCTGCTCGATCTGGTGCGAGTCGATGTCCCCCTCGACCATCCCGTCGAACCGGAACTCGACCGCGTCGGCCCCGGCGCGCAGCGCCGCCTGCGCGTCTTCCGACGCGCGGTGGGGTTCCTGCACGGCGATGGGCACACAGACCAGCGTCACGCGGGGAGCGTAGCGGGTCGCGATGGATTCAGCACTCCGAGCCGAACGCGCTGAGCACGAGGTTGAGGTCCGCGAAGTTCACCGTCCCGTCGCCGTCGACATCCCCCGTCAGCCCCGTCCCGGACATGCCGAAGTCGGCGAGCACGGCGTTCAGGTCGGTGAAATTGACGATGTTGTCCCCGTTCGCGTCGCCCGGGCACGGCGCATCGGCCATGACAAAGCACAGCGCGTTGGCCATGAGCAGGTCGCCGTCGGTGGCGGCGTCCCAGTACGCGAACTCGTTCACATCGCTCGAAACGGGGTGGAAGCCCAGTTCAACAACCCGCGGGTTCGGCGCCAGCACCACGAGCGAGTGCCCGGTGTTCCACTTCGCGACGATGGTCGAGCCGGGAGTGACCGACAGGTTGGTCGGTCGGTATCCGCCGAAGATGAGGCCCTGGTCGGTGACATCCCAGCGGGTCACGAAGGTCTGGACATCGTCCATGATGGGGTGATCGGGGATGAGCACCTGCCCGAGTTCGCCCGCGCCCTGCACGAAGCCGCCGTTCTGGGGGATCGCGATGTAGTTCCCGGTCTGCCAGCGCCCCTGAAGGAAGCGCGCGGTGTTCGTGCTCGTGTTGGCGAAGACGGCGACGACCACGCCGCCGCCCGCGTCGACATAATCAGCGAGGACATCGCCCATCGCGACGGCGTCGTCGAAGGAGTCGTTGCTCCACACGAGGACCGCGTCCCATTGCTGGAGTGTCGCGAGCGAGGGCGTGCCGCCGTCGGGGTTGAAGCGTGTGGCGTTGTAGATCGACACCGAGTTGAACTTGCCGGTCGCGAGGAGTTTGTCGCGCGCGTCGGTGAAGCGTGTGTTGTTCTCGGGCATCGTGGTGTTGCTGGCGGCCGCGACGATGGCGACATCGGGCAACGACGGATCGCCCGCGAGGGCGAGTGACGAGGCGCACAGTGCGCCGAGGGTGACGATCGTCCGCATGGATCTCTCCTCCGAGCCGGGGTGGTTCACTCCTGGGCCATGCTACCGCACGGGGGCGAATCTCCGGGAAGAATCTCGAAAAACAACGCGGACCGAGCGAAGATGCCCGGCCCGCGTGAGTGCGCAATGAGAGGCGGCGTGTGGTTTCAGCGGCGGCGACGCAGCGCGGCGAACCCGCTCAAACCCAGAAGGGCAGCGGCGCCGGGCGTCGGGACGATGTAGGCGCCCGCCGAGAAAATGCCCGACCCGATGATCGGATTCGCGAGCATTGACTCGAAACTGTTCGTGTCGAGGTTGTAGACGAAGATCCCCTGGCTCCCGGTGTCGTTGACCCAGTACGCGCGGTTGTTCCCGATCGCGAGGCCGTCGATATCGGTGTCGCCCGCCGGGGATCCGACGATGAAGTTCGCGTTGCCGGTGTTGGGGTCGATGTCGTAGAGGCCGGCGCCCTGCCCGCCGCCGGCGGCGTCGTTGATGCCGAACAGGCGCGTGCCGTCGGAGTCGATCCCGCCGAAATCGAAGGCGGAAGCGTAGGTGTTGATGAGCGCGGCTTCGCCCGTGAGGGGATTGATGTCGTACACGCCCTCGGTCCCGATGTTGCGCGTGCCGACGAGGCGGCCCTGCCACCACGCGAGCCCGACGAAGTTGGTCGTGGCGCCGTCGAGCGTGAGCGCGACCGAGGTCGGGGTCAGCCCGCCCAGACTGAACTGGGACGAGAAAAGTGTTCCACCGTTGTTCCAGTAGAGCGTGTTGGAACTCGCGCTGTAGGCCATCCCCCACGCGCGGGCGTCGGCGCCCGAGAACACCGAGGTCGCGGTGTTCGTGTCGAGATCGATGTGCCAGATGTTCGAGTTCGCTGCGCCGTCGTTCGCGACGACGAGTTGTGCGTGCGCGAGACCACCGACACCCGCCGCGATTGCCGCGGCGCACAAAGCCATTGATCGCATGTGATGCTCCTTCCCTTGAGTGATGAGTTGTCTCCGGCCCGCGCGCCCGTTTCCCCCAGGCGCGTGGGCCCTCATGCGTGTTCTCTCTGCGCATCTTCTCACATCGCGCGGATCGTGCAAGTGAAATCTGCACACCACGAAGCACACGAGCAGCACGGCGTGTAATAAATGCCGGGCCGCACCGCCCGATGTCCATGGCGCCAAACGAGTTGTGCTTGTTACAGCGCCGCGATGCGCCGTTCGATTTCCGCCTGACGCAGCCCGGACGCCAGCCCGTCGAGCGAGCCCGCGAGCACCTCGGAGAGCCCGAAGGATCGTTCCAGGCGGTGATCGACGGCGATGCTTTCCTTGAAGCGGTAGGTGCGGATGCGCTCGGAGCGCTCTCCGCCGCCGATCTGCGAGGAGCGCGCCTCGTTGCGCTCGCGCGCGATCTTCTCGCGCTCGATCTCGTACAACCGAGCACGCAACAGGCGCCATGCCTTGTCGCGGTTCTGCCGCTGGCTCTTGCTCTCCTGCATGCGCACTTCAACGCCCGACGGGCGGTGGAAGAGGCGCACGGCGGTCGAGACCTTGTTCACATTCTGCCCGCCCGGACCTTGCGCGGTCGTGACATTCTCCTCGACATCCGCGGGATCGATCTTCAGGTCGACCTCCTCCGGTTCGGGGAGCACGGCGACGGTCGCGGTGCTGGTGTGGATGCGCCCCTGTGTTTCGGTCGCGGGGACGCGCTTCACGCAATGCGTGCCCGCCTCGAACTCGAGGTCGGTCCACACGCCCTCGCCCTGCACGCTGAGCACCGCGGCCTTCACCCCCCCGCTCACGCCCACCGCCTCGCTCACTTCGAGCAACTCCGTGCGCCAGCCGCGACGCTTCGCGAACGCCTCGTACATCGCGAGGAGATCCGCGGTCCACAGCGCGGCCTCGTCGCCCCCGACGCCCGCGCGGAGTTCGAGCATGACCGAGCCGACGGCCGCGTCGTCGCCCGACACGAGCGCTTCGATGGTCTCACGCGCCAAGACCTCGATCTTCGCCTCGATTTCCGGGAGTTCCTCACGCGCGAGCGTGGCCAGTTCGGCGTCGGACGCGCCGGGCTTCGACGCCTCGCGCAGTTCGTCCGCCTCTGCGATGAGCGACTTGAGTTGCTGGTAGCGATCGACGGTCGTGTCGAGCGCGGCTTTCTGGATCGAGAGGTCGCGCACGGCGCGGTGGTCGGCCAGGACTTCGGGATCGGACAGACGCCTGGCCAAGTCCGCACGCCGCGCGCTGAGGTCGTCGAGTTTCGCGGCGACTGCGGGCGGGATGGACGCGTGGAGGGTGCTCAAGTGCGGAAGCGTAGGGAGCGACGCGCGCAAGAACATCCCCCGCGATCACGCACGGGGGATGGATCAGGAACTCATGCGTACAGCGATCGGCGCTGAGGAGCGGACTTACTTCTTCTTCGTGAAGTAGTTGCCGCCGAACTTGCGCTGGAACTTCTCGACGCGGCCGGCGGCGTCAACGAACGCCTGCTTGCCGGTGAAGAAGGGGTGCGAGCCGGACCAGACATCGACATGCATCTCGGGGACGGTCGCGCCGACGGTCATGACGACTTCGCCGCTGTAGTAGACCTTGCAGTTGGGGTAGTACTTGGGGTGGGTGTCAGTCTTCATGGCTCGCTCCGAGGCCTTGCTCGCGTGGATCATCCCCCATCGGCCGCCGGACCGGCCGGCTTTGGGGAGCGGGAAGGATAGGCCGCCCCACCCCAGCGGCAAGGCCCGAGGGCCCCTGGAGAGCGGAATCGGGGCTCAATGGCCCCCAAACGGGGCGTACGGTCGATGATCCTTGGAATCTCGGCGCCTCCTGCCGCTCGATGGCCTCCTAGGGTGAGCCGAGAGAGGGCTTTCCCGCCCTCGCCGCTCAGGGAGCCAATCCATGCGGACCGAGTACGCGGTCGACGGAATGCACTGCCAGTCGTGCGTGGCCAAGGTCGGAGACGCCCTCCGCTCGGTCCCGGGGGTGGTATCGGCCGAGGTCTCGCTCGAGAAGAAGCGGGCGACGGTTGCCAGCGACTCCCCGGTGGACGAGGGTGCCTTGCGATCCGCCGTGGCCAAAGCCGGCGACTACACCCTCAAGCCCGTCGCGCCCCAACCAGCCGCGAACACGCCCGAGGTCATCGATTCGACGCCCAAGGAATCCCTCTATCCGCTCTTCCTGATCGTGGGGTACATCCTCGGCGCCGTGCTGCTCATCGCGTACGCGACCGACGGGTGGCGCGTCGAACCGATCATGCGTCACTTCATGGCCGGGTTCTTCCTTGTCTTCTCGTTCTTCAAACTGCTCGACCTGCGCGGGTTCGTGAGCGCGTTTCGCATGTACGACATCCCGGCCCGGGCGTTCGAGCCCTGGGCGTGGGCGTACCCGTTCGTCGAACTCGCGCTGGGCGTCGCGTATCTGCTGAACCTTGCGCCGGTGGTGACGAACATCGTGACGCTGGTGATCATGCTCGTTGGCGCCGCGGGCGTGCTTCGCTCGCTGATGCAGAAGCAGCAGATCCGCTGCGCCTGCCTTGGCACGGCGTTGAATTTGCCCATGACCAAGGTCACGCTCGTCGAGGATCTGACGATGGCGGCGATGGCCGCGGCCATGCTTGTCGGGATCGCCGCGCACTGAGGCGCGCGTACGATTCCTCATCGACTTTCGCGAAAGGGCCGGCATGCTTCCCGACGATTCACGGCGGACAACGCTCCCCCTCACCGAATCCCGCGCGGACTCTTCCGTCGCCGCCCTCGTGTCCGAGGCGGACATCCGCGCGTTGGTCGATTCGTTCTACTCGGCGGTGCGTGAGGACGACCTGCTCGGCAAGGTCTTCGACCGGCATGTCGAGGACTGGTCGCGCCACCTTCCCAAAATGTACGACTTCTGGTCGACGGTCGTGCTTCACACGGGCAGATACTCGGGCCGCCCGCTTGAAGTCCATGCGCGTCTGGCGGGCCTGTCCAAGGCACACTTCGCGCGATGGCTGGAACTCTGGGAGCGGACCGTCGAGCGGATCATCGCTGCGCCGGCGCGTGGGGCGTTCGTGATCGCCGCGCAGCGGATGGCTGTGTCGATGTCCTCCCGGCTGGGCCTCCCGGACACCGCTGCCTGAAGCGTCGTCGGAGTGCGCTCCGGCGTCCTGTACAATGCGGCGGATGCAGAGCAAGGCCACCACGGTTGCGCAGTATCTCGCCGAACTCCCGGCCGAGCGTCGGGAAGCGATCGAGGCCGTGAGGCGGGTGATCCTCGACCACCTGCCCGAGGGCGTCTCCGAGGGCATGGGCTACGGCATGATCGGGTACTCGATCCCCCACTCGGTCTACCCCAAGGGGTATCACTGCGACCCGAAACAGCCGCTGCCGTTCGCGAGTCTGGCATCGCAGAAAAACCACATGTCCTTGTACCTGATGAACATCTACACGGCGCAGGACGAGGAGTGGCTCCGCGCGGCGTGGGCGAAGACAGGCAAGAAACTCGACATGGGCAAGTGCTGTGTGCGCTTCAAGAAGGTCGAGGATCTGCCGCTCGACCTGATCGGCAAGGCGATCGCACGAACGCCGGTCGATGCCCTCATCGCGAAGTACGAGGCCGCGCTGGCGGCGCCGCGGACAAAGCCGGGCAAAAAATCGCCCGAGCGAAAGACCCCGGCGAAGAAGGCCGCGCCCAAACGATCGTCCCGCGGCTCACGCTGAACGGGCAATTCTGGCGGCTGTCCGGGAAGTCAAATTTCTTCAACCCGAAGTGATAGACGCGGGCGCCTTCGAGCAAGTCTCACTGGAGCCCCATCGTCCCACCGCCCTTTCACACAGGCGGCGTCGTGTGTTGAAATCGATCCTGACATTCTGCGGTCTCGCGGCCTGGCTTGGGATACTCGCCGCCATCGCGATCGGCGTGATGGTGAGCGTCTCCCGAGGACAGCCGAGCGGTCTGCTCATCGCCGTGCTGGTGATCGACACGGTTGCGCTTCTCGTCATCGGCGGCGCGCTGATTCTTCATCGGTGGAGGCGCGCAAACTGAGTCCCAACTCGGGGATCGGGTCTCTCCACGCGTGCGAGTTGCCCTGGACATATGACCGCAGACGCGCGAGGTCCCAGACCGAGACCCAGCCATCCTCGCCGCAGGTGACGAGCGTGTCGCCGTCGTCGGTGATCTCCATCGCGAACACGAGTCGCTCGTGAGCCACCAGCGAAGCGAGGGCCTCGCGGCGTTCGACATCCAGGACCATCACCTCGGGCCCGCGGCCTGCGCAGAAGATCAGTCGGCCCGACGGGTGGAACACGAGTTGGAACACATCACGGGGGACGCCCCGGATGACGCCCGTCTCCCGACCCGTGCGCGCGTCCCAGAGCCGGATGGTGTGATCGTCGCTTCCCGTGGCGAGCGTGGCGCCGTCGGGCGAGAACGCGGCGGCCCGGACCGCTGCGCCGTGCCCTTTCAGTTCGCGTATGACCTGGCCGCGCACGGGGTCCCACACCGTCGCGACTCCGTCGACGCACGCGGACACGAGCAGATCCCCGGCCGGACTGAACTTGGTCATGGGCGACCGAGGGAGCCCCCCCGCCCGGAGGAGCGTGCGTTCGCCGCTGGCGAGGCTCCACGCGTTGATCTCGCCGTTGATGCATGTCGCGACGAGTCGCTCTGCGCCCGGGTCGATGGCGAGCGACCACACGCCGACGAGTCCTTCGTCGATCGTCCGGGCGAGCGTTCCCGTCTCGTGCTCCCACACGCGGACGGCCCCGTCGAGACCCGCGCTCATCAACCGCGCGTCGCCCGGAAGAAACTGCAGCGCCGTGAGGAGTCCTTCATGGGCAGGGAAGGTGTGCGTCGCGCCTGTCGTGCGGTTCAGCACGGTGATCGAGCCGCCGAGCCCGCCCCACGCGACTCGCGAGCCATCGGGAGTGAGCGCCAGGGCGAGCGTCCCGTCGGGCGGCGTCGGGTAACGGGTATGCCACGGGTGCTTGCGGAGTTCGTACACCGAGACAAAGCCGGCGTGGTCGGCCACGGCGACGAGCCCGAGGTCCTGACGAACATCGAGCATGACCGCGCGGTCGCCGTTGCGCCAGCGGACCAACGGTTTGTTGGTGGTGAGATCCCAGACGAAGAGATCGCCGTCCGGGCTTGCGCTGATCGCGAGCAAGGCGTCGCGCGAGAACCAGACGCCGTTCACGGACGCGAGGTGCGCGAGCAGCATGGCGGGATCGCCGGGTCGGTCGGAGTCCCACATCGCCGCGTTGTTGCCCATGCCGGCCGCGACCCGCAGGCCGCCGTCACTGATGGACGGATTCATCGGCGACTCGAACACAACCCGGTGCGAGGGCTTCGCGGTGAGCGGCGGGAGGATCTCTGACCAGCCGGCGGTCTCCCAGCGTCGCACGGCGCCGCCTCTGTCCGGCGTGGTGTGCTGCGCAACCATGTAGTCGCCGTCGGTCGAGAACGACATGGCCCCGCTGGCGTCGCACTCTGGCCCCGGCTCGATCAGCACCGCGACCTGGTCGAGCGTTCGCGCGTCCCGGATGTGCAGACCGTGGGCATCGTCGAGCACAGCGATCTGCGACCCCGCGGGATTCATCACGATCATGCGGGGCTCCGAGGGCCATGGCGCGGACCCCGTAAGCCATTCCCGGCGTTCGGCGTCGTACACGCCCAGCCCATCCGGCCCGGCGTGCGCGATCAGCGACCCGTCGCCGCTCGCGCTGATCGTCGCGACGAGTTTCGGTTCGATGTCCCAGACCGTTCCGTGGAACCCGAGCCGCCGTCCGTCGGCGTTCCAATGCGCCGTCGCGCCGTCCGCGCCGGTCGCGCGCAGGGTTGCGCCCTCGGCGTCGAAGCGGATTCGTGAAGGGACGCGGCCGAAGTCGACGCGCATCGCGCGCGAGATGCGGCTGTAGTACTCCATCATGGCCCATGTGGCGCGGCGCGCCGCGGGCGACTGCTCCACTGAAAGATCGACAGCGTTCGGGTCGACCCCGGCGGCGTCGGCCTCCTCCCACAGGAGTTGCTCGGCCTGCTTGAGTTCGCCCGTGGCGGCCATGAGCCGCGCGCGATGGATGTTGCTGGCCGAGAGCGCCTCGAGCGCCGTGACGCGCTCCTTGTCAAGGTCGCGCGCGAGCAACGCCAGGCCCATCGCGGCGCCCGCAAGCGTCACGAGCATGAACACTGCGGCCAGCGCCGCTCCGCGATGTCTTGCGGCCATGCGCCCGAGCACATACATCGCGCTGTCGCGCCGCGCGGAGATCGGGCGCCCCGACAGGTAGTCGTCGATGTCTGACGCGAGCGCTGCGGCGTTCGGGTAGCGGCGCTCGGGGTCCTTCGCGAGCGATTTGAGGACGATGGTTTCGACATCGGAAGGCAGGCGTCCGACAAGTCTCGACGGGGGCGCAGGCGGCGTCGAGACCGCGTGGCGGACCAACTCCGGGAGCGAGCCGTCGAGCGGGTACGGGTGCGCGCCCGTCAGCGCTGTGTAGAGCATCAGCCCGATCGCGTACACATCGGTGGCGGCGCCGACATCGCCGATCGACCGGTCCAGTTGCTCCGGCGCGGCGTACGCGGGGGTGCCCGCGAACTCGCGCGAGTACGAGTAGGCCGTGGACATCTCGACGACCCGGGCGAGCCCGAAGTCCACGATGTGCGGCGCGCCGTTGTCGTCGACGAGGATGTTCGAGGGTTTGAGGTCGCGGTGGATCACGCCCGCGCCGTGCGCGTGCGCAACGCCCGCGGCGATCATCGAGAACAGCCGCATGACCCTATCCACCTGCGCCTTGGTGGACCGCGTGTCGACGGGCATGGCGGAGCGGAGGTGCGCGTCGAGGGGGACTCCCTCGATGTACTCCATCGCGACGAAGCGCAGCCCGTCAGCGGTCGATCCCGACTGGAACACGGTGACGATGTACGGGTGGCGCAGCGCCGCGGCGATCTCGATCTCACGGTCGAATCGCGCGCGCTGACGATCGGACGCGAGCGAGCCGGCGAGGAGCATCTTGATCGCGGCGGGGCGCTTCGTCGCCTTTTGCACGGCGCGGCACACGACCCCCTGCCCTCCCCTGCTGATCTCGGCGATGATCTCGAAACCGTCCACGCTGAACCGGGAGAGTTCCATCGCCGATGCGGTGAGTCCCTCAACGATCGCGGGGGCCGCGTCGGCGAGGAACCGTTCGTTCGCGCGGATCTCCTCGACGAGCGCTCGGCAGGCGTCGCACCTTAGAAGGTGCGCGGCGACCGATGGATCGCCCTCGCCGCGCAGCGCGAAGGCTTCGAGCGCCGACGGCGTGATGCACGGTCGCGCCATCACTCGCCCTCGTCGTAGGCTGCGGTGATGGCGTCGACGATCTCGCGGAGGCGCCTGGTGAGCCGGTTCTTCGCGAGGTAGACGGAGTCCACGCCGATGCCGCACTGCGCCGCGACCTCGTCGGCGGGCACGCCGCGCAACGCGAAGAGTTCGAACGCGCGCAGGGTCGCGGCGTCGGCGCGACTCGTCGCGAAGAGTTGTTCCACGGCGTCGGCGAGGATGGCGCGTCGGCGTTCGACCTGCCAGATGTCTGACGCCGCCTCGTCGTCGGGGAATTCGACGATCCTGCTGTCGCCGCCCTCCCGGTGGACGCCGCGCGTTCGGCGCATCGAGAGGCCGACATTTCGCGCGATCCCGAGCAACCAGGAACTGAGGCGGCCCTTGTCGCGCTCGTACTTGCCGTCGAGGTACGCGCGCGCGAACTCGCTCAGCGTTTGCTGAGCGAGTTCGGCGGCGTCGTCTGTCGAGAACCCGATGCGTCGCGCGAAGGCGATCAGCACCGGGCGGTATCTGGCGTCAAAGCCGCCCCAGGCGGTCCCGTTGCCGGGATCGCGGAGGTCTTCGATGAGCTGGGTCGTCGTCCGAGTGAGCATGCTCCGCCCGTGCGCAGCATACCACAAACGGGCGAACGCCCGACTCGATCAGAGCGGATTCAGCGGCAGTTCTGCCCGAAGTTGGCAAGGACCTCGTTCAGGTCAGCGAAGTCGACCGTTCCGTTGCCGTCCAAGTCTCCCTCGAGGCCGGCGCCGGTCTGGCCGTACGACGCGAGCACGATGTTGAGGTCGGTGAAATCGACCACCGAGTCGCCGTTGGCGTCGCCGTCGCAGGTCGCCACCCCAACGACCGTGCCCGTGAGCGTGATGACGCGGACCGGCTCGTCCACGGAGTCGGAGAAGATGGTCAGCGTTCCGGACACTTCGCCGAGGGTGGAGGTGTCCATCGTGAGTTGGTGGAGGTTGACCCCGCCGCCCGCGGCGTCGGAGAACATCCCGGCCGGCGCGGTGAACCCGCTGGACGCGGTCAACTCGTACATGAGGTCCGAGATGCCGCTCGCGTTCCAGAGCGAGGTGTCGCCGTCGTTGAAGACGGTGACGGAGGCTTCGGCGAGGGAGCCCTGTTCGACGCTGCCGAAATCGACGAGCATGTCGGACCCGATCTCGGCGGGCACGAGCAGGTCGAGGAACACGGGAAGGTGGCCGGATCCGACGCAGATGTCCTTGAGAGCCTGCGCGATCGCGGGCCCGACCATGGTGTTGCCGGTGGTGCGCATCGCGATGTTGAATGTCGTGCCGTCGTTGCCCCAGGAACGGTACGAGTGGTTGGGGTCGTCCCAGGTGCTGGTGCTGTAGGGAACGGGCAGCCCGGTGATGCCGTTCAACACGCCGACATAGGCGAGGCCGCCCGGGGCGATGAGTTCGTGGGAGAGGAGGATCTGGTCGTGGCGATCGTCCATGCCACCCGCGCCGACCGGGTCCTGCGTGTGGACGAATCGAAACGAGCCGTTGTTGTTCCACGACCCGGGCGTGCTGATGGGATCGAAGAATCGCCCGCTGTCATCGAACTGGAAACCGACCAGTTCCTGATAGGCGGACTGGCTGGACGACTGGATGTTGAAGTCGCCGCCGATCATGAACGCCCAGCCCTCCGGGAGTGATTCGGCGTCGGCGCGGATGGTCTGCGCCTCGAGGAGGCGTCGCTGCTGGTCCGAGGAGCCCGAGCCGGCCTTCATGTGAGTGCTGTAGCAGGCCATGGTGGCCTCGGGCGCGTCGTAGCCGACGGGGCGTACGTCGTAGCGCATGATGTTGCGCGGGAAGTTGGGCGACGGGCTGCCGGTGGCGACCAGCACGGTGTCGATCAGTTGGACTTTGCTCGTGCGATAGGCGAACGCGCTGTCGGTGTCGGGACCGTTGACGAACGGGGCGGCGGCCCAGTCGCCGGGCGATCCCGGCGCCGAGTTCAGCGCGGCGACGAACTGATCGACCGCCGACTGGCTCAGGAACTCCTGAAGCAGGAACATGTCGGGCGCCATGCTGCGTCCCTCGAACTCGCCATAGACCGAGGTGTGGATCGAGGGCACGCGTCCCCCGCCGTAGTTGGAGATATTCCAAGCGACGACGCGGAGTTGCGCGTTGGCGGGCGCGGCGCAGGCGGCGACCATCGCGACGCGAATGAGGTGCCGGCGGAGACGAATCGACATGTGCGGGGCTCTCTGTTCGGCGGGCCTGGTCGTGGAGCCGACCGGGCCCAGTCACGACACAAATCCGTGCTTAGTGGATCCGTGAGCGTAGCCGAACGCGTCCAACCGACGAAGCGATTTGCCCGATAACCCTCCGGAAATTTACGGTTTCCGCGTAATCGCCCACGCGCCCACAGTGACACATATATGTGTCGCTGCACGCACGCCGGGCCGACGCCGCCATCCGGACCTGGCCACCACGACAGCGACCGGTCGAGACAAGCCTGCCTGAGATGATCGTTCTTTCATTGCGCAACGCCGCCCCGCGACCGTACGGACGCAATGACAACGCCGCACGCATGCAGCGTGCGGGCATCCACCCGAGTGGTGTTGAACCGGGTTGGTTCACCGCCTCATTGGGGGACGGTTCGCTTGCCCGCCTTCGACCCGAGCACCTCTTCCATGTCCGACACGAAGCGTTTGAGCCGGAACAGGGTCTCGCTGTCGACCTGATTCGCGATGGCCAGATCGGACATGATTTCGCGTGGCGACGCTTCGCGACCGTACAGCAACCGCTGCGCCGACACCCCTGTTCTGAGGGCCACCTCGGCCACGAACCATGCCGGGAACTGCGTCTCGCCGCGCAGCCAACGCCTGAGCGTTTCGTGGTTCACGCCGTAGGCGTCGGCGTGCGTGCGGAACGAGCCCGGGCCCAGCGCCGAGACAACGCGCAACCGCAGCGCTTCCCGATAGGCCGGGCTGTTCAGCGTCGGATGAAATTGTTGGTTCAGCATCGTGAACTCTGGTAAAGTGTGCTTATTGCTCGTCTACTGACGCGTTAGGCGTCACACTCACCGCTTGGGAAGGGCACCGTGTCATCGCCCCGAATCTGCGCTTCCAACCACTCGACAAGTTCCTGCACGCAATCGCGCGCGCCGGCGGTGCATGGCGCGCAGTACTCTCCGTCGTTGGCCTCGATCGCCGCGACCATCTCCGGGGAGGGCGCGTACTTGGCGAGCATCCCGACGACCGGGCAGGCTCCCTGGTTGAAGGCCAATGCGGTGCAACCGAACCCGATCGCCAGACTCTTCATTCGCCCTGCGCGCAGCGATCGCGCACGCCTTCGCACAAATCTCATCACTCAAACCTCCGCTTGTCGTCCCGTCACCGAACTCGTCCGGATGCCGGCACAGGCAGGTCCGAACGCGGGCGGCACACCCGTAGAGATGACGGCCGGGGTGCGAGCGTGATGGCCATTGGCAAAGAAATCGAAACTTCTTCCCGCGACGACGATGTCGCCCAACTTCTCAATCGCATGCGGGCGGGCGACCGCGACGCCCTCGGCGCGTTTCTGGACCGGTTCGGGGACCGCATCCGGGCCCGGGTCCGGCTTCGTCTGAGCCCCGCGCTCAGGCGACTCGCTGACTCTCAGGACCTGCTGGCGACCGTCGGCCGCCGCCTCGACCGGTGCGTGCTGGACGGCAAACTGCGCGCGACGGGCCCGGACGAACTCTGGTCGCTCGTGATGACCACGGCCCATAACGCGGTGTACGAGAAACGCCGCCTGCTCAGCCGCCTCCAGCGGGTCGAGGGCGAAGACGCCGCATGGGCGCGCCCGGCTCTCGAGATCGTCTCCTCCTCCTCACGCGAGCAGGAGTTCGAGGGGCTGATCGAGCGTGCCCTCAGCGCCGCCGGCTCTGACCTCGACAGAGCGATCATCTCCCGTTGGCTGGCCGGGGACTCGCTGACCGAAATAGGCAACACGCTCGGCCTCTCGCCCGAGGCCACGCGCCAACGGTGGCGGACGATCCGCCTGAAGCTTCGCGACGCACTCCGCGCGTGGGGACAAGACCATGGCTGAATTCACCAAGACGCGCACTTCTTCGCTCAGCACCGACTGGCCGCACGACTGGCCCGAGGACGAGCGCTCGCTCGCGGACACGATCGGCGTCCACGCGCGCAGCCGCATCGCGCGGGGGCAGGAGGTCTCACTCCGCGAGTACCTGACGCGCATCCCGGGGATCGAGTCCAAGCCCATCGCGCTGGACATCGCGATCGAGGCGGCGCTGCTCAGCGCGACGGGCGCGCGAGCCGGGCGTCGCGACATCGAGCGTGCCGGCAAGACCCTCGCCGCCGAGTACCCTGAGTTCCGCGGCCCGATCACCGAGGCCGCGACGCTCTCGGCGATGATGTGCTCCACCGGCGCGCTGCGCGCGCGGCTTCACGCGGATCTGCTCCCCACACCCCCCTGCGAATTCGGCCCCGCGTTCACGAGGAACGAGCGGCGATTCCGGCTGGTGGGGCTGCTCGGGATGGGCGCGCACGGCGCGGTGTATCTGGCGATCGACCGCGCGCTGTCCGAAGCCGACAAACCCGCGCAGGTCGCGATCAAGGTCATGCTCTCGGAGAACGCCGAGGGCGAGGCGACGCAGATCTCCGACGAAGGCGCGAAGGCACGCCGCGTGGACCACCCGAATGTCGTGCGCGTGTACGACGCCGGGACCACGGAAGACGGTCTCGGATACATCGTGACCGAGTATGTTGCGGGCGGCTCGCTCCGCAAGGGACAGCGCGCCATCCAGACGCCGATGCCCCCCGCCGACGCTGCGCGGCTCGTCGCGCAGATCGCCGACGGCGTGCAAGGCCTGCACTCCGCCGGTCTCATCCACTTTGACCTGAAACCGGACAACATCCTGGTCACCGACGACGGCACGCCGAAGGTCGCCGACCTCAGCCTTGCGGTCCGCGAGTCGGAGCGACTGATCCGCGAAGACGGCGCCGATCCGACGCCCGGAACGGTCGGGTTCATGGCGCCGGAACAGGTCCGCGCGCAGGCCGACCTTCTCGACGCTCGCTGCGATATCTACGCGCTGGGCGGCATCCTGTTCTGGCTGCTCACTGGCGTGTTTCCGAACCGCAGCGCGCTCGCGCCGGGGTGGGTGTTCGACGAAGAACGCGCGAACTCCTCGCGCGCAGCGCTGCTGGAACGATGCCCTCGTGACTTGCGAGCGATCGTGCTCCGCGCCCTTGAGACCGACCCCGACAAGCGCCAGCGCACCGCCGCGCAGGTCGCCGAAGACCTGCGCACCTATCTCGCCCGCAAACCGATCGCGTGGACGCGCCCGGCGCCGAGCCGCGTTGTTTCGATGTGGGTCAGGCGCCATCCGGCCATCACGGCCAGCATCTTCGCGGCCGTCACGGGCGTGGCGATCGCGGGAGTGGTGTTCACCAAGCTGTCGCGTCAAGCCGAGATGCGCGCAGTCGAGGCGCGCGTCGCCGCCGCCCGTCTGGACTCTGAAACGGAATGGAAGCGGACCGCCGCGCCCCGATTCCTCGCGATCTTCCGTTCACGGTGGGACAAACTCGTTAACGAGGGCGTCGTCGGCGAAGCGTTCGCGATGCTCTGGGCAACCGAATGGATCTTCGGCCCGCAATTCCTCGATCACCTGGAGTCGGAGGTCGCCACACGACGCGAGCGGCTCGTGCTCTTGGAAACCATCTTCGAGAGCGGCGTCGAACAGCAAGGCCTCGCCTCCGTGCAGTCGCTCGTATACGGGTCGGCCGCGGCGTACTGGGCGTTGACCCTCGACGAACCGGAGACCGCGCAAGCGATCCTCGACCGCTTCACCCCTGTGTGGGAGGAACGGCTCGCGGCGGGTGATCGCTGGTCGACTGTGCTGGAGATCCTCGAGGGTTGCGCCGCGCTTGAGATGACGGATCCCGAGGATGGCGAACGCTACGCCGCGCGGTCTGATTATTTGAGATCCTTGCGAAGCACCCTCGACGGGTATCCTGACGGCGAGCCGCTCCGACTGCTGATCGACCGGCTCACCGAGCCCGAACCTCAGGTCACCGCGCAGGCCGGGTGACGCCGGCTCTACTCGGCGACTCGCTCACGCTCCTCGCCGAGCGTTTCGTCTACCCCGTC
>CAYGLT010000005.1:25480-59548 GCA_964350875.1 uncultured Phycisphaeraceae bacterium | reverse complement strand
TCCCCGCGAAGGTGATGTACCGCCCGGCGGACTTCGGTTCGCTCAGGAGATCGCATCCCTCCGCCTGCGCGTTCGCCCCCGAAGACCAACCCACGGATTCGAGGTCGCCGTCGAGAGGCCAGCACTTGATGATCGGGAGCGTGGTGAGGTCGACCCGATCGCCCGTGATCACGATGTCGTGGTGACCGGCCGCGCGCGCACGCCTGGGGGGGATGCGCAGGAGCGGCGCGAGTTCGCGCCCTTTGGCGAGGAGTTCGCCGAACGACGAAGGCGGCTGGGGCTGGACGAGCGATGCGATTCGGGCGGCGATCCCCTCGAAACCATCGCGTTCGCACCCCAACGCGAGTTCGGTCCTGCGGTACGAGCCGTACGCGTTGATGAGGACCGGTGTCGCGGAGCCCTCGACATTCGTGAAGAGCAGCGCAGGCCCACCGCGGTTGAAGAATCGCGGGTCGGTCCGCTGCGCCGACGCCGAGGGCGGGTTGGGCGACGCGGACTTGCTCGCGCGGTCGGCGATCTCGGCGATCTCGAGGACCGGCGAGACGGGCGCGTCGATCCGGACGAGCTCGCCGGCCCGTTCGAGCGCGGCGACAAAGGCCTGTACGCTGGGGAACATGGAAGGGAAAGGTATGCCAAACGAGCGACCGACGAGCGACGCGCCGATTCAGCCGCCCAGAAAGGCGGAGCACTACGCGGAAACCCGCGACTGGCCCGGGTACTTCGAGGTCGTGCTGGGCAAGCCGCCCCGCGAGACGCTGCTCGACGCACTGGCGCGCTTCGACGCCGAAGGCGCGGCGCCCGGCTTCGCGGTCGATTTCGGGTGCGGCGAGGGTCGCGACAGCGCCGAGTTGCTCCGCCGGGGCTGGAGCGTGCTCGCGATCGATGGTCACGCGAGCGCGTTCGAGTTCCTCAGCCGAAGGACGGACTTCCCGAAGGCCGCCAAAGACCCGGAACGCTTCAAGACGCTCACGGCTCGCATGGAGGATGCGGAGTGGCCCGCGTGCGACCTGTTCAACGCGAGTTTCTCGCTCCCGTTTGTCGATCCGGCGCGGTTCGATGAAGTCTGGGCGAGCATCGTGGATTCGATCAAGCCGGGCGGGCGGTTCGCGGGCCAACTCTTCGGCGAGCGGGACACTTGGGCTGCGTTGCCCGATCGCTCCCACCAGACCCGCGCACGGGTGGAAGAACTGCTCAGCGCATTCGAGGTCGAGCACTTCCAGGAAGAGGAACGGGACGGGGGCGATTGCCTGAACAACCCCAAGCACTGGCATGTCTTCCATGTCGTGGCGCAAAAGCGGTGAGGCGCGAATCCCAAGAGTGGCGGACAGGCCGCACGGAAGCCAGGAGAACAGCGTGAGCGACCTAGCCATCGATCTCTCGGGGGTGACCAAGACCTACAAGGGGAAGGTGCGCGCGCTGCGCGACGCCGGGATACAGGTACACAAAGGCGAGATCTTCGGGCTCCTGGGCCCCAACGGCGCGGGCAAGAGCACCCTCGTCAAGATCCTCCTCACCATCGTGCGCCCCACAAAGATCAAGGGGTCGATGCTCGGCGCACGCATCGGCGACCGCGAGACGCTCGCGCGGGTCGGCTACCTTCCCGAGAACCCCAACTTCCCCGGGTACCTGCGCGGCGAGGAGGTTCTCGATGTCTTCGGCGCCATGGCCAAGATGCCCAGACGCGAACGCCAACGCCGCGCGGACGAACTGCTCGACCTCGTGGGCATGCGCGACTGGCGTCGCAAGCGCATGCAGACCTACTCGAAGGGCATGAAGCAGCGCATCGGGCTGGCCCAGGCGCTCATGAACGACCCCGAACTGATCTTCCTCGACGAGCCGACGGACGGCGTAGACCCGGTCGGTCGCCGCGAGATCCGCGAGTTGCTGGTCGAACTCAAGCGCCGGGGCAAAACCGTCGTGCTCAACAGCCATCTTTTGGGCGAAGCCGAGATGGTCTGCGACCGCGTGTCGATCCTCGTGCAGGGCGAGGTGCGCACGAAGGGCACGCTCGACGAACTCGCGCTCGGGAAGCAACGGTACGAGATCGAACTGGCGGTCGAGGGCGCGCTCCACGCGGGCGAGTACCTCACCCGGGCCATGCCGGGCGTGCTGAACCACAACGAAGGCGACCGGCGCAAGGGCGAACTCGCCAACGGGCTCTGGGTCGAGGCCTCCCCCACCGTCATCAGCGTGGAAGGCGTTGATCCATCGAGCGTTCAGCCCGTGATCGACGCGCTTCGTGCCCACGACGCGGTGATCCGCTCGCTCCGCCCCGTGCGGCCCTCGCTCGAAGACTTGTTCATCCAGGCCATCACCGACCCGACGAGCGGCAGGACCACCGGCGTCGGCGCGGCGCGCGGCAAAGCGCCCCAGACCCACGGCAAGGGGGCGCGCTGATGCTCACACAGACGCTCGCTCTCTTCATCGACGCCTACCGCGAACTCAACGCGAAGAAACTCTTCTGGATCACGCTCGTCCTCTCGGGACTGCTCGTGCTCGCGTTCGCGGCCGTGGGCATCAACGCGCAGGGCATCACGATCTTCCACTGGGAGGTCCCCTTCGGCCTCAACACGAACATGATGTCGAAGGAGATGTTCTACAAACAACTCCTCTTCAACAACCTCGGCGTGCGGTTCTGGCTCGGCTGGGGCGCGGCCATCCTCGCGCTCGTCAGCACGGCGGGCATGATCCCCGACTTCGTGACGGGCGGCTCGCTCCCCGTCATGCTCGCGAAGCCCGTCTCGCGGTTGCGCCTCTTTCTCACGAAATATGCCTCGGGCCTGCTCTTCGTCGCGTTGCAGGTGTCGGTCTTCTGCGTCGCGAGCTTCTTCGTGCTCGGCCTCCGCGCGGGCGTGTGGGAGCCCTCGCTCTTCATCGCCGTGCCCCTCGTGATCGCGTTCTTCTCCTTCCTGTTCTGCGTCTGTGCGCTGATCGGACTGGTGACGCGTTCGACGATCGCGGCCCTGATCCTCACCTCGCTGTTCTGGTTCATGCTCTTCGCGGTGAACACCACCGAGCAGGCGTTGCTCTCGTTCCGCACCTACAACGAGCAGCGAGTCGAGCACTACGACGCGCTCATCGCGACGGAGCGTGACCGCATGAACGCCGTGACGGGCGATGCGAACAACGGGATCGTCAACGCGCTGAAAGACGGGCTGATCACACGGGAAGGCCGCGAGGACCGCATCGCGCGGCTTGAAAGCCGGCGCGACGAGGTCGACAAGATGCGGCGCGGGGTGACCAAGTGGCACAACGGCGTCTTCATCGCCAAGACGCTGCTGCCCAAGACCACCGAGACCGTCCAACTCACCGAGCGATCGCTCGTCAACGATCAGGAACTCGAGATGATGATGGCGGACTCCGGCGCCGACGGCGGGCCGAACATGCCGCAATCCATGGAAGACCGCGAACTCGGCGTGCGCATCGACGACACCGAAGTCGCGAAGGAGATCGTGCGCAAGCAGCGGTCCCGGTCCGTCTTCTGGATCGTCGGGACTTCCCTGCTGTTCGAAGCGTTCATCCTCTCGATCGCGTGCTGGATCTTCTGCCGCCGGGACTACTGACCCGCGAGTTCGCGCCCGCGATCGCGGGCGGCGACTACGGCTTTCGCCACGGCGTCCATCACGCCCGACGCGTCGAGCGTGTCCGTCGCCGCGGCCGTCGTCCCGTTCTTGCTTGTCACGCGCGCACGGAGTGCCGCTGGTGTAAGCGCGGCGTCTTCTTCGAGCAATGCCGCTGCGCCAACGATGGTCGCACGCACGAGTCGATCCGCCTCGGCATCGCCGAACCCGACATCGCGTGCGCCGCGCGCCATCGCTTCGGCCAGGTAGAAGATGTACGCCGGGCCGCTGCCGCACACGCCAGTGAACGCGTCGAGCATCGACTCGGGCATCTCGACGACTTCACCGACCGACGAGAAGAGCGCGCGAGCAAACGCGGCGTCCTCGCTCGATGCTGTCGTGTCGTTCGCGAGCGCGGTGATCCCTTTCCCGACCTTGGCGGGCGTGTTGGGCATCACGCGCACAACACGATTGACCCCGAAGGCCGCGCCGATCGATGTCGCTGTTGCGCCGGCGAGGATCGAGATCACGCACCGGTCTGTCGCGTGCCCGGCGGCGGCGGCGGCCGCCTCGACCATCTTCTGGGGTTTCACGCCCAGCATCACCCGCGCGTCGGGAAGTGCGCGGAGCGCCTCGGCGGAGTTCGCGAACGCGCGGCACCCGAGCCGCTCGGCGCGGGCCCGCCCCCCTTCTCCCGGATTCACCGCGGCCACCTGATCGGGCGTCAGAACGCCCGCGCGCAGCGCGCCTTCCACGATCGCGGACGCCATCGAGCCGAAGCCGATCACGAGGAGCCCGCCCTTGGAGTGTTCGTGCGTCATCCGCCGAGGATATGGGACGAGCGACGATCGGGCGCAGAGAGCCCGATCCGGGCGTATCCTTCATGTCCGCCCCATGCCGGAGATTCACCGACCGATGGCGATCGCCCATGTGCTCGAATGTGAGAAGCCGCTCCACGAACTGGAGCGCAAGGTCGAGGCCCTCGCCGCCCTCGCCGAGAACGACGAGGATCGGGCCGCCCTCGAGATGGCGCGCAGCGAATACCGCGATGCGCTCCGCGATCTCTACGAGAACCTCGCGCCGTGGGACATCGTTCGCGTGGCGCGCCACCCGCGCCGCCCCCAGGGCCGCGACTATATCGAACTCGTCTGCAAGGATTTCTGCGAGTTGCACGGCGACCGTCGCTTCGGGGACGACCCCGCGATCGTGACCGGCCTCGCGCGCATCGGCTCGCACAAGGTCATGGTCGTCGCCCACAACAAGGGCAAGGAGACCAGCGAGAAGATCGCGTGCCACTTCGGCTGCGCGCACCCCGAGGGGTACCGCAAGGCGTTGCTGAAGATGCGCATGGCCGAGAAGTTCGGCATCCCCATCGTCACCTTCGTCGACACGCCCGGCGCGTATCCCGGACTCGGCGCCGAGCAGCGCGGCCAGGCGGAAGCCATCGCGTATAACCTGCGCGAAATGGCGCGCCTCAAGACCCCCATCGTCAGCGTCGTCATCGGCGAGGGCGGCTCCGGCGGCGCGCTGGGCATCGCCGTCGCGGATCGGGTCGCGATGCTTCAGTTCGCGTGGTACTCCGTCATCTCCCCCGAGGGGTGTGCGGCGATCCTGTGGAAAGAAGCCAACCCCACCACCAACGCCGAGGCGGCCAAGTCGCTCCGCCTGACCGCGAAGGACAACCACGAACTCGGCGTGATCGACACGATTATCGCCGAGCCCATCGGCGGCGCGCACCGCGAGCCGGCCGTCGCGGCAACGAACATCCAGGCGTGGATCGTCGAGCAACTCAACCAACTCCGCCGCGTGAAGCCCGAGCAACTGCCCGCTCGGCGTCTCGCGCGATTCCGTCAACTGGGGTCGGTGATGGAACTCCCCGAGACCCCGGATCCGGTCGAGAACGGGGATTCGGCGACGGAACCCGCATAAACCCCGGGCGTGAATCTGAGCCGTCTAGGCTTCGCCGCCCGACGGCGATATTCATAACACCTTGTCATTGCAAGGTTTTCGTGCAAATCCGCGGCCGCAACCCCCATCGAGGGGATCCGCCGACCGTTCGTTGACGGTTCGGACTCTCGTTTCTACACTCCTCGCCCTTTGCGGGAGGCGCCGACGGGGCATCTTCCTCCCCGCATGGGGTCCCCCGACGCTGGGGCGTCGGCCTCAGGGATCCGCCCATCGCCTGGAGCGCGCCCGTTGGCCAAGAAGAAGACGACCACCAAGAAGTCCACCGCGAAGAAGTCCCCGGCCAAGAAGCCGGCGGCCAAGTCATCGCCGTCGAAGTCCGCGTCCAAGAAGGCGCCCGCGAAGAAGCCCGCCGCCAAGAAAGCCGCGACCAAGAAGACCGCGGCGAAGAAGGCGCCGGCCAAGAAGGCCGACAAGCCCGCGAGCAAGAAGTCGCCCGCGAAGAAGACCTCCGCCAAGAAGGACGCCGCCAAGGCTCCCAAGCCGGCGAAGAGCGTCACCAAGAAGGCGGCGACCGGAACGACCAAGAAGGCGCCCGCCAAGGCGGCGAAGGCTGAGAAGCCAGCGACCACCAAGAAGTCGGGGTCCAAGAAGAAGGCCGCCGCCGCTGCGCCCGCGTCCACACCCGCGCGCGGCTCGGTGAAGCCGCCGAAGAAGACCAAGGCCCAGCAGGCCGCCGAGGTGAAGTCGGAGGCCGAGACCTTCGCCGCCGCCAAGGCCGCCGCCGCTCGCCTCGCCGCGCTCGCCGGCCTGCGGCCCATCGAGTCACGCCCGTTCGAAGATCAGGCCGCCGACGGGGAGTCCAAGCGACTCACCAAGTCGCCCCTGAGCAAGAAGGAACAGGACCACTACCGGCGCCTGTTGCTCATGAAGCGCGCGGAGATCCTCGGCGATGTCGAGTCGATGGAGGGCGAGGCCCTCATGTCGGGCGACCGCGTTTCGCACACCCCCAGCCACGCCGCCGAGCAGGGCTCCGATGTCTCCAGCCAGACGCTCTCGCTCGACATCGCGGCGACCCAGCGCAAACTGCTCGGCGAGATCGACGCCGCCCTCAAGCGACTCGACGACGGGACCTACGGCATCTGCCGCGTGATGGGGACGGCCATCGGCAAAGCGCGCCTCGACGCCAAGCCCTGGGCCGAGCTGTGCATCGAGGCGGCCCGCCGTCTTGAGCGCGGCGCCTACGCCTCGTGACCGCCGGCCCCTCCGAACTCCCCTCGTCGACCGCGCGCAGCGCCCGCGCGTGGACTGTGCTCGGCGTCACCGTCGCGCTCGCGCTCTTCGCAGACCTCTTCTCGAAGTGGCTCGCGTTCCGTCGGCTCGCCGGGCGGCCGGTCGAGGTTCGCCGCGAAGAGGTGCTTGCGCTCCCGACTTCGCAGATCAACGAACTGATCCCCCCCCACGAGGCGACCGTCGTCGTCCCGCATGTCCTCGAGCTCAAACTCGTGCTGAACCCCGGCGCGGTGTTCGGTTTCGGCGCGGGCGGCCGGTGGTTCTTCGCGGCGTTCACGCTCTTCGCGATCGGCTTCGCCGTGTGGATGTTCGCGCGCTGGACGCGTCCCAAGGAAACGCTCGCGCACATCGCTATCGGGCTGATCATCGCGGGCGGGCTTGGCAATCTCTACGATCGAATGATGTACGCGTGCGTGCGCGACTTCCTGCACCCGCTGTACTCGCTGCACTTCCCGGGCGGCCGGCCCGTCTGGCCCTATGTCAGCAATGTCGCCGACGCGTTCCTGATCGTCGGGATCGCGGTGCTCATGGTGTACCTGTGGCGCAGCGGCGGCGAGCCGAAGAACGCCCAAGAGCCTGAAGCCGCGCGCGAGTGACGCTCAGGCGTTGGCCTGCGCCGTCCCCGTGCCGCGCAACTGGGCCGCACGCTCGCGCAGCGCGTCGAGCATGTCGCGCACCTCGGCCGCCATCTGGGAGTTCGGGAACTCCGCGACGATGCGTTCGCCCACATCCACCGCGTCGATCCACGAGCGGTCCTGCACAGCGAGTTTGAACCGCACGCCGAGGTTGTCACGCGCCTTGCCGATCACGCCGCGCGCGACCTCACGGAACGGCTCGGCCTCGTGCTCGGTGAGGTAGTGGTCGAGTTCCTTCAGGAGTTTCATCGCGTCGTCGATCTGTTCGCGCTGTGCGCAGAGCAGGAAGCGGCGCTCAAGGTCGACCTTGTAGCGGTTCTTGGCTTCTTCGGCGCGCTCGCGCAGACGCTGGACGCGGTGCGATTCGGGGTACAGACGCTGGATGCGCCCCGCCTCCGAGAACGCTTCAGGCCACTTGCGATCACGGAGCAACCCTTCGAGCCCCTCGATCGCCTGGAGCACCTCGCGGTCGATGTTCTGCGCGCGGGCCCGCTCGATGCGCTCGCGGAATTCCTCGGCGTCCACGCGGTACCCGAACCGGTCCGCCAGTTCGCGCACGAGGATGAGCGCGGCGTCCCAGTCCTTGTCGTGGATGTCCTGCTCGATCGCCGTTCGGAGCAACCGACGCTCTTCCTTGCGGTGCAGGATTCGTTTGGCGGTCTCGGACAGCCCGCCCTCCTGCATCTGGCGCTCGATGGCGCGGGCGATCTTCTCGAACGATTCGCGGGGGCTCGGCGCATCGGCGTTGCTCGAAGCGCGGAGCGCCATCGGGAAGGTCGCGAGCGCGAACACGAGACCTACGAACGCGCCCTCGCGCATCGTCGGCTCGATAAACATCACCGTGAGGCACGCGGCCACCAGCAGGAAGTACAGCGCGAACACGGCGGGCTGGGGCAGAATGAAGTCCCGGCGCCCGTTGTCGAGTTTCGCGGAGTTCCGGTCGTCGTTGTTGCTTTGATTCGCCATCGCTGCGCCTCCATGAACGCTCGCACGCCTCACCTGCCCGGATCAACTCCCCGGCGTCGGGTCGCCGCAGTTCCGCGAGACGGGCACTAAACACAGGAATCGGAGACCTTGAGGCCCGGCCTTGAACTGATGCAGTTCCTCGGCCGGCACATAAATGACATCGCCCGCCCGGATCGGGTTCTCCTTCCCGTCGAGGAACACCGTCCCCCCGCCGTCCACGACATAGACCTCGTGCTCGTAATCGTGGGTGTGCCGGGGAGAGTGCCCCCCGGCGTCGACGCGGAACGAACGCAGCGCGAAATTCGGTGCGCCGTGCTCGCGGCCGACCATCAGGGCCATTCGCACGCCCGAAACGCCGTCCATCTGGACGGGCTTGGCTTCGACCTCGTCGATGTTCCGAATCAGCATGCCAAAGTCTACCATGCGGGCGATGCAAGGTTCGAAAAAAAGCAATCCTGACGACGCCAACCCCGCGCCCCTGACGGTCGAGATGTTCACCCTCGGCCCGTGGGCGACAAACTGCTACCTGCTCCACACCGGGGAGGGCAGCGACGCCTGGATCGTGGACGCGTCGTTCGGGCCCGCGCCGATCGCCGAGCGCGTCGAAGAACTCGGTCTCACGGTCAAGGCGATCATCCTGACCCACGCGCATGTGGATCACATCGCCGGGCTGACCGAACTTCGCACGAAATTCCCCGATGCCGAGGTGCTCCTCCACGACGCGGAGAAGGACTGGCTCGAGAACCCGATGCTCAACCTGTCGGAAGCGGCGGGCCAGCCGATCACTTCCTCGCCCGCCGACCGCGCGCCGACCGAGGGCGAAACGCTGACGCTCGGCGGCCATTCGTTCACCGTCCACCACACGCCCGGGCACTCGCCCGGAGGCATCGCGCTCTACGGCGCCGGCTCGGGCGTTGCGCTCGTGGGCGACACGCTCTTTGCGGGTTCGATCGGCCGATCGGACTTCCCGACGAGCGACCCGGACGCGCTCTTCGATTCGATCCTGAAGAAACTCTACACGCTCCCCGACGAGACGCATGTCCTCCCGGGGCACGGCAACCCGACGACCATCGGCGAGGAGAAGCGCTCCAACCCGTTCGTGCGCGCCAGCGGAGTCCTCGCGTGAGCGATCCGCTGGAACAGGTCCCCCCGCCCGCTCCCAAGGGGCGATTCGCTGAACTCCCCTCGTCGCTCGCGAAACTGTCGCGCAGCGAAGTGCTCGCGAAGGACACGACCGAAGGTGTTCCATCGCTTCTCGCGCACCCGAACTGGGAACAACCCGCGCCGACGGTGATCTGGATGCACGGCCGCACGGTCAGCAAGGAACTCGATCCCGGGCGATACCTGCGTTGGATTCGCGCCGGCATCGCCGCGGTCGCGCTCGACCTGCCCGGTCATGGCGAGCGCTACAGCGCGCGGCTGCAGAAGCCCGACCACACGCTCGAAGTCGTCGAGCAGATGCTGGGCGAGATTGATCATGTCGTCGACGCGCTGCGCGATCCGCGCTTCGCCGGCGTGTTCGACACCGACCGGCTCGCGATCGGCGGCATGAGCGCGGGCGGGATGGTCACACTTCGGCGGCTCGGTTCGCCGCATGAGTTCAAGGCCGCGGCGGTCGAGAGCACGGCGGGCGATTTCTCGCTCATGCGTTTCTACGACGAGCGGTACCCCCGCGAGCAGATCGAGCGGCTGGACCCCATCCGGCATGTCGAGGGCTGGAGCGCCACCCCCCTGCTGGCCCTGCACAGCGACGCCGACGAGTGGGTCCCCGTCGAATCGATCCGGCGCCTCATGGCCGCCCTTGAAGATCGCTACGCGGCCCTCGGCGCCGATCCTGAAGCCCTTCTGACCCTCAAGACCTGGCCTCAGACGGGCGCGCCGTACGAGCATTCCGGCTTCGGGAAGGTCGCAAACGAGGCCAAGAACACGCAGGTCGAGTTTCTGGCTCGATGGCTCAACCCCTGAACCGGCGGGGCAACCTCTGGACAACTGGGCGGTTTTCCAAGAGGATGAATCGGTCCGGCGCTGTTTCCGCGTCCGGATCCCCCCGCCCTTATGGAGGCCTCGCCATGGCTCGCCGGAACTTCCTCGCGTTCTCCTCGCTCGCCGCCGCCCTCGTGCTCTCGGCGGGTTCGCTCGCGTCCGCGATGCCCGAGGCCGAGTTCGACTCGCTCGTCGAGCAGTACGACGCGAAGATGGCCGAGATGCGCAGCGCCGGGTCGCTCACCCTCGACGCCGCCGTCGAACTCCAGGGCGAGTATGTGAACAAGTTCCCGATCAACGAGTTGACCCTCGCGCAACTCCGCGACCTCGGCAAGCGGAATCTGATCACCACCTACAAGCCGGGCAGCGAGAACGACCGCACGAAGGAAGCGCTCGCCGTGCTCGACCCGATGACCACGGGCGACACGATCGAGTCGGTCGACGCGCTCGTGTTCAAGGCGCAACTCCTCGATTCCAACAACGACGACCTCAAGCCCGTCATGATCGAGACGCTGAGCCGCACGCTCACCCACCCGAAGTTCTCCGAGGCCCTCCGCGAAGGGCGCACAGAATCCCTGTGGTACACGATCGGCTACGGCGTGGCCGACGACTCGATGGCCGAACTCGGCGATGAACTCGCCATCGCCGCACGCAACTTCCCGAGCGATGCGCCCCCCGCCGCGCTCGTCGGAATGACCACGGTGTACGAGAAGGCCAACGCGAGCGGCGACGAGAAGACGAAGACCGCCGCCGAGCAACTCCGCGTGAAGTCGATCGCGATCCTCGGCGCTGTCTCCGAGGACGACGCGACCGCGTTCCGCGTCGCGAAGCGTGAACTCACCTCGCTCGAAGCGGCGCCGCGCATCGCCCAACTCGTGGGCAACACCGCGCCCGAACTCGACTTCACCTGGACCTCCAGCGGCGAAACCCTGCGCAATCTCGAAGACCTGCGCGGCAAGGTCGTCGTCCTCGACTTCTGGGCCACCTGGTGCGGCCCGTGCATCGCCTCGTTCCCGCAGGTCCGCGACCTCACCGCCCACTACGCCGGATATCCGGTCGAAGTCGTCGGCGTGACCAGCCTGCAGGGCGCCACCTTCTTCGAGGCCGGCAAGGAAGACGCCGAATCCCCCGCCGCCGAGCACGAGGCGATGCGCCGCTTCATGGACGAGCGCGACATCACCTGGACCGTCGCGTTCACCGAGCAGGAAGTCTTCAACCCCGAGTACGGCGTGCGCGGCATCCCCCATGTCGTGATCATCGACCCCGAGGGCAAGATCGTGCACCGCGCGCTGCACCCCGCTTCGCCCCTTGAGAAGAAGACCGCCCTCATCGATCCGATCCTCACGCAGCACGGCCTGAAGCACCCGGCCGCGCCCGTCGCGAAGGATGAGACCACCGGCGGCGAGTGATCGGCGCCCCGCACGGCGTTGAGCGTGCGGCGGTATCCTCCGCCGCATGCTCGCGCGGCTGAACCCATTCAAAGGACTGCCCAACCCGCGCGAAGTGTGGGCGTGGGGGATGTTCGACCTCGCGAACCAGTCGTTCGCGATCCTCATCAACACGCTCTTCTTCCCGATCTACTTCAAGGAAGTGATCGTGGGAGACGCCGGTCGCGGCGAGTGGCTCTGGGGCCTCGCGGTCGGCGGCGCGAACCTGCTCGTCGTCGCGTGCGCGCCGATCGTCGGCGCGTTCGCCGACTCGTCCGGCGCCAAGAAGCGCGTCCTGATGTTCACCTGGCTCGGGTGCGTGCTCGCACTCGCGTGCCTCTCGTTCGCCGGCCCGGGAATGGTCGCGTACGCGATGGTCTGCTTCGCGTGCGCGACGGTGTGCTATTCGGCGGGCGAGAACCTCGTCGCCGCATTCCTCCCCGACATCGCCGACGCGAAGCGCATGGCGCGCGTCAGCGCGCTCGGCTGGACGATGGGCTACGCCGGCGCGCTGCTCGTGCTTCCCATCGCGCTCATCATGACAGGCGCCCATGCGACGCCGGGGGAGAACCGCTCACTCGTCCTGCTCGCGTCGGTGTGGTTCTTCGTGAACGCGCTGCCGACCTTCCTGTTCGTGCAGGAACGCAAACGCGCACCCATCGCTTCGGCACGCGGCAACCCGCTCACCATCGGGTTCGCGCGATTCGGCCGCACGCTCCGCGACGCGTCGAAGTTCCGCCAGGTGTTCCGCTTCCTGCCCGCGTTCCTGATCTACGCGTGCGGCGTGCAGGTCGTGATCTACTTCTCGGGCATCATCGCGAAAGACGACTTCGGGTTGACCGGTGTCAAACTGCTGCTCTTCTTCCTGCAGATCACGATCACGGCGGGGATCGGCGCGTACGGGATCGGGAAACTCCAGGACAGACTGGGCCGCAAGCGCGCGCTGATGCTCACGCTGGTTGTGTGGATCGTCGCGAGCGTCGGCGCCGCCTTGATGCCGCGGACTGCGGAGTTCGAGTGGTCGTTCTGGATGATCGGCAACCTGATCGGGCTGGCGCTTGGCGCGATCGGCGCCGGGAGCCGCGCGTTCTTCGGCGTGCTCACGCCGTTGCACAAGAGCGCCGAGTTCTTCGGGCTGTGGGGCGCGGCGTACAAACTCGCGGCGGTGATCGGACCGCCGATCTACGGCGTGACCTCGGGGCTTGTCGGTTCGCGGGCGGCGCTCCTGCTCGTCGCGGGGTTCTTCGGCGCCGGGCTGGCCGGGCTCTCGTTCGTAAACGAGGGTCAGGGACGGCGCGATGCGCGGCGATCGGACCGTGAGGCCAACGAGTCGGCAACCACAGCGAGCGACATCGCCGCCGCCGCGAGCGTCGCGGGGACCGAGACTCCCCCGGTTTCGTGATGTGATCAGGCGGGCCGCGTGCGGGAGATGTGGCGCCAGCACCACCGGGCCGCGTTCCAGCCGGAAGACGCAATCACCGCGAGCACATGCAGACGCAGGCGTGCTCGGAGTCGCCTTGAGCCCGCGTCGTCGTGGTCGAGGTCGCTGGCCGCACGAGCGAAGGCGCGGGCGCGTGACCACTGCCCGCGCTCGACGGCCACGATCGCGAGGTTCTGCAGCGCCTTCAGGTGGCTGCCGCCCGCGAGCGAGAGCGCGCGACGCTCGGCCCTCGCGCCGTGCGCGAGATTGCCCGAGAGCAGCAGCGCTGCGCCCAGCCGGTGGTGCGCGTCGGGGTCGTCGGGCCTGCGGTTCGCGTACCAGCGATAGACCACGGCCGCCTCGTCGAAGCGCCCGGTCGACACGAGCAGGTCGCCCAACTCGTCGAGTTCGGTGTCGTCGAAGGACTCGAGATTGCGCTGCGCATCGCGCAGTTCGCGCAGGAGCAGCGCCGCCGCCGCGTCGGTCTCGTCGATCGAGAGCAGCAGTGTCGCGAGCCGGCGCCGCGCCGATGGGTATTCGGGATCGAGCCGGAGCACGAGGCGGTATCCCGCGACCGCCTCCTTCTCGCGGCCTTCACGCTCGGCGAGCGCGGCCAGTTCGAAGTGCGCGTCGGGATGATCCGACTCGATCTCGAGCACGCGGCGGAACTTCTCCGACGCCTCGCCCAGCCGGTTCATCTTGACCAGCAGGCGGCCCAGCCCGATGAGCGTGTCGATGTCGCCCGGCGCGGAGCGGAGTTCGCGCAGGTACAACTGCCTGGCTCGCTCATGCTTGCCCGTGTCGGTGTAGAGGTCGGCGAGCCGCGCGTTCGCGCGCGGGAGATCGGGGTCGATGCGCAGCGCCTCGCGCAGGCACCAGATGGCTTTCGCGTGATTGCCCCGGTCGGCGAGAGACTCCGCGATATTCGCGTAGGCCATCGCGTCGTGCTCGCCCGGGGTGGAGTCGTCACGGCCCGCGCAGTGGAGCGCGAGGTAGAACTCCGTCTCGGCGTCGTCGTGTCGACCGAGACGCGCGTACCCATCGATCAGATGGACATGCGCGTCCTGACGATCGGGCTTGGCCTTGGCCGCCGACTCGAACCAGCGGACGGCGTCGTGGATCTTGTCCATCCGAAGGGACAGCGCCCCGAGCGCGAGCATCGGGGAGGCCTCGTCGGGATCGAGATCGTGCGCGTCGCGGAACGCGGCCAGCGCGTCGTGGTGCTTGCCGGCGGCGTCGAGCGTCAGGCCGAGGTTGAAGTGCCAGTCGGCCCGGTCCGGGTGCATGGAGATCGCGTGACGGAGTTCTGACTCCGCTTCTTCCCAGCGCCCGGCCTCGTAGTGCTCGTGGGCGCGCTCCACATGCTCTTCGGCGTCGAACCACTCGCTCATGGGGGCCGACTCCCTCGCTCAGGCGAAGATCCACGCGTCGAGAGTGCGGCGAAACGCCCGCCGCGACCGTTGTACTATATCGGCGCCGAACGGTTCGCCCGTCTCATGCGTCTTAGTCTTTGGAGTCGGCCCCGCCCGGTTGCGTCCACCGGGTCGGAGGTGTCTCGATCCTGCCCACCTGCCCTGAGGACCCGCGCATGCCCTGTCCGGCCCGACACGCCCTTCCCGGCTTCCTCGCGGCGTCGGTGATCATGGCGGGGGCGAGCACGGCGAGTTTTTCACAACCAACTGACACACAGACGGTTGTGTCCGTCGCTTCGGGCGTCGACGACCTTTCTGTCCTTGTTTCCGCCGACGCCTCGGATGACGCCCGGTTCGAGGCGGCCAAGCGGTTGGTCGTAAAGTCCGACGAGCGGACCGGGACGGCGATCTCGGCCGCCTTGCGCGACGGCTCGGCCCCGGCGACCCAGCGAGCCATCGCGAGGGCCATCGTCGCGGTCGACCCCGGATCTCCCCGATACGCCCAGGCGCTGCGCGATTCGGTGGCCACGGCCTCCACCGCCGCCTGCCTGAGCGATCTGCTGACGGCGCTGAACAGCGCGCCGGGCCGCCCCTCGGTCGCCGCGGCCATGGCGCGGTACCTCGACGCATCCACCCCCACTGACATGCGCTCGGCCCTCTCGAACGCGCTGGTCCGATGGACGGGCTGCGACGAGTGCGCCGCGCGTGGTGTATCCGGATGGCGCGAGTGGTGGACGCGTGCCGAGTCCCTGGACAACGACGCGTGGAACATCGAACTCGCTCGGAACTTCCGCACGCGCGCCCAGCGGCTCGCCCGCGAGAACGACACGCTGCTCGCCTCGGTTGTTGATCTCTACACAGCGCTGTACGGCGCCACTCCTCAGGAACAACGCAGCGCGGTGATCGCGTCCATGCTGCGCGATACGCACCGTCAGGTAAACCAACTCGGGCTCGACCTCGCGTCGCGCACGCTGCTCAACGCGCAGCCGCTCGGGCCCGGCGTGGCCAGCGCCGCGATGCTGCTCCTCGCTTCCGATCAGGAAGACATCCGCGCGAGCGCGGCGAGACTCATCGAGAATCTCGGCGCGCCCATCACGCAGGCGGCCGTCGTCGAGGCGCTCGATCGCGAGAGTTCCCCACGCGTGGCGGCGCCGCTGCTCAGGCTCTCGTCGCGCGATCCGGCGAATGTCCCGGTGACGGCCGTGCTGCGCTGGCTGCGCGCTCCGGAACCCGCGGGCAGCGCCGCGGCGGACGCGGTGCTCGCGCTGCACACCGCGGGCTTGCTCGAGCGCAACGCGGCACGCGACGCGTTGAGCACCATCCTCGATCTCGAGCCGACGACGATGACGGCCTCGCAGGCGCGTGTGCTCGCGGCTCTGGGCGGGCCGGAGGATCGCGCGGCGATCCGGCTTGTGGTCGCGCAATCGACGAACGCCGGCGCCCGGCGCAGCGGCGCGATCGCGCTCGCCACGAATCCCGACGAAACCGACTTTCTGCTGGACGCGGCGGCGAACGATCCCGCGGTGTACGAGGGCGCGGCACGCGCGATCGCGATGCACCGACCGACCGCGTCTGGCTTTCTCGAGTTGATGCATGTCGCGCCGCGCGACGCGGGCTGGATCGGGCCTTCGTCACGCACGCTCGTTGCGCTCCCGTCCGATCAGCGGCTCACCGCGGTGCGCGCCGTGCAGGATCTCGCGAAGCGTGACGAACTGCTCTCGGCGGCGCTGCAGGAAGGACAATCGCTCAACCTGGACGAGGCCCGAGAACTCCAACTCCTGCAGGCCGAGACGCGGCTGGATCGGAACGACGGAGAGGGCGCGCTGGCCGCGGCGAACGCGGCGCTGCGCGACGCGCAGGGCAACGCGGGGCGCGCCGAGCGCGTCAGGTTCTATGCGCTCGTGATGATCGGACGGTTGGACGACGCGCTCGCCGTCACCCCTGGTGATCCGATCGAGTATTGGCTCGAGGCGCTGCGCCGATGCGGTGCATTGCCGCACGGTCCGGATGTGTTCGCGCTGGTCGACGAGCACTTCGCGTCCAATATGAACACCGCGCAGAGCATCGCGCTGCGCGACCTGCGCCGCCAGATGCGGGGCGACGACGCGGGGGAGGAGCGAGGGGAGCCTTCCGCCCCGGGCGACACCGGCGCCGCCTCCCCTGAAGGCGGCGAATCGCCCGATCAGATTCCGACTGATTCATCCGGGCCGACGGCGGGCGACTGAGCCCGGGGCCGAGAACTCGATGAATTGGGCAATCCGGGCGAGATTTCCAAAAGTGCTTGCCCAGATTGCCACAACGGCGTTTTTCGGACCATGCGCCGACCCGGCGGGGAAAGGAAAGATGCCGACCGTCGGGGAATTCCCTTGCAAAAAGTCGGAAGTCGTGTCATATATATGAAGAGGTGGCAAAGCTTCTCATCGGTTTGTCGTGCGTGCCGCTCGGCTCCGGGGAGAATCAGAGCCAGTGCGTGATGACGAGCGGGATCTGCAAGCCCCGTTTCGTCGTATCCAGGCAGAAGTGATTCACCGTTCGGCCGTACGTTCGCGGTCGGGCAGGACAAGGACTCGGCGCTTCCGTGCATACTCCGCGATGTGTTCTGACGAACTCGCCAAGGGCAACCGCCCGGGGCTGCGGTGTGTGCCCGCGTAGAGCCATGATTTCGTAGGTTTTTAGGCGTTCCGGCGCGTTTCGTTGACGCGCCAGAGAGGAGATTCGGTCATGAAGATTGGTATTCTTGCCAGCGCTGTCGGCCTTGCCGTCTCGGCAGTCGCTATCGCCGAGGCCACTAAGGCCACGGACCTCATTCCCATCAACAAGACGAGCTTCGTCGATCCTGAGATTCAGGTCTATCGCCAGACGGGCTTCCCCCGCGTGGACGATGGCATCGTCGGTGATCGTCGCATGTCGCCCGCCCTCGGCGGTCGCGTGTTCCGTGCGCCCGCCAAGACCGAGGGTCCCACGACCTTCGACCCCCGCGGCGGCGCCCCCAATGTCGTCACCATCGAGACTGACTACGAGCTCGCTCCGGCCGACACCTCGCTCGGTGGCACCGGCGTGAACTTCGTTCCGTCCTCCACCAGCGGCATGCTCCCCGCGGGCATCGCGTGGAACCTCCGTGGTCAGAGCAGCGTGGCCTTCGTCCGCGTGATCGACCCGGTCGCCAACCCCGCCACCCCGGCGCCCCCGACCGGCCCCAACGGCGTTGCCAACAACACCAAGATGGTGCGCCACCGCGTCGGCACGGCGCAGGCCGCCAACGGCTTCTTCACGGGCCACAACACCCGCACGCTCGCCAACATCAACAACGCCCCCGCCGACCTGACCACCTTCCCCATCGCCCCGACCGCCGACAACGACGCGTCGATCTCGATGGAAATCTACAACACGACCGTCGGCACCCTCGACACCTTCGAGCCCGTCGCCGTGTTCACCGGCTTCATCACCGGCCGCGTCATGTGGGGCGGCACCTGCACCGAGGACACCCCCGGCGACTGCACCGACATCGGCCTCCCGATCGGCGCCCTCACCGAGTACGTCTCCCTCGGGCCGGACCCCGCTTCGTTCACCACCGGCCTCTTCGTGCCCTCCGCGATCTGCCAGGATGCCGTCGGCACCCCGATCGCTGGCTGCGTTCCCCCTCCCGGCGCCTCGGTCGGCGACCCCGCCGCCATCGTGCTCGGCCAGTGGCACCGCATGACCGGCACCACGACCGCTGACGGTCGCTTCAACACCTCGATCGACCGCCTCGACGGCAACCCCGAGTATGTGATCTACAGCAACGTGATCCTGACCTCGGGCTTCCTCGATCGCGTCGGCTCCAACTGCTCCTTCGAGCTCCAGGACGCCGAGACCTTCTTCGACAACGTCGTGATGCAGGGCGAGCCCTTCATCCTGCCGACCCCGCCCGACCTTGAGTGCGCCTACCTCGACAACATCGAGTGGATCAACACCGGCCCCGTGCTCGGCCAGACCAACCGCTACTTCGCGGCTCTCTCGTCCGCGCTCACCGTCATCAACGACGGCGTGCAGGGTCAGGTCCTCTCGCAGGTCAACAACATCTCGTCGGACAACGAATTCCGCGAGGAATTCAACACGGCTCTCCCGGCCTCGTTCGCGACGGCCGGCGACCCCTGGTCGCTCTGCGCCCAGGTCCGCACGACCGGCTCCACCGTCCGCGCCTTCGCGCCGGACTCCGAGCTCACCAACTTCGTCGCCGGCGGCGTCACCACCCGCGTGTACCTCGGCCGCGAAGATCCCAACGATGTGGGCAACCCGTTCTACGAGAACAGCATCTACGTCCAGATCAACATCGAGTACGACCCCGTCGACGACCCCTTCGGCACCAACCCGCAGGACAATGTCCCCGTGGTCGGTGTTGACGTCGCCGACACGGGCGCCAACTGGGCCAACAACGGCCAGTACCGCGAACTGTGCATGACCGTTGGCTTCGACAACTCCCTCGAGGTCTCCGTCGCTGGCGGCGTGATCTACATGGGCGAGGCCTTCTCGAACGGCGCCAACGAGCTCCGCTTCGAGTCTGAGAACCAGGCCTTCGGCTCCGGTTCGCAGATGCGCATCAACGACATCGACTTCCAGTGCTCCGCGCTGCCGATCGTCACCCTGCCCGCGCTCACCATCCCCTACCTCGATGACATCGAGTGGGGCGTCCTGGGTCTCGCCCCGAACCGTCACATCGACGATCCGATGACGAACCCGCTCGCCAGCACTCGCTACACCAACGCCAACGGCGTGGTCATCGCGGACGACAGCTTCCGCGGCGGCGCCAGCACCGTCGTGGCCATGCAGAATGTGTTCACGGACACCGTCCAGGTTGCTCCGCCGGACATCAACGCTGTTGATCCGTTCATCTTCACCCAGTTCACCACCGACACCCCCAGCGTCACCGTCGACGCGACCACCAAGTGGGTTGTCGAGATGGATTGGGCCATGTCCGACTTCCTCACCTCGCGCGGCTTCTCCCCGGCTCAGCTCGCTGACGTCGGTGGGGCCTTCGAGCTCGTCGGCTACCTCTGGTACGCCGCCGGCGACGACACCTTCTACATCTTCGCGGCCGCCGATGGCGCCACCTCCGAGGATGACCTCATCAACATCAACACGGGCGTCACCCGCGCGTCTCTCGGCATCACCGAGAACACCTTCTTCACCGTGAAGGCCGAGTACAACCTCGACACCGACAAGGTCGATTGGACGGTCAACGGCACGCTGGTCGGTTCTTCGAACCCGATCATCGGCACCGACGACCTCGGCAACGACCGTATCCACCGCAACCTCGACTCGATCTTCGTGTGGGGCGGCGATGACGATACGGCTCCCCCGATCGCGCCCTTCTCCACCATGTACCTCGACAACATCCGCGTGACCACCGGCGCCATCGAGTGCACCGGCGACACCAACGGTGACAACATCGTCAACTTCACCGACCTCAACGCTGTCCTCTCGACCTTCGGTCAGTCCGGCGCTGGCATCCCCGGCGACGTCAACGGCGACGGCACCGTCAACTTCACCGACCTGAACATCGTCCTCAGCAACTTCGGCACCGACTGCAACCCGTAAGTTTGTTGATCAGACTGTTCGACTGAATCGACTCTGATTCGCCCGCCCCGGAGAGGTCCGCCTCTCCGGGGCTTTTTCGTGCGCTCGCACCGCGCAACAAAGAGGCCCGAAGCGGTCACGCTCCGGGCCTCAAGTCATCGTCGTTCAATTGTGTCGGACCGTGCGCCGGTCAGGCGTCGTCCAGCGCCGCGATCGACTCGAACGCACGACCCTCGAGCAGTTCGAGGCTCGCGCCGCCGCCCGTCGACACATGCGACACCGCTTCGGCGGCGCCGAACTTCTCCGCGGCCGCGGCCGAGTCGCCGCCGCCCACGATTGTCACCGCCGCGTTGTTCCTCGTCGCCGCGACCATCGCGTCGGCGATCGTCTGGGTGCCGATCGAGAACTTGCGCCATTCGAACACGCCCATCGGGCCGTTCCAGACGACGAGTTTTGCCTTCTCGATGATGCCCGCGTATTCCGCCTGGGTCGCCGGCCCGATGTCCATGCCCATCCAGCCCTCGGGGATCTCGCCCTCGAACACCTTCACTTCCTCGGCGTTGGACTCGAAACGCGTCGCGCACACATGATCGGACGGGAGGATCAGGTCGCACTTCTCCACCGCCGCCTTGTCGAGGATGCGCTTGGCCGCGGGGATGCTGTCGTCCTCCACACGGCTCGATCCGACACGCCGGCCCAGAGCGGCGAGCAGCGTGTAAGCCATCGCGCCGCCGATGAGCACGGTGTCGGTGATCTCCAGCAGGCGCTCGATCGCGGGAATCTTGTCGCTGACCTTGGCGCCGCCCAGCACGGCCACGAAGGGCCGCCCGGGGTTCGCGATGGCCTCGGACAGGTACTTGATCTCCTCGGCCATCAGGAGCCCGCTCACGCACGGCTTGCCCTGCTCACGCATGATCTTCGGCGCAGAGACGATCGACGCGTGCTCCCGGTGCGCCGCCCCGAACGCGTCGTTGCAGTAGATGTCCCCCATCGCGGCGAGTTTCTCGGCGAAGTCGGGGTCGCCCTCCGTCTCGTCTTTGTGGAATCGCAGGTTCTCCAGAAGGATCACCTGACCGTCCTGCATCGAGTCGACGGCGTTCGCGGACGCCGCGTCGACGCAATCGGTCGAGGGAAAGCCGACGGGCACGCCGAGGATCTGCGAGAGACGCTCAGCGCAGACCTTGAGCGATGCGCCGGCGTCGTAGCCCGTCCCCTTGGGACGCCCGCGGTGGGACATCAGCACGCACCGCCCGCCCCGGTCGATGACCTGACGGATGGTCGGCACGGCCATCTGGATGCGCCGATCGTCGGTGATCGCGCCGTTCTCAACGGGCACATTGAAATCCACGCGCACGAGCACACGCTTGCCTCGCACGCCGACTTTGTCGATGGTCAGTTTGGCCACAGAACACTCCTCCAGGCGAATCGTCTCGGGGTGAAGGCGGGATGGTACTCCCCCCTCTCGGACCTCCGGAGCCCTGGCGCTACAGTCGGTCGATGCACGCCGCCGAGCCGCTCCCCATGCCCGTGATCGTCGGCCCCACCGCCGGGGGGAAATCCTGCCTCGCCGTCGAGGTCGCCCTTGCGCTCCAGCAGATCCACGGCGTCCGCGGCGAGGTCATCTCCGCCGACGCCATCCAGATCTATCGAGGGCTCGACATCGGCTCGGGCAAGGTGACCCCCGACGAGATGCGCGGCGTGCCCCACCACCTGCTCGATCTGCGAGATCCAACCGAACGATTCAGCGTCGAGGATTGGCTCTCACACGCCGAGCGCGCCATTGCCGACATCCGTGCACGCGGCGCCGTTCCGATTGTCGTCGGGGGCACGCACCTCTATGTCAAGGCGTTGTTGGAGGGCCTTTTCGATGGCCCGGGCAGCGACCCTGCGCTGCGCGAAGAACTCGCCGCGCTCGATCCGCGCGACCGCTTCGAGGAACTGCGCCGCGTCGATCCCGCCGCCGCCGAACGCATCCATCCCAACGACACGAAGCGCATCGTGCGTGCATTGGAAGTGTTCCGTCTGACCGGCTCGCCGATCAGCGCGCATCAACAACAATGGGACGCGAACGCGGTCCGCGCAGACGCCCTGCTGGTCGGGCTCGAATGGCCGTCGGCCCTGATCAACCAGCGGATCAACGCCCGCGTCCGGGAGATGGTGAGCCGAGGGTTCATCGATGAGGTGGCCGGGCTGCTCGAACGCGGCCAACTCGGCCCAACCGCTCGCGAGGGCTTGGGTTACAAACAGATCGCCGAAGCGATCGAGGCGGGCGGCGCCCCGACACGGATCGAGGATGCCGTCGAACGAACCAAGATCGAAACCCGACGCTTCGCGAAGAACCAGCGGACCTGGCTCAGACGGCTGCGGACCACCCCGGGGGCGTTCTGGCTCGACGCCGAGCAGGTTCCCTCCGACCAATGGGCGGCCCGGGTGCTCGAGAGGATGGCCGAGTGGGCTGACCCAGCGTCTCGGGAACCCTGATGCGTCAGAGAGAATCGGGCAACCCGTCAGCCCCTCCCGCCCGGTGTTCTTGACATTCCCGGGCCTATCCGCTTAGGTCGTCGTCGCCGGCGGCCGAATGCATGAGCCGACCCGACGACCCACTATGGCCAAATCCCCGAACGAATCCCGTCCAAAGACAACGAAGAAGAAGACCACGCGCAAGAAGGTCTCCAAGGCGTCGTCCCGCGCCGCCGCGAGCAGCGCCGGCTCGGAAAGCGCGAACGGGAAGCACCTGGTCATCGTGGAATCGCCCGCCAAGGCGAAGACCATCAATAGATACCTGGGCTCGGGGTATGTCGTGAAGGCTTCCGTGGGCCATGTCCGCGACCTTCCCGCCAAATCGCCCAAGGGCGACAAGTCCCCCGTCCCGGGCGTGGATCTCGAGCACGATTTCTCCCCGACCTACGAGGTCCTCTCCGGCAAGTCGAAGACCGTCACCGAACTGAAGCGCGCCGCCAAGGGCGCCTCGGACATCTGGTTCGCGACCGACTTGGACCGAGAGGGCGAAGCCATCGCGTGGCACCTCGCGCACATCCTGGGCATCGAGCCCGAATCCGCGAAGCGTGTGGTCTTCAACGCGATCACCGCGACCGAGATCAAGCGTGCGTTCTCGTCGCCGCGCTCCATCGACCAGCACAAGGTCGACGCGCAGCAGGCTCGACGCGTCCTTGACCGCATCGTGGGCTATCAGGTTTCGCCGCTCCTCTGGAAGAAGGTCGCGCGCGGCCTCTCCGCGGGACGCGTGCAGAGCGTCGCCGTCCGGCTCGTCGTCGAGCGTGAGCGCGAGATCCGCGCCTTCGTGCCCGACGAGTACTGGAAGATCGACGCGCGCTTCGCGCTCAAGGCCGAGGACGCCGCCAAACTCGCCAAGGCGTGGCCGGGCTTCCTCGCCGAGACCGACGAGAAGGGCAACGCGCCGACGATCAAATCGCAGAACGCGTGGCTGTCCCAGCACAGCGCGATCAGCGCTGAACTCGTGCAGATCGCGGGAGAGAAGTTCGAACTCGCCGCCGACGGCCTGAAGGCCGCTGAGCGCGGCGAAGAGATCGACCTCTCGAAGCGCGTCGAAGAGATCGCCGCCAGCGCGGGCCTCACCGGCATCACGATCGACACGAAGGAAAATCCCGACGGCCGCGGCCCCGCCAAGATGGTCCGTAGCGTCCGTGGAACCATCGACACCTCGACGCCCTACGCCGTGCGTTCGATCGAAACAAAGCGCACGACGACGCGCCCATCGGCGCCGTTCATCACCTCGACGCTCCAGCAGGCGGCGTCGAGCCGGCTCGGGTTCGGCGCCCAGCGCACCATGCGCGCCGCGCAGGGCCTGTACGAGGGCGTGGACATCAAGGGCGTCGGCGCCGTCGGCCTCATCACCTACATGCGTACGGACTCGACGCACTTGTCGCGCGAAGCCATCGACATGGCGCGCGACCACATCTCGTCGAAGTACGGCGCCAAGTACCTGCCCGAGAAGCCCAACTTCTTCTCGTCGTCGAACAAGGCCGCGCAGGAAGCGCACGAGGCGATCCGCCCGACTTCGCTCGAACACTCCCCCGAGCGCATCGCGAGCGACCTCAAGAAGGTGCGCAACGGCGAGGACATGCTCCGGCTCTACCGCGTGATCTGGGAGCGCTTCATCGCGTGCCAGATGACCCCCGCGCAGTGGGACTCGACGAGCGTGCTCATCGAGGGCGGCAAGGACAAGTCGAAGCAACTCACCTTCAAGGCGAGCGGCCGCGTGCTCGCGTTCGACGGCTTCTACAAGGTCGCGGGCGTTCCCGTCGCCAGCGACGAGCAGACGCTGCCCGAACTCAGCGAGAATCAGAAACTCTCGCCCTTCGCTATCGAACCCCAGCAGAAGTTCACGAGCCCCCCGCCGCGCTACACGGAAGCGTCGCTCATCAAGATGCTCGAGAGCGAGGGCATCGGCCGCCCTTCGACCTACGCGTCGATCATCCAGGTCATCCAGGACCGCAAGTATGTCGAGCAGCCGCCCGGCGATCGGCGTTTCCACTCGACCGATCTGGGCGAGGTCGTCACCGACAAACTGATCGAGGCGTTCCCGGACATCATGGAGGTCGGGTACACGCGCGAACTCGAGAGCGAACTCGACAAGATCGAGAGCGACAACCTCGACTGGGTCGAAGTTCTGCACCGGTTCTACGGCCCGTTCAAGGATCAACTCGGCACGGCGCTCGAGACGCTCACCCACGCGAAAGCGGAGGTGCAGCCCGCGCCCAAGGAGTACCGCTGCGAGAAGTGCGGCGCCGATCTCGTCTACCGCTTCGGCAAGAACGGGCGGTTCCTCTCGTGCTCGCGCTACCCCGATTGCGATTACGCCTGCCCTTGCGACCGCGAGGGCAAGCCTCAGAAGGCCGAGACCGTCGATGTGCTGTGCCACAAGTGCGGCGCGCCGATGACCAAGCGCGTCGGGCGATTCGGCCCCTTCCTGGGCTGCTCTCGCTACCCCGACTGCGACGGCATCCTGAAGTTGGACAAGAAGGGGCGCGTGCTCGCGCCCCAGCCGCCGCCGCTCGAGACCGACCTTCCCTGCCCGAAGGACGGCGGCAACCTCGTGCTGCGCGACGGCGTGCGCGGGCCGTGGCTCAGTTGCTCGAACTTCCCGAAGTGTCGCGGCCGGGGCAAGTGGACCGAACTCCCCGACGATGTTCGCGCGAAGTGGGAGAAGGCCCTCGCCGCGCACATGAAGGAACACCCGATCCCGATCATCCGGGATCAGGAAGGCAACGCGCTCACCGACGCGAAGGGCAAGCCGATCGAAAGCGAAGGCGACGCGCCGTCGTCGCGCGGCAAGCGCTCTGGTTCCAAGTCGGGCGGGTCGGACGATTCCGCCGATTCGGAAGAGCAGGCCGCCTGACCAGCGATGTCGAACGACTTCATCCAGCGCGTGCAGTCGTTTCTCGCGAGGATCGGACTCGGCCGCGAATGGGCGATGATCGCACTCGGCGCGGGCGCCGGTGTCATCACCGCGGCCGGCGCGGTCGGCTTCATCGAACTCGTAGACTTCATCGAGCACCACGCGCGTCACGCGCAACTCAGCCTGCCGCTGCTCCTGCTCCCCCTGATCCCGATGCTCGGCGCGCTGGTGACGGCGGTGCTCATCTACTTCGGTGCGCGCGAGGCCAAGGGCCACGGCGTGCCCGAAGTCATGGACGCGGTGATTCGCAGGCAAGGGAAGATCCGGCCGCGCGTCGCGCTGATCAAATCACTCGCGAGCGCGTGCACGATCGGCTCGGGCGGTTCGGCGGGCGCCGAGGGACCGATCGTCCAGATCGGCGCCGCCATCGGCTCGGGCCTCGCCCAGGCGCTGCGCATCAGCCGCGAGCAGGCGACGACCCTGCTCGGTTGCGGCGCCGCGGCGGGCATCGCCAGCGTGTTCAACGCGCCCATCGCCGGCGTGTTCTTCGTGCTCGAGATCATCCTGCGCGACTTCTCGCTCAAGACCTTCACGCCCATCGTCGTCGCGAGCGTGTTCTCGGCGGCGGTGACGCAGGCGATCGTGGGCGAGAACGAGGCCATCTTCGCCGCGGGCAGCGAACTCCGCTCGTACATGTTCACCATCGGCGAACTCCCCGGGTACATGGTGCTCGGGCTGTTCTGCGGCCTCGTGTCCGTCGGGTTCGTGCGCTCGCTCTACTTCGCGGAAGACCTCGCCGAGCGCGTGAAGATCCACGAGATCCTCAAGCCGATCGCAGGCGCCCTGCTCCTGGGCATCCTCGGCATCCTGTTCCTGAGCATCCCCTCCCTGCGCGGCGAGGCGCCCACCCCGGCGTTCTTCGGCAACGGCTACGAGTCGATCCGGTCGCTGCTCGACCCGCTCACCTACGCGGCCGGCGCCGACCAGAGTGCGCTCACCGCGAATCAGGGCATCCACGGGCTGGGCGACGAGGGCGTGTCCTCCGTCGTGCCCACCGCGATGTGGGCCATCCTGCTGCTCTGCGGCGCCAAGATCATCGCGACCTGCTTCACGCTCGGTTCGGGCGGATCGGGCGGCGTGTTCGCGCCGTCGCTGTTCATCGGCGCGAGCGCCGGCGCCGCGTTCGGCGTCGCGCTCCAGTCGCTGGGATTGCTCCCCGAGGGCGGCTCGCCCGCGGCGTACGCGCTCGTGGGCATGGCCGCCGTCGTCGCGGGCACGACCCACGCCCCGCTGACCGCGATGCTCATGCTCTTCGAGATCACGCGCGATGTGTATGTGCTCCTGCCCATCATGCTCGCCGCGGTGATCAGCACGGTCGTCGCGCAACTCTGCGCCCGGGATTCCATCTATTCGCTGAAACTCCGCCGCAAGGGCGTCCGCGTCGGCGTGGCGGGCGACTGGACGATCCTCCGCAAGATGCTCGCGGGCGACGCCCCGCTGGTTCCACCGGTAACGGTCCGCGCAGAGAATCCGCTTCAGGACCTGCTGCGTATGGCCGAGAGTTCCCGCGTGGAGGACTTCGTGGTGGTCGATGAAGACGGCGCATATGTGGGCATGGTGACCGGGCAGGACCTGAGGACCGCGCTGCTCGAGCGTGAAGCGGTCCCCCTGCTCGTGGTCGGCGAGGTCATGCGCACGGACCTTCCCGTCGTCACCGTCGAGGAAACCCTCGACATCGTGATGGGCAAGTTCTCGACGCACGATGTCGCGTCGCTCGCCGTCGTCTCGGGCGAATCCTCCAGGCGTGTGCAGGGCATGCTCACGCGATCGCGGCTCATGTCGCGCTACCACCGCGCGCTCGCGGAGGTTTCCTGAATGTCCACCCCTGAGGGGCGCGATGTTCACGATCATGTCGTTGCTGCCCGCGCCGTGGGGAGCCCGCGTTCGTTCGTGTTCCGCGCTCGCCATCGCATCGGCCACAAGCGCGATTTCGACGCCGCCTACAGACAGGGCGTCCGACGCGTGCACGGCGCGCTCGCGGTCTACGCACGACCGAACGGGCTGCCCGAATCGCGGCTCGGACTCTCCGTCGGGAAACGCGTCGGCAACGCCGTGCGCCGTGGTCGCGTGAAACGCATGCTTCGAGAAGCGTTCCGGCTGATCCGCGCCGAGATGCCCGCGGGTTACGACATCGTGGTCTCAGCGCGGCCGCACCGCCCGCTGACCATCGATCGCTACGAAGAGTCGCTGCGCAACTGCTGGACGAGCGTCGATCGCGAATGGAAACGCCGCGCGGCGTCGGCCAGCAACAACGGCGCGGCATGAGCACCTCCACGGAGCCATCCCCGCCCCGCGCACGCCGCACGCCGATCCTCGCGGCGCCGCTCATCGGGCTGGTCCGCGTGTATCAGGTGCTGCTCTCTCCCCTGATGGGCGGGCGATGCCGGTTCGTCCCGACCTGCAGCCAGTACGCGATCGACGCGCTGCGCAACCAGGGCGCCCTCAAAGGGTCGTGGCTCGCCGCCCGCCGCATCCTTCGGTGTCACCCGTTCGGCGATTCCGGCTACGACCCCGCGCCGTTGCCCCCCGAACCTCGCGATTCCACCCCGAACCGGTGAATACTCGTGGGGTCCCGGGAACCGCTTGTCGCATCGACGCGTAAGTTTGTATAGACTTACTCAGCGAACCCGATGAGCCGACTTCCCGCCGCACAACGCAAGTCGCAGTTGCTCGACACTGCCGCCACGCTCTTCGCCGAGCGCGGGTATTCCGGCGCGACCACCGCCGAACTCGCCAAGGCCGCGGGCGTCACCGAGCCCATCATCTACCGCCACTTCTCGTCGAAGAAGGACCTCTTCGTCGCGCTTATTGACCGCACCGGCGAGCGCACGATCGAACTGTGGGAGAGCGAACTCGCCAGCGCGCAATCCCCCGCGGAACGCCTCCAGCGGCTCATAGGCGCCAACCCGATGGTCTCCGAGCGCGGCCGCGGCGTGTACCGCGTCATCGTGCAGGCGATGACCGAGATCGACGACGAGGACATCATGGCCGCCATCCGGCGCCACATCGAATCGCTCCACCACTTCCTCGCCGACGAGGTGAGCAAGGCTCAGGAAGAGCATGTCGTCAGCAGGGCCTTCTCCCCCGAGATCACCGCGTGGATGCTCCTGCACCTCGGCCTCGGTTATGGGATGGTCGCACCGCTCGGTGTGCCCAACCACGCCCGCGATCAGCACGGCGCCCATGTTCGGGATGTGATCGCGCGAATCATGCTCGTCGGTGTTCGCAGAATGGAACAGGGCGAGTAAACTTCACGAAGCACCTTCGTGGGGTGCCGTGGCACGGCGAAGCAGTGCCACGCCGCGTCTTTTGATCGTGGCGCCCGCTGCGCGTGCACCACGCCACCCTCTCCCGCATGATTTACCTCGACAACAACGCGACGACCCGCCCGCTCGACGATGTCGTGCGCGCGATGAACGAGTCGCTGACCTCGTGCTGGCACAACCCTTCGTCCGTGCACCGCGCAGGACAGGCGGCGCGTCAGAAGGTCGAACTCGCCCGCCGCGCCGTCGCCGACCTCATCGGCGCCAAGCCGCTCGAAGTCGTGTTCACCTCAGGCGGGACCGAGTCGATCGACATGGCGATCCGCGGCGCGCTCTACGCGGCGCCCAAGTCACGCCGCACGATCGTCACCTCGCCCATCGAGCACAGCGCGATCAAGAAACTCTGCAAGACGCTCGAGTCGCGCGGCGAGGCGGAGATCCGCTGGCTGCCCGTCGACCAGTCGGGCGTTGTCAATGTCGCTGCGGCGCGCTCGCTCATCGACGACTCGGTCGCCATCGTCACGGTCCAGTGGGCGAACAACGAGACCGGCGCGGTGCAGCCCATCGAGGCGCTGGGCGACATCGCCCACGAGCACGGCGCGGTGTTCCATTGCGACGGCACGCAATGGGTCGGCAAGATGCCAACCAACATCGCCGACACGACCATCGACATGCTCACCTGCGCCGGGCACAAGATGCACGGGCCAAAGGGAGTCGGCGCCCTCTACGCGCGCAAGGGCGTTCGGATCGCGTGCGTGCTCCACGGCGCGCAGGAACTCTCGCGCCGGGGCGGCACGGAGAATGTCCCGGGGATCGTGGGCTTTGGTGAGGCGGCGCGTCTCGCGCGCGAGTGGCTCGACGACCCGCGCAACATCCAGCAGGCCGCCGGCCTGCGCGATCACTTCGAGCAGGCCGTGCTGTCGCGCGTTCCCGGCGCGAGCGTGAACGGCCCGACGACCTCCGCCGACCGCCTGTGGTCCACGAGCAACATCGCGTTCCCCTGCGCCGCCGGCGCCGACAGCGAACTCATGATTTTGCTGCTCTCGGAGCGCGGCGTGTGCGCCTCGGCCGGTTCGGCGTGCTCATCGGGGAGCATGGAATCGAGCAGCGTGCTTGCCGCGATGGGCCTGGACGATTGCCGCGTCCATCAGTCGATCCGATTCTCGATCTGCCGCGAGACGACGAAAGCCGACCTCGATGAGGCCGTCGAGATCGTCGCGCACTGCGCATCCAAACTCGGGTATGTGCACGCCTGAACGCGCTTACGCGTCGGTGCGGTCGATCACCGGATAGTTCTCGCGCTCGCCGCGCCCGCGGAGCGGGTAGTCCTTGCGGAGCGGGTGCGCAGGGTAGTCCTTCCAGGTGAGGATTCGCCGCAGGTCCGGGTGATTGCGGAAGCGGATGCCGAACATGTCGAACACCTCGCGCTCGGTCCACTCGGCGCCGGGCCACAGATCGCACACGCTGTCGACATACAGCGCGGGGTCTTCCTCGATGCCGTCGGTCGGGATCGACGGGTTGAGGAACACCTTGACGAAGAAGCGGTCGGTGCGTTCGTACGAGCAGAGGTTGTAGATCACCGCGAAGCGGCCCGCGGTCTCGGCGGGGTAGTTCAGGTAGTCCACGCCCACGACATCGGAGAGGAAGTTGAACGCGCAGCGCGGGTCGTCGCGCAGGAACTTCATCACCTTGTGCAGGTCGCCCGGCTCGACGATGAGCGTGCTCTGGCCGTGGAATTCCGTGCCCCGGAGTTTGGCGCTGGGGAACGCCTCCTTCACGAGCGCGAACATCGGGTGGTCGAGCGACGGCCTGGGTGTGGGGTTGGACATGGCTTGGAGTCTAGACGATCTCGAAACGCGCGGCCCCTGCGACCGCAAAGACCGCCTCGCGGATGCGCCGGCGGTGGTCCTCCGGGTTGCGCGCCAACATCGACTCAGCGAGCATCGACTCAACATCGAGCAGCACGCCGACGCGGCCGATCCCGCGCTCGCCCAGCGAGCGGGCGAACTTCAGGACCGAGGGGACATCCCCCACGACATGGCGGTGGTGCGTCCTGAGCACGAGCGTCGCGTCGCGGTCGGCGAGGATCGGCAGGAGCCGATCGATCGTGGCGTCGAGGGCCGACCAGGCGGCGGGCGTCCAGCGCGAGGGGTCGTCGGGGAACGGGTCTTCGGCGGAAGCGTCGGGCGATCCGGACCAGCAGGCGACGACCGTGCCTGCCCCTGCCCGTGCGATCGCGCTTCCGATGGCCGTTTCTCCGGCGCCGTCCGCGTCGATGAGGCACGCGTCGGCCCAGACGCCGAGCGGAAGACCATCGGCGCCGATGATTTTTTCGCCGTTCAAACTGACCGGGGCCGGGCGTTCGTGGGTCGATTCACCAGCATCTTGTGTGTTGTCGGGCATCGGTCCCCTACCGCTTGTTTCCGGGGCTGTCCTGCAAGTCTCAAAGTCCCACGAACTTATACGCTGGAGCCGCGAAGGATGCCGGGACGATGACATTCCCGGACCACACAACAGGCCCGCGGCGGAGCCGCCTGTCACGAAAGACTCGCGCCATGTCCTTCGCCGCCCCGCTGCTCCGTAAATTCGGCCTCCACAAGGTGATCGATCTCGAGATCCACTCCGAGCCCTCCGACTCGGTGGAGTTTCAGGACGCCGAACCCGCCGATCCCGCCGTCGCGGCCCTGATCGACGAAATCCGCATGTACAACCCGTCGGCGGCTCAGTCGTTCCTCGCGTCGTTCACGCGCCGGGACCTCGAGGTCTACCTCGAGCACCTGGGCAGCGCGAAGGAGCCCCGGGGGCGCACCGCCCGCTGGCTCCGCCCGGGCGACACCCCCGCGATGGTCCTGCGTCAGCAGCACGACTGACCGTTCAGAAACGCGATTCCGGGCCCAAAAAGTCTTGTCGCACAGGCCCACCGGCCTACGATGGGTGTCGGTCGTGATCGGCGACCGATCCCTCGTGCGCGATGCGTTGAGCGACGAGTGGTGGGAACTCATGCACATAACGCCCTTCGCGGGAATTCCCGCCGGGCGTCTGAAGCGAGCCACACGCGATCACGGCGTCTTTGTCTCGGGTGAGACAGAGAGCTGCGCGAGCGAGGCGGCGTCATTGCCCCCTCATCACGCGCAGCGCCGATCCGCCGCGTTCGAGGTTTCGCTGTACGAAAGGATCGACCGATGTCCGACTCACTCGTTCAAGACCTCATCGAATCAGGCATTCACTTCGGCCAGCGCACCAGCGGCTGGAACCCGAAGATGAAGCCGTTCATCTACGGCAAGCGCCAGTCGATCCATGTCATCGACATCCGCGAGACCGTCAAGGGTCTCCTCCTCGCCAAGAAGTTCATCTCCAAAACCGTCGCCGACGGCAAGGATGTCTGCTTCGTCGGCACCAAGCGCCAGGCAAAGGAAGTCATCGAGCAGCGCGTGCCGACCTGCGGCATGCACTTCGTGACCGAGCGCTGGCTGGGCGGCACCCTCACGAACTTCCGCACCATCCGCTCGCGTCTCAAGCGACTCGAGGAACTCGAGGCCATCGAGGCGAACGACAACTTCGCGTCGTACTCGAAGAAGATGGAATCGCAGCTCCGCCGCGAGATGAAGAAGATCAAGCGCAACCTCGACGGCCTGCGCAACATGCACAAGCTCCCGGGCGTCATGGTCGTCGTCGACACCAAGCGTGAAATGAACGCGCTCCGCGAGGCCCGCAAACTCGGCATCCCGACGATCTGCTTGATCGACACCGACGGCGATCCGGATCTGGCCGACATCGCGATCCCCGGCAACGACGACTCGATGCGCGCCATCGATGTCATCCTCCGCGAACTCTGCGCCGCCGCCTCGGAAGGCAAGCAGCAGCGCCAGTTGGCCGGCGACCGCGAAAGCGGCGAAGGCGAAGCCGCGGCCGAGGGCGAGCAGCCCCGCCGCCGTTCGCGCCGCTCGCAGTTCCGCGCCGACGACACCTCGACCGGCGCTGAAGGCGACTCGGACGCCCCCGAGGCCGCCAGCCCCGTCGCCGCACGCGAATAACAACGCCCGTCATTGACCGACGCGTTCGTGAATCACAACGGGCTTGGGCTGACCGCTGACCCATTGCCCATTGCCTATTCCCCATTGCCCTGCCCGGAGATCCCCAGTGACGGTTGAGATCAACGCGAAAGATGTGATGGCGCTCCGGAACTCCACCGGCCTGCCCATGATGGACTGCAAGAAGGCGCTCGCCGAGAACAACGGCGACCGCAGCGCCGCCGAGGAATGGCTGCGCAAGAAGTTGAAGGGCAAGATGGACACGCGCACCGACCGCGCCGCCGGCGAGGGTCGCATCGTGGCCGTCGTCGACGGCGACTCGGCCGCGATCGTCGAACTCCGCGCCGAGACCGATTTCACCGCGCGCAACGACAACTTCCTCAAGGCCGCCACCGAGATCGCCAACGAGGCGCTCGCGGGCAACGCCGGCGATGTCGCCGTCACCGAAGCGGCCACCAAGGCCATCGATAACCTGCGCATCAGCACGGGCGAGAATGTCTCGTTCGCCCGCGCGCACAAACTCAACGCGTCCGGCGCCAAGTACGGCTCCTATGTCCACCACGACGGCAAACTGGGCGTGATCGTCCAGGGCGAAGGCGGCGTGTCCGAGGACCTCCTCAAGGACATCGCGATGCACATCGCGGCCTCCCCCATCAAGCCCGAGGGCGTGAGCAGCGACGAGATCCCCGCCGCCGTCGTCGAGCGCGAGCGTCGCCTCGCCCTCGAACAGGCCATCGAGTCCGGCAAGAACCAGGAAATCGCCGAGATGATGGTCGAGGGCAAACTCCGCAAGTTCTTCGAGGATGTGGCGCTCATCGAGCAGCCCTTCATCAAGGACCCGGAGAAGAAGATCAAGGACCTCGTCCCCAAGGACGGCAAGATCCTCGCCTTCGTGCGCTGGCGCGTCGGCGAGCAGCCCGCCTGATCGAACGACAACAGATGAACTGAGTGCGCAACGCCGGCCAACGCCGGCGTTGTTGCTTTTTCTGCGCTCGTGTTCCTTCGATGCTTTATCAGAGCCCGGGGCGCGAGCACCGGGCGCTGCGACGCCCACAGTTCCCGAATCATCCGTTCTGAACGCGCACCCGCGCCCTCCGCTTGCGCGAAGGGCTCGGACCAGAATCGCGATTGTCGTGCGCGCAAAAAACGCCGCACAAGGCGGCGTCTGACGGGAAAC
>CAYGLT010000005.1:23656-25380 GCA_964350875.1 uncultured Phycisphaeraceae bacterium | reverse complement strand
AAAAACGCCGCACAAGGCGGCGTCTGACGGGAAACGTGTTCTGTCGTGTCCGCGGCCCTCAGGCGACGCGGCGCTTCACGGTGCGCTTGCGGCCGACGGTGCGGTGCGCGGCGCCCGTGAACATCTCCGGGTTCTCGCTGATCTCTTCGACCAGTTCGCGAGGATCCGTCGCCCACAGGTCGGCGCCGATCTCTTCCGCGAGACCTTCCGCCCGGTTGAAGACCCCCCCACCGACCGCGATCTGCATCGTGCGGCAGGCGCCGATCTCGTGCACCGTATCGATGAGTTCACGGATGTTGGGAAGGTCGCTCGGGGCGCTCGCAAACATGAGGAGCACATCCGGCTGCGTTTCCTGCACGCGCTCCAGCACCTCGTCGTTCGCGATGCCGCCGCCCGCGAACGAGACCTCGAAGCCCTCCGCTTCCAGCAGGTCCGCGGCCATCTGGGCCGCGAGTTCGTCGGAGTCCGTCGGGCCGCACACCGCGAAGATCGAGCGGCCGACGGCGGGCTTGATCGTGAAGTTCGCGGAGGTCTGGTCGACCATCACCCGGAGGAGGCGGCTGGCCATGTGGTGGCTCAGGGTGCTGAGTTTGTCGCTGCGGTGCAGCTTCTCGATCATTTCGTACGCCGGCCAGAAGATGTCGCCAACGATCCGCTCGGGGGTGAACCCGCCCGAGGTCGCGTCCTCGACGACGCTTCGCGCTCCCGGACGATCGCCGGAGATAAGGGACTCGAAAAGACGCTCCACCATGCGCTCAGTATGCACTTCCATGCTCCGCTTCGTGACTTTGCACGCGAGAGCGACTCCGTCGCAGCACGCCACCTGTTCTCGTTTGTTCAGGCCGACTCCCGTCGGCGACTTGTGTCTCACGAACCCATGTCCGTGGTGCATGGTCAATCGGGGGAAGCCCCGGAAGCCCGTGAAATCAAGACCCGCGCGCACGGCAATGAGGGAAAAATCACTCGGAGCGTCCAATAACGCGCGACATAACCCCAGAGGGCACACCTAAGTCGGGGGGAGAGTGCGTTTTCTGCGCTTTACAGGCCGGTCGCCGCCCCTTGCTACACTCCGGCATGCCCCTCAACCGCGAACAGATCGCCCAGCGCGCCGCTCAGGAACTCCGTGACGGCTTCGTCGTGAACCTCGGGATCGGGATGCCGACCCTCGTCGCCAACCACATCCCCGAGGGGATGCAGGTCTGGCTCCAATCCGAGAACGGGCTGCTCGGCATCGGGCCCTTCCCGACCGAGGACAAGGTCGACGCCGACCTCATCAACGCGGGCAAGCAGACCATCACCGCCGTACCGGGCGCCGCGTTCTTCTCCTCGAGCGAGTCCTTCGAGATGATCCGCGGCGGGCATGTCCAACTCGCGATCCTCGGCGCCATGCAGATCAGCCAGGAAGGCGACATCGCCAACTGGATGATCCCTGGCAAGATGGTCAAGGGCATGGGCGGCGCCATGGACCTCGTCGCGGGCGTGCGCCGCGTCATCGTGATGATGGAGCACAACTCCAAGAAGGGCGACGCCAAGATCGTCAAGGAGTGCTCGCTCCCCCTCACGGGGAAGCGGTGCATCGACATGATCATCACCGACCTGTGCGTGCTCCAGATGGATCACGACAAGCGCCGCTTCCGTCTGATCGAACTCGCGCCGGGTGTGACCGCCGAAGAAGTGCTCGAGAAGACCGAGGCGGAGATCCTCGTGGACGAGGGTTCGCTCAA
>CAYGLT010000005.1:11033-23556 GCA_964350875.1 uncultured Phycisphaeraceae bacterium | reverse complement strand
AAGAAGTGCTCGAGAAGACCGAGGCGGAGATCCTCGTGGACGAGGGTTCGCTCAAGCCGATCGGCGTGTGAACGCCTCGTCAACGAGCCGCGCGAGCGTCGCGAGGTCAGGGACAACCAGATCGGGCGCCGCGTCGGGCGCGCCGTCGAACGATGCGCCGGACACGCCCTCGCCCCGCGCGACCCAGACCGTCGAATAACCCAGTTCCCGCGCCGGCTTGATGTCGTGGTACAGACTCTGCGCGACATGCAGCACGCGCTCGCGCGGCAAGCCGAGCCGCTTCAGCCCCTCGTCGAAATGCGCGCGGCCGGGCTTGTACGAGCCCACATCCTGCGCCGTCACCAGCGCGTCGAGTTCAACGCCGAGTTTCGGCGCGGTCTGCGCGAACAGGTCCCGGTCGATGTTCGAGAGCACCGCGAGTTTGTATCGGGCCTGAAGCGCTCGAAGCGAGTCCGCCGTGTCCGGGAACGCGGGCCATTCCGCGATCGACTCGGGCAGCGCATCGCGTTGCTCCGGCGTCACCGTGACTCCAAGATGCGCGCCGAACGCGTCAACGACCTCGCGCAGCACATCCCGATACGCCTTGTGCGCGCCGTCCGAACTCAGTTTCTCGGCGGCCGCCTCGAATCGCCCGTACAGCGCAAGCAGTTCGGCGTCGCTCAGCCCGTTGGCGCGGTCTCCGAGGATCGACCGCAGCGCGGACAGGATCCCCGACGACCAGTCGATCAGCGTGCCGTAGCAGTCGAAGGTGAGCGCATCGAAACGGGTGAGATCGAGCGTCACGCCGGGACCATCGCCTTCGTGATCGTGACCGTCCCGAAGGTCATCGGTGTGTACCGCACATCGACGAACCCCGCGTCGGTCGCCATCGTCCCGAGTTGCTCGGGCGAGATGAACGACTCGACGGACTTGGGCAGGTAGTAGTACGCCCCGCTCGTGTCGCCGCTGATCAGCGTCGCGGTGCGCGGCATGAGCCACCCGCAATAGAAATCGTTGCCCGCGCGGATCAACGGGTTGCGCGGGCGCGAGAACTCGAGGATCAGCAGCCGCCCGCCCGGCCTGAGCACGCGGCGGAACTCGGCGATCGCCTTCGCGGGTTCCTGCACATTGCGGATGCCGAACGCGATCGAGACGACATCGAACGACGCTTCCGCAAACGGGAGCACCATCGCGTCGCCCTGGGTGTACTCGATGCCCGGCCTGTCGCGCTTCGTCCTCGCGATATCGAGCATCTCCTGGGTGTAGTCCAGCCCGACGATGCGCTCGGCCTGCGTCATCCCACGGAAGGCGCGCGTCAGTTCGCCCGTGCCGCAGGCGACATCGAGAACATGCTCGCCCGCCTCGACCTGCGCGAGCCGGACGGTCTTTCGCCGCCATGCGCCGTCGCGGCCGAAGGAGTGGAGCCGGTTGTTGAGGTCGTAGGCCCCCGCGATCGACGCGAACATCGAGCGGACCTTCTCCGCCTTGTTCACGCTGGTGTGGACATCGCCCGCGGCGAGTTCGTCGCGGGTCCACCCCTCGGGCGCGGTCTCGGGTGTGGTCTGGGTGGGCACGGCGGATGGTAGTTCGGCACCTATCCTTGAACGAATGCCCGCCGACGAACCTTCAGCACGCCGCTCCGCACGATCGCAGGCCCGCCTGGGCGCCGGGATGTTCTGGCTGGGCCTCGTGGTCTCCCTCGGGCTGACCTTCGTCTCGACCTTCGCGTGGGGGTTCTCCGCGACCTCGCTCCGGTCCCAGCGCAACGAGGGCGTCCCGGACGAGCAACTCGCCGATCTCATCGCCCGGACGGACTTCCTCGCGAACGCCTCGCTCTGGGTCGCGCTCGGGGCGGTCCCGCTCGGCCTGGCGCTCATCGTGGTGGGGTTGGCGATCCGCGGCCGCGCGAACCGAACCCTGCGTGCGGCGTCGAACCAGTCATGATCCCGAGGTACATTCCCGCTATGCGCCACCGCTTCCTTGCCAGGTTCGTGCTCCCGCTGGTCGCCCTGCTGCTCGCGCCCGCGCTGACGGGCTGCGTCACCAACGCCGCGACCGGCAAGAGCCAGTTCAACACTCTCTCGCGCGATGAAGAGATCGCGATGGGCACCGAGGCGCAGGCGGAGATCATCCCCCAGTACGGCGGCGCGGTCGATGACCCCGCGCTCCAGGCATATGTCACCGAGGTCGGGATGAAGATGGTCCCGTATGTCGAGGGTGATTACGGCTCGCTGCCGTGGGAGTTCACGCTGCTCGACACCGAGGTGATCAACGCGTTCGCGCTCCCGGGCGGGAAGGTCTTCCTGACGCGCGGGCTGGCGTCGAAACTCAACAGCGAGGCCGAGATGGCCGGCGTGCTCGGGCACGAGATCGGGCATGTCACCGCCGAGCACGCGGACAAACGCGTCACCAACCAACTGATCTTCACGGGCGTGCTGATCGGCGCCAGCGTCGGCGCGGGCTTCAGCGACGACGGCTGGATCCAGGCGGGCGTTCCCCTGCTCGTGGGCGTGGGCGGACAGGGGTTCCTCCTCAAGTTCGGTCGCGGCGAGGAGTACGAATCCGACTCGCTGGGCATGCGCTACATGAGCAAGGCGGGGTACAACCCGATAGGTCAGGCCCGCGTCATGCAGGTGCTGGCCGACGCCAGCGAGGGCGCATCGCGCCAGCCGGAGATCCTGAGCACGCACCCGTACCCCGAGAGCCGGGTGAAGCGGGCCGAGGAGATCATCCGCAAGGAATACCCGCAGACCATCGACAACCCGGAGTACATCATCGGGCAACAGGAATACGAGCGTCGCATGCTCGAACCGCTCAGCAAACTTCCCCCTCCCAAGCAGACAGTGCAGAGCGACAACTGACCCTTTCCGGACCCCGTCAGGGCCGGAATCCGTCGAAAACAACGAAGAATCTCGGGGCCACCCCGGGATAATCCTTGCAACCCCCAAACCAGGGTGCGATACTACACAGAGCGCATGAAGCGTCAGCACGCCACAACTTGGTTGGTCGCGATCTTTGTTCTCGCGCTGGGCGCGATGGGCATGGTGCGCGATCTCCACGCGGCTGACCACGCCTCTTCCGATGGCCACCACGCTGTCTGTGCCTCAGAACACGCAGACACGACCCCCGCCTCGCTCCCGATCGATTCGTCGGACGACGAGCCGGACTGCCCGACCTGCGATCTGCTCGCGGTGCTCGCCAAGGGTGTCGTGACACAAACCGCCGCGGTTGTCGCCGAGCCGGCGCCCGCGAGTGCGACCATCAACGAAGCGGCGTCAACGAATCCCGTTGTCGCCGAGTTCGTCAACGCGAACCGCACGCGCGGCCCACCGGCCGTGCTCCGCTGCGCCGTCTGACGGATCGCGCCCCGGCGCGCCGTCCCCCCCTCTACCCAGCAGTCTTCGGAACACGCCTCTCACGCGGCGGGTTGACGCGCATGCACTCGATGTGCCCTGCGCGCCGATCCACCGGCGGAAAGCACCTTCATGCGGTCACACGCACGCACTGCATTCACACTCATCGAGTTGCTCGTGGTGGTCTCGATCATCGCGATCCTCATCGGCATCCTCCTGCCCACGCTGGGCCAGGCGCGCAAGGCGGCCGCTACGACGGTCTGCCTCGCGAATGTCCGCACGCTCCAGCTTGCGCAGGAGATGTATGCGAACGACAACAAGGGCGCCCTCGTCGACGCGGGTCTTCCCCACGGCGGCCTGGGCAACGAGCCCGGCTCGTTCATCCGGACGCTCCAGGAGTATGTGGAAACCCCGCTGCTCTACCGCTCCCCGGCGGACAAGAGCATCCACTGGCCGACCGATGTGTACGAAGGCGGCGGCGTCCGCGTCGAAGGGACGACCGACCTGTTCCGAAGGACCTCCTACGGCATCAACAACTACCTGACCACCTACGCCCCGCTCAACGCGTGGCGCAGACGCGACGCGATCCCGCGTCCGGCTGCGACGGTGCAGTTCCTGCTCATGACCGAGACCGGTGAGTTCGCCGGCTCGGATCACCCCCATATCGAGAACTGGTACATCAACGGGATCAACCCGGAGTTCGTGCCCCGCCTCGCGTCGCGCCACGTGCAGATCGATCAGCACGGCGGCCCGCCGCAGTCCGTCAGGAGCCGCTCCAACTACGGCTTCCTCGACGGTCACGCCGAAACGCTTGAGTTCGGCGAGGTGTTCACGGACTTCGACACCAACAAGTTCGATCCCGAACGCGCTATCTGAGCGCACCGGTTCTCGATCCTCACATCGCCTGATCGCGGCGGCATACCGCCGTTTGTGTTGTCCATGTCTACGCGCTGAAACGCGCGTCGGGCCGACCGGCCGTTCCGCCGGCGCGTCCATACACCGAAGGAGAGATTGCAATGAAGAAGTCCATGACCATGATCGTTCTCGCCGCCCTCGCCGCCCCCGCGTTTGCCGGAGACCACGGCCACGAGGGTGATGTCGAGATCCGCACCGCCAACGGCCGCATCATCACCGGCGTCCTCGACGGAGGCATGTTCGAGCGCGAGCGCGTGTTCGCGTCCGAACTGGGCGAGGTCGTTCCCAACATCGCCGACGAGCCCGGCTTCGAGGCCGACGACGGCACGCTCACGCCCAACTCGATGCTCGGGTTCAACATCATGGATTCCCTGCGCGTCTGGAACGGCAGCGATTTCAACACCATCAGCGACTCGACGATGACGCTCTCGTTCCTCACGCTTGAGGTCACCACCTCGACCAACCCGGGCGAGGTCGTCAACGGCTTCAACTTCCTCGTCGACGACGAGGGCGGCATGCACGATCACCCGGCGTTCATGCTGAACTCGCCGGCCACCACGGGCGTGTACCTGCTCGAGATGCAGTTCACGGGCGGCGGCTTCGGCGACTCCGATTCCTTCTACATCGTGTTCAACCAGAACGAGGACGAGTCCGTCCACGACGCCGCGATCGACTATGTGCGCGATGTCATCGTCCCGGCGCCGGGCGTGGGCGGCCTGCTCGCGGTCTCCGGCCTCGTCGCGATGCGCCGTCGCCGCGCGTAAGCGACTTTCGGAGGAGAACGAGAAGATCGTGCCGGGCCGGCGTTAACGCGCCGCGCCCGGCATTACAGCCGATCGTCGTCGAGGGGCTTCTCGACCACCTCCGCGCCGTCGACGCGCGAAGGTCGCTCGCTGTCGGCGAACCGGCGCACGACGCGGCCGTCCTCGACCACGACGCGCAACAGCGGCGTGCCGGGCTGGAGCGCATCGCCGAACAGCGCGATGACATCGCGACCCGGCTGCCTGTAGATCTGCCTCGGCGCGGACGGCGCCCGGCTCAGCCCATCGATCTCGAAGGCGTTGGTGTCTCCCCGGACAAACAGCGCGGGCTCGCCTTGGAAGAGCGTCGTTCCCGGAGGCGCCGCGAGGACGAACTCGATGCGCGCGCCGCGTTGCATCGCGCGCTCGATCTCCGCGAGCGCGTCGGGCGCGTCGATCCGTTCGGCGCTGACTCGATACTCGACGCCACGCTCACGAGCGAGCGTCAGAGCGCGCTGCGCGTCATCGACAACCTCGCGGAGCGTCTCGGGCATGGCCTCGCCGCGCCAGACACCGTGAAGGTCGGTCGCGTGCGTGCGCACGAGCAGCCCCGCCCGGTCGAGCCCGAGCGCTCGCTCGTCGGGGGCGAGTTCATCCAACTCCGCGAGCGCGAAGGTCGTCGCCTGCAGGCCGATCACCGGCGCGACGCTGCTCCGCCAGCGATCCCCGGGGGCGTCCTTCGGGAACGCCACCGACGCCCGCGCGAACTCGGTCCACCTCGCGAGGAGCGCGGCCCAGGTGAGCGCGGAAACCGGCAAAGCATCGGGGGTGTCGTGGTCGGCCATTGTGGTACGCTAGGAGCGGCGATCCGCGGGCGGATCGGCAAACGCAAGGAGATCGCGCATGACTTCACGACCCCACGACGCGGACCGCCACGCCGCGATCCCGTACATCGCGATCAAGGACGCGAGCCACGCCTTCGAGTTTTACCAGCGCGCCTTCGGCGCCGAGAAGGAATTGCACCTCGTGGGCCCCGACGGGACCGTGATGCACGGCGAGTTCTCCATCGAGGGCGCAAAGATCATGTTCTCCGAAGAGTTCCCCCAATACGGCGCCGTGAGCCCGAAGTCCCTGGGCGGCACCGCGTGCACGATCGCGATCTATGTGCGCGATGTCGACTCGTTCGCGGCCCGCGCTGCGGACGCCGGGGTCGAGATCATGAAGCCCGTGACGGACGAGTTCTACGGCGACCGCTCCTTCAAGTGCCGTTGCCCGTACGGGCACATCTGGAACTTCGCGACGCCCAACGAGCGACTCTCCAACGAAGAAATCACCCGCCGGTTCACGGAGATGTTCGCCGGCGAGTGATCTCGGTTATTGCGTGCTCTCGGGTTTCAGCCGCGCGAACGCGAACTGCGCGAACGATCGCTTCAGGCGTGCGAGGTCAACGCGGCGGAGATCGAGCGTGCGGCTCTTGCCGCTCGGGTCGCGCACCAGCACGAAGGGCACGCAGACCGCCTCGACGAGCGCGGGCTGGTTCTCGCCCGCCTCGGGGATGTCGACGCAGCGGAAGCGCACGGACTTGCGACCGATCATGTACTGATCGCTCCACTCGACCTCGCAAGTGTGGTCGTGCTTCTCGCGCAGGACAGCGACATACATCCCGGGGCGGACATCCTCGGGCGCGAGCGTGCGGGCGGCGGTGACTTTCTTGAGTGTCTTGTGCATGGTTCGGCTCACAACAAGGCCGACCCGGACGCGTGGCGCGATGAAGACGCGCAATCGCCGGGCGGCTCGGGAGGAACGGTGTGTTCGGACTCAGGATGTGGGTGGGCGCCGGGCGATGCCGGCAAGACGATCAGCCGCGCGAGAGCGGGCGATCGGTAAATCGAGACCCGCGGCGTCCGTGCGCACGATCGGCGATCCGACGCGATGGCCGGAGGCGTTGATCGGGCTGGAACATGAGGCGGGTCACGGCGGGTCCTCGGACGGGAGCGTCCTTGATGGTCTGATGTGAGGAGGGCGATGATTGCCGCCCGCGGGAGAGAGTCAATCTCGAACGGCGCCCGAGTGATCCGAAACGCGGCTGCGGCCGCTAGAATGATGCTCAGAGCCATCCGGGCGTACGCCCAGCCGCGCAAGGAGACCAGCCGTGCCGTTCTACACCAAAATGGGCCAGATCCCCAAGAAGCGCCATGTGCAGTTCCGCAGGCCCGACGGCCGGCTCTACGCCGAGGAGGTCTTCGGCACGGAAGGGTTCGTCGGCCCGACGACCACGATGTACCACATCAACCCCCCCACCCAGGTCTACGGGTGGAAGTCGCTCTACAAGACCAAGCCCGAGTATGTCGAGACCGACACGATGCGCATGCGCCATCTTGTCGGCAAGCGCATCAAGGCGAAGGGCGACCCGATCAGCGGCCGCGTCGTGCTCATGGGCAACTCGGATTGCGAAGTGGGCATCTGCAATCCCGCCGAGGCGATGGACTACCACTACAAGAACGGGCAGGGCGACGAGTGCCTCTTCGTGCACTACGGGTCGGGCGTGTGCTACACGATGTTCGGCACGCTGAAGTTCGGCCCGAAGGACTACATCATCATCCCGAAAGGCATCATCTATCGGATGGTGTTCGATCCGCTCCCGGACGACAAGCGCCCCGCGAACTACACGAAGGACGAGATGCCCTTCGGCAAGTTCCTGGTGATCGAGACGACCAACGCGAGCCACATAGCGCCGCCGCCGAGGTATGTGTCGAAGCAGACCTCGCAGTTCCTCGAACACGCGCCGTATTGCGAGCGCGACCTGCGCCTGCCCGAACTGCCTCTCACTTACGACGAGGAGGGCGAGTTCGAGGTGCGCGTCAAGGCGCGCGACACGATGCACTCGTACATCTACCACTACCACCCGCTCGATGTCGTCGGCTGGGACGGGTGCTACTACCCGTACATCTTCAACATCGATGACTTCGCGCCGATCACGGGCAAACTGCACATGCCGCCCCCGATCCACCAGACCTTCGAAGCACACAACTTCGTGATCTGCTCGTTCTGCCCCCGCATGCTCGACTGGCATCCCGACGCGATCAAGGTCCCGTACAACCACAGCAACCTCGATTCGGACGAGGTCCTGTACTATGTCGAGGGCAACTTCGGCTCGCGCAAGGGCATCGACATCGGATCGTTCACGATGCACCCCCAGGGCATCCCTCACGGCCCCCACCCGGGCACGATCGAGGCGTCGATGGCGCACAACTACACCGCGGAACTCGCGGTGATGGTGGACACCTTCCGCCCGCTCCACCCGACCAAGGCCGCACTGGAACTCGACGACCCGAACTACCCCAAGTCGTGGGAAGGCGAGCACTTCCCCAACGCCGCGCGGGAATCGGGTCTCAACGGCGTCAACGGGTCGAAGAACGGCTCCGGCGGCGGGCTGAAGCACGATCAGGCGGGCAACCCGATCGTGGGCGGTCGTATGGGCGCCGGCGTTGCATCATCCGAAAGCCCTGCGACGCCCAAGCACAAGGGCGCCGCCGATGTGAGCGGCTGATCGAGCCACCAACAACCCGCATACCTCACGCGCGACCGGCTCAAGCCCGGTCGCGCTTTCGTTCACGATTGCACGCTCACGAGGATGCACTCCGGCGCGCGTGCGTGTAGCATCGCGGCCTCGTGAGCCGCCCCTCGGCCATCCCGTCGTTTCTCGCAGCCCTCGCGCTGTCAGCGGGCCAGTGCGCGACGGCCGCCCAGCCGGTGTTGCCCCCCTCGCGGCCGTCCCCGAACGCGGGCGTGAGCACGCCCGTCATCGACGGGACGACCTTCGCCGGGCTCGCGCTCACCACGGATCCCCAGCCGGGCAACGCGCAACTCTCGGCGCTCCGCGCCAAGGTCTGGACGACCGGCGACACCCAGCGCATCTACCTCGACGGCGATGTGCAACTTCAGGTGGGCGGGTACAGCCTGAACGCCGACCGCGCGTCGGTCTGGATCGAGTCGCTCTACCCGGACGAGAACACGCGTCTGCGTCAGATCGCGGTGTACCTCGACGACGCACGCGACCCGCTCGCGGCCGCGGGCTCCATTGTTCGCGCCGATCGCCTCCTCGTCACCGTGGTGATCGAGGGCGAGGTCCTGCTCAACGCCGCGAACTTCCAGCGTGAACGCGTCGCGGATTCCGAGTTCATCGTCGAGGGCGACCGCCGGCTCGCGAGATTCTTAGTGGACACCCTCGCGCTGGCGCAGGCGGGCGAGGCGGCGCCGATTCTCGAGACCATCGATCCCGACTTGCGCGTGCCGCGCAGTGCGCTCCGCGATCCGTACGCGACCGCCGCGGAGATCGAGGCGGCCATCCCCGCGCCCGATGAGCGGTTCCCCGTTCCCCCCGGCGGCGAGATCCGCCCGGCGCGCGAGGGCGTCGTCGCGTTTTCGGCGCCCGACATCGCGCTCGTGAGCCAGCCCGACGAACGCGTCGTCGTGCTCACCGGAGGCGTCGCGATTCAGCAGGTGGACGCGGCCACCGGCAAGACGGTCCAACTCACCGCGACCCGCGCGGTCGTGTTCCTCGACCCGGGCGATCTGCTCGCGACCACCACCCCGACCGAAGCGGTGCGCGGCGTCTATCTCGAGGGCGATGTCGTCGCCACCGACGGCTCGTACACCCTGCGCGGCGCACAGGTCTATTACGACCCGCAGACACAGAAGGCGATCCTCGTGGACGCGGTCTTCTGGACCTACGACGAGGTGCGCGGCATCCCGATCTACGCGCGGGCCAAGACGATCCGGCAGGAGTCGGAGCGTCAGTGGACCGCGAAGGATGTCCGCCTGTCGAACGCCGCGTTCGCGGAGCCCACGCTCTCGATCGGCGCCCGGAGCGTGACCGTCACAAGGACCGAGCCCCGCGTCGTGGCGACCGCAGGCGGCGCCGGAGGCTCCGGGGCGGGCGGCGGTCAGACGGGAACCGCGGTCAGCGCCCGAGGCACAACCATCGGCGCCGTCACGATCGACGCGACGAACCCGACCTTCCGACTGGGCGGCGTGCCGCTCCTCCCGTTGCCGAAGTATCAGGGCGATCTGACCAACCCGCCCCTGCGCCGGCTCCAACTCGACAACGCCGCGGGCTCGGCCGCCCTGCGCAGCGTGTGGGATCTCGAGACGCTCGGCAATCTCGATTTCGGCCCGGGCTTCAACGCCGACCTGCTGGTCGACGCGTACTTCGAGCGCGGCCCGGGCCTGGGCGTCGAGGCCACATGGTCCACGAGCGAGTCGTTCGGTCAGTTCTTCGGCTACGGGATGTACGACAACGGCGAGGACGACTTCGCGACCGGCGAAGAGATCGACCGCGACGACGAATTCCGCGGCATGCTGACCTTCGAGCATGTGCTCCGCCTGAACGCCGACTGGACGATGTTCGTCGAGACTTCCCTGTTCAGCGACGAAGCGTTCGTGCCCGCGATCTTCCCGTCGCTCGGGCAGACCTCGCGCGAGTTCCGCTCGAGCGTCGCGCTCCGCCGCGTGCGTGACAACGAGTTCTTCCTCGCGCAGGTCGGCGGCGCGCTGCAGGACTTCGTGCCCAACGAGTACCTGCTCCAGGAGCCCGGCTCGACCACGACGCGCCTGCCCGAGGCGACCTACGCCCGAGTGGCCGACGGCCTGTTCGACGGCGCGGTGGTGTACTCGTCAGAAACCAGCGCCGGATTCCTTTCGTTGCGCTTCATCGACACCGAGCCGGCGGACATCGGCTTCGCGAATCCGTCGCTTTCTGACCAGGCGTTCGGTGTCGGCCCCAACACGCCCCTCTCCGAGCGGCTGACCGCGCAGGGACTCGACGAAGAGGGCGTCGGGCGTTTCGACACTCGGCAGGAAGTCTCGATCCCGCTCGGGAACGACATCCTGCGCGTCGTCCCCTTCGCCGTCGGGCGTCTGACCGCGTACGACAGCGATTTCAGTTCGTACAGCAACGACGCCGAGGAAGTCCGCTGGTACGGAGGCGGCGGCGTGCGCATCGCCACCACCGTTCAACGCATCGACGACTCGGTCTCCAACGCGTCGTTGAACCTGCACCGCATGCGCCACCTGATCGAGCCCTCGATGACGATCTGGTCGGCCACCAGCAACGCGCCCGACGGCGCGTATCCCATCTACGACGAGCGCGTCGAAGGCATCGACACGGGCACCGCCATGCGCGTCGGCGTGCGCCAGACATGGCAGACCTATCGCGGCGGGCCGGGACGCTGGTACAGCGTCGACTGGCTCATGGTGAATCTCGACTATGTCTGGTCGAGCGGCGAGGTGGACAATCAGGGACCGATCGGGCGCTGGGTCGAAGCGCGTCCCGAATACTCGGTGCTGGGCGATTACTTCACGGGCGATGCGCTGTGGCAAACCACCGACGCGCTGGCGTTCACCGGCTTCGGCGTCTACGACACGAATGAGAACGACCTCGCGACTGCGGCGATCGGCACGATCTTCGATGTCTCGCCGCAACTCAAAGCGTTCACGGAACTGCGCCACATCAATCCGATCGACTCGACGCTGCTCGACCTCGGCGCAAACTGGTTGCTGAGCAAGAAGTACTCGGTCGGCGCGCTCGCGGTGCTCGACATGGAAGAGGGCAACCTGCAATCGGTGGGCGTCGAGTTCGAGCGCCGGTTCGCGCAGTTGCGCTTCAACCTCGCCGTGGCGTACGACGACATCTCGAACGACGCAAGTGTGGGCGTCTCGATCCAGCCGCTGAATTCTCGCGGGCTGCGCCTGACGGGCTCGCCGCTGGGCGGCGCGGTGCTCCCGGGCGACCTGATCGGCCCTCGCGCCGGGTCGCAGAACTGAGCGAGGCGGTCCGCAACCCGGCCCAAAACGGCAACGCCCCGGCCTTTCGGCAGGGGCGTCTTGCGTGGCCAAGTGGGCCTGAGTGGATTCGAACCACTGACCTCACCCTTATCAGGGGTGCGCTCTAACCAGCTGAGCTACAGGCCCATGATGTCTCCCGAACGGCCGATTCGTTCGGCTATTCGAGGGGCGGAGTATACCCCGCCGACCGCCCGTCGTCGGCGAGGGCGGCGTTTCCGGCAAGGAAAACCGGACCATGACCAAAGTCCGCCCGGATTCTCGTCGATGGACCCCGTGCGGGCGGATTCCCCGCCCGAGCACGCCTGAACGAGAGATACGCCCTTGCCGCATGTTCGCTCTCCCCGGATGACGACCCACCGCGCAGGACGCTCCCTCGAAAGCGCCGCTTCCAAACGCCGGAGACGCCCGGACACCGAGGCGTAACCCCGGCCACACGGGGGATTCGTTCGCCTCGCCCTGATGCGGGCATCCCCCCACCACCAAGTTCAGTCACGCCAATCCGGGCCGAGCGTTCGGTCGGGATGGCGGATCGCGCACACACCCGTACGCACGCATAGCAGGAGTCAGAGCCCCATGATGAACAGCACCCTCAACGGTTTCGGTTTCAACACCATCAACCCCTCCTTCGTCAACGGCTTCGGCGGCTTCGTCCCCGGCCTCAACAACTTCGTCCCCGGCTTCAACGGCCAG